>JAEWRJ010000061.1 GCA_023460055.1 Bacillota bacterium | reverse complement strand
CCAGGATCTTTCTTTATCTGAAAGGACGGCTTTTTTCAGCAGTTCAGGCCTGCGCCTGGCGGTGATCAGCAGCGATTGCTGACGGCGCCAGGCATTGATACGGGCATGATCCCCCGACAAAAGCACCTCGGGCACCTCCAGGCCTTCATACTCCCGGGGCCTTGTATACTGAGGGTATTCAAGCAGGCCTGAAGATGAAAAACTCTCATCCCCGGCGCTTTCCTCGCTGCCCAATACACCCTCAATCTGTCTGGCCAGGCAGTCGATCAGCACCATGGCAGGCAGTTCACCGCCGGTCAGAACATAATCTCCGATCGACAGTTCCATGTCGATACAGGCATCAATGACACGCTCGTCAACGCCTTCATAATGTCCGCACAGTATCAGCAGGTTCTCCTCCCGGCTGAGCTCATTGGCGATCTCCTGCGTTAAGGTCAAGCCTCTGGGACTCATCAGAATACGTTTGCCGGGGTAAGGATCAGGCGATACAGCGCGAATGGCATCCATGATCGGCTGAGGCGTCATCAGCATGCCTGCCCCGCCGCCGAAGGGGTAATCATCTGTATTTTTATGCTTGCTCTTCGAAAAAGGACGGATATCCGTGATCCGGATACCCAGCTTACCCGCCTGCCTTGCCCTGCCGATCACACTCAGTTCAAGCGGCGCGAACATATCCGGAAAGATCGTCAGCACATCAATGTTCAATGACGGCTACCTCATCCAGTATGTCCTCGTTGATGGTAATGAGGCGCTTCTCTATATTGACCTGGGGAATAGCTTTTAAAAGCGCCGGCAGCATCATGCTCCCGCCTTCCTTCAAATCGATGACATAGACATCATTGGCTCCGGGCTGCAGGACTTCACGCAGAACCCCCACTTCGCAATCCTTTGAGTCAACCACTTTACAGCCAATCAGATCGGCAATAAAGTGTTGATCCTCATCAAGCCGCACGGCATCCTCACGGCGTACATACAGCATCCATCCCCGCTGTTCCTCCGCCTTGCTGCGATCATCCGAACCGGATAGTGCGGCATAAACAAAACCCTGCCGCACACTGATCTGACTGATAGCACAAGGCTGCTGTTCCTCGCCTTCGCGCCGTGAGATCAGTACCTCTTTCAGATCAAGAAAACGGTTGGGATCGTCAGTCAGGGGTTTGATTTTCACCTGGCCATAGATCCCCTGGGGTTTGACCACCGTACCGATCAGCAGATATTTGGATATCATATATACCTCTTTATAAAAGCGCCGCTTCAGCGGCGCTTTGGTAGACTGCATTACTGGATTTCGACAAAGACCGGTTTGCCGCCTTTTTCCGTAGCAGCTTTGACAACGCTGCGGAGAGCCTTGGCAATGCGGCCTTGTTTGCCGATCACTCTGCCCATATCGTCGGGCGCGACATTCAGTTCAAGAATGGTCGCCTCCGGGCCTTCGGTTTCGGTTACCTGTACATCATCCGGGTGTTCAACCAACGACTTGGCTAAGAAAAGGACCAATTCCTTCATCTGGTGCTCCTTTATCCCTTATTCAGCCTTCGCTGCGCCGGCCTTCTTCAGCAGGATACGCACAGTGTCGGTGGGTTGGGCGCCCTTCTTCATCCAGGCAGCGGCCTTCTCCACATCAATTTTGATCTGGGCGGGGTTGGTCATGGGATCATAGGTGCCGATCTCTTCGATGAAGAGGCCGTCACGGGGGGTGCGCTCATCGGCGACAACAACACGGTAGAAGGGCTTCTTCTTCATGCCCATTCTCTTGAGACGAATTTTAACTGCCATCTGGTTTGGTTCCTCCTAATTATTGTACATATATGGAAATCATATTATCTATGATAACCGCTTAGTTAAACGGGGGCATTTTCATTTTTCCCCGCAGGCCGCGCTTGTTTCCCATCATCTGCTTCATCATCTTGCGCATCTGATCAAACTGCCGCATCAGCTGGTTGACATCCTGCACCGTGACCCCCGCGCCCGCGGCGATACGCTTTCTGCGGCTGGCGTTGAGAATATCAGGCTTGCGCCGCTCCTTGAGGGTCATGCTCCGGATGATCGCCTCCGGCTTCTTCATGGCGTCGTCAGATATCTCTATGTCTTTGATCTTGTTGCCGATGCCGGGCAGCATGCCCAGCACGTTTTGAAGAGGCCCCATCTTTTTGAGCTGTTGCATCTGATCAAGGAAATCGTCCAGCGTCATATCCTCCGGACCCTTGTTCTTCTGCTGCTTGGCTATCTCTTCAAACTCCATAGCCTCGGTTGCTTTTTCGATCAAGGTGAGCACATCACCCATACCAAGGATGCGGGAAGCCATTCGGTCGGGATGAAAGGGCTCCATCGCGTCCATTTTTTCGCCCGTACCGGCAAACTTGATCGGTTTTCCTGTTACCGCGCGGACGCTGAGGGCTGCGCCGCCGCGTGTGTCGCCGTCAAGCTTGGTGATGATCACGCCGTCAATGCTCAGCTTGCCGTTAAAAGCAGAGGCCACGTTAACGGCATCCTGTCCGGTCATCGCGTCCACCACCAGCAGGATCTCCTGCGGTTTGA
>JAEWRJ010000060.1 GCA_023460055.1 Bacillota bacterium | reverse complement strand
TACCAGGCAAGCAGCCTGTCGATGGGGTTAATGACGGATCCGGATCCGGAGAGCTATCTGAGCCGGTACCCTGTCAGCATTCCGCTTAACCGCTTGAATACATTCAACGCCGCGTCCGATGATGGTCTGCAGATCAGCTACCGTGTTGAGCTGGTCGAGGACATTATGCCAAACAATGAAGTTTTGCGTGACGCTCAAGGCGATACGCTGTATAAAATCGTCTTTACAAACGAAGCAGGTGAAGAGGTTCCCGCAGAGGATGCCGCGGAGCTATACAAGCGCCTGATGAATATTCATGCTACCGGGAAAGCAGATGAATCGCGCTCATATGAAGGCGTTTCCCCTGTCTTTGAAGCCCGGATCCAGTTTGGGCAACTCACCCGCAATATAAGATTCTACCCCTATGACACGCTGCACGCGGCGATAGAGATAGACGGTACGGTTCTTTATTATACTGATCTGGCTTATTTGAAAGAGACGGAGAAGATCATGCTGAGCCTATCTGGAAAATGACGTGATAATCCCGCCGCCAAGGCATTCATCACCGCGGTAAAGCACTGCGCTTTGCCCGGGCGTAATTGCCCGCTGAGGAACATCAAACCGCAGCCGGGCCTTGTCACCCTGCCATACCAGACTGAGCGGCTGGTCAGGCTGACGGTATCGGAATTTGGCCGTCAGCCTCGTTTCCTGCCCCTCGGGACAGGGCGTCGCATCCACCCAGGTCAGCTCCTCAAGCTCGGCAGCGCGGGAATACAGCAGGGGGTGATCCTCTCCCTGAGCGACGATCAGTTCATTTCGCGTGAGGTCTTTATCAACCACAAAATAGCTGCGGCCGTCCCCATGCCCGCCGATGCCCAGACCCTTTCGCTGGCCAAGTGTATAATACATCAGTCCCTGATGTTCACCCAGGACTGCTCCTTGCTCACTGCGCATCATGCCCGGCTGGGCGGGGAGATAGCCCTTTAGGAAAGACCTGAAATTTCTCTCTCCGATAAAGCATATCCCCGTAGAATCCTTCTTTGTGTTGACCGGAAGCTTCATGGACGAGGCCAGTTCTCTGACCTGTGATTTCAGCATGCCGCCCACCGGGAAAATTGAGCGTCTGAGCTGATCCGCTTTGAGCATATACAAAAAATAGCTCTGTTCCTTGCCCGGATCCATCCCTTTATACAGGCGTCCGGACTCATCCGTCCGCACAAAATGGCCCGTGGCAATCTTATCAGCGCCCAGCTGCAAAGCAAAGTCCAGAAATGACTTGAACTTGATTTCACGGTTGCACAGCACATCAGGATTGGGGGTTCTGCCGCGGGCGTACTCGTTCAGAAAATGATGAAACACCCTGTCCTTGTATTCTTTTGAGAAGTTGACAGCGTAGTAGGGAATCCCGATCACATCGCAGGTTGCGCGCACATCCGCCCAATCGCTCTCCGCCGTGCATACGCCTTCGCCACTGTCTTCCTCCCAGTTATTCATAAAAACGCCTATCACATCAAAGCCCTGCTGTTTAAGCAGCGCTGCCGATACGGCGGAATCCACCCCGCCGGACATACCGACAACTATTCGCATCAGGCTAAACCGGCGTCTTTCAATCGCTGTGATACAAGCGCGCTGACCCTATCAGCAACCTCTTCCTCGCTGCCCTGCGCGTCTACGCGTATGATACGGCCTGGATTTTGCTTCAATAGTTCCTGGTAAGCCTTGCCAACCCGGACATGGAAGCTGTCTTCCATCATTTCAATACGGTCGACCTCGCTGGCGCTCTCACGCCTGCGCAAAGCCGCGGCGGCATCGATATCAAGCAGCACGGTCAAATCTGGCAGGCATCCATCAATCGCCGGCGCGTTAATACGGGCTACAAGATCCATGCCGAGTTCTCTGCCAGCACCCTGATAGGCGATGCTCGAATCCACATAGCGGTCTGACAGCACGATTTTTCCCGCAGCAAGCGCAGGCAGGATGACGTCGCGCACATGCTGGGCGCGGGAAGCTGCATATAAAAGAGCTTCGGTCATGTCCTGCATGCCGGTGTTCTCCCGGTCAAGCACCAGCTCCCGAATTTTTTCAGCCACCATGCTTCCGCCAGGCTCTCTGGTCATCACCACATTATACCCAAGGCGAATCAGCCATTCGTGCAGCAGCCTTGCCTGGGTAGACTTGCCGCAGCCGTCATTCCCCTCCAGGGATATAAAGTAACCTCCGGATACACGTTCCGGCTTCACGCCTAAAATATCATAGAGCTCGCTCACAGACCGGACAAGATAATCAGGCCGCGCCTCTTCCAGCTCTTCCCTGCTGCCGTACCCCCACAGAACACCGATGCTGTCCAAGCCAAGTTCCCTGGCGGCGATGATATCGCTGGCACGGTCTCCGATCATCACGCCTCTGCCTGTAAATCCATTTAAGGAGCGGATAATCAAATCCTTCTTATCGGCAAAATGCTCATGCGGCATGGGACCAGCCAGAGCATTGAAATGCTCATGCAAATCAAAGGCCCTTAATATCCTGTCACTGGCCTCATGAGGCTTGCCGGTAGCGACGCTCAGATAGCGTCCCGCATGGTGAAGCGCCCGCAGCAGACTGCGGATACCGGGATATACCGCGTTTTCTCTCCACCCTTTTATCCCGTAGCGTTCACGATAGATCCCGGTCGCATGGACTGCTTCTTCCTTGCTCATCCCGCAGAAGCTAATGAAGGACTCTACAAGCGGCGGACCGAGAAACTTCCTTAGCACTTGATGCTCGGGGACAGGCAGTCCAAGCTTTTCAAAGGCATAATGCAGGCATTTGATGATACCAGGCTCGGAATCAGTCAGGGTTCCGTCCATATCAAAAACTACCGCGTCGTAGTTCATGGGATCAAATCTTTCTGCTCTCCGGTAACAGCCGTACGGGCAAGCAGCTCATCCATAAACCTGATGACATTCTCGTCATTGCCGTTATATACAGTCATTGACATATACAGTCCATCGCTATAAATCCCGAATTCATCCGCAAAGCCTGGCAGCTGTGACAGAGGGATACCGTAGAGTCTCCTCTGGGAGACCGCGACCATGGTGTCAGTCTGATCATCATACTCCTGGATAGCCACATATCCGCTTGACAGGTCAATATCATCCGTATGAAGCAGTCCCTGTTCAATGGCACCCGACAAATCTACAAAAGCTCCCTGCGACGCGTAGCGTTTGAAGTCCTCGCCTCTCAGCAGGTAGATATCCCCTTCTCCGGCAGCAATATAGGTGCTCAACTGCTGAATCGCAGCCACATCGTCAGAGCCACCGGCAACCAAAAGATAGGATCTGATCAACTCCATGTCAGGCAGCAGATCAGCCCGCATTTGCTCAAAAATGCCGTCAACCGCATCCTGATCAGCGCCCGCGCTTTGAATATATACGTCGATCCGCTTATCTTCAGGCGGTCTGTAGGCCGTCATGGTATAAACCAGATCAACTAAAAATATTGAGATGATGACAAGCAGCGCGTACTTCCAGACATTGTACTGAATATGGTGCCTTAGTTTTGCTGCATTGATCGGTGTCTTGACTGTCATTGCTTAATCCAAAGGCTTCATCGTGGGAAACAGGAGAATATCCCGGATGGAAGCGCTGTCAGTCAGCAGCATGATCAGCCTGTCAACCCCAATGCCCATGCCGCCGGTAGGGGGCATGCCATATTCAAGAGCGTTAACAAAATCTTCATCGACCTTGGCGTTTTTACCGCCCAAAGCCTTGCGCTCCTCAACCTGGCGAATAAAGCGTTCCTTCTGATCGATCGGATCGTTCAGTTCACTGAACGCGTTCCCGTACTCCGTTCCGTTGATAAACAGCTCAAAGCGCTCAGTCAAACGCGGTTCCTCCGGCTTGCGCTTGGCCAGCGGTGAGTTTTCAACAGGATAATCAATAATAAACGTCGGCTGGATCAACTGCTTTTCAACATATTCATCAAACAAAAGCGGCAGGCAGTCTCCACGGGTCGCGCCCTTTTCGTAATGGATATGGCGTTCATCCAGGCAAGCGCGCGCTTGCTCATCAGTTTCCCAGGTATAAAAGTCGATGCCGGAATAGCGCTTCACAGCTTCAGCCATCGGGATGCGCTCCCACTTGCCGCCCAGGTTAATTTCCTTGCCTTGGTAAGTGAGGACCTCACTGCCGCAGGCTGTGCGCGCGACATGCTGGAAAAGCTCCTCCGCCAGATCCATCATCGTATTGTAATCGGCATATGCCTGATAGAGTTCAATGGACGTGAACTCCGGGTTATGCTTGGTATCCATTCCCTCGTTTCTGAAAATACGGCCGATTTCGTATACTTTATCAAAGCCGCCGACAATCAGGCGCTTTAAGTAAAGCTCTGTTTCAACACGCAGATACATGTCAATATCCAGCGTGTTGTGATGGGTCTGGAAAGGACGCGCGGCCGCGCCGATCTCAAGCGTGTGCAGGATCGGGGTATCTACTTCCAAAAAGCCGCGGGTATCCATAAAAGAACGGATGGCTGTAATTATTTTACTGCGCTTGACAAAGGTATCGCGCACCTGCGGGCTGACGATCATATCGAGATAACGCTGGCGGTAGCGCAGATCCATGTCCTGCAGGCCATGCCACTTATCCGGCAGGGGCTTGAGGCACTTGCTCAGCAGCACTACTTCCCGCGCGTGGATGGACACCTCGCCAGTTCTTGTCTTGAATACAAACCCCTTAACGCCCTGTATATCGCCAAGGTCAGTGTTTTTGAAGGCATCATATGCCTCCTCGCCCACATCATCGCGCTTGACATATATCTGGATATCTCCCGAAGCGTCACGCAAATGGGCAAAAGAAGCCTTGCCCATAATACGCCGGCTCATCATACGGCCTGCTACACTGACAGTCTGACCGTCCAGCACGTCAAAGCCGCCGATAATATCCTGCGCCGTGCGGCCGGCCTCATAGTTGGTGATTTGATAAGGGCTATTGCCGGCAGCTATCAAGCCGTTCAGTTTTTCGCGCCGGATCTGCTCCTGCTCAGAAAAGCTGAGCGTTTCCTGGGCCTGGGGAGCGGCGGGTGTTTGTTCAGACATTCGTATACTCCTCTATATCCTGATTCAGCGGTGAATATCGATGATTTTCACATCAATGGTGCCGGAAGGAACCTGCACCTTGATTTTTTCCCCCTTTTTCTTGCCCAGCAGGGCGGCGCCAAGAGGGCTTTCATTGGAGATTTTGTTGCTGTTGGGGTCGCTTTCCCGCGCGCCGACGATCGTGAACTCTTCCTCTTCTTTCAACCCAAGATCAAGAATGCGCACAGTAGTGCCGATATTGACCCTGTCGGTTGAAATGTTGCTTTCGTCAATCACGATGGCGGTACGCAAGGTGTTCTCAAGCTCAAGAATTTGAGCCTCAAGGCGTGATTGCTCATTTTTCGCGTCATCATACTCCGCGTTTTCGCTCAGATCGCCAAAGCCTCGGGCCACAGCGATCTGTTCCGCGACCTCGGCACGGCGGATGGTTGACAAGTATTGCAGTTCCTCTTCCAGCTTGCGCATCCCCTCAGCCGTAACAACCGTTTTGTTGCTGTGCTCGTGCCGTTTTTCCAGTTCTGACATAAAAGTTTCACTCCGTTCGTATTTCTTCAAAACTCTATTAATCACATCAAGTATGTTCCCGATTCCATGGAGCCTAATAAAAAAACCCTTCACAAACAATTATGTCCGGAAGCATTAAGATTATACCTCTTGCAGAGATAAAAAGCAAGAAATACAACTTTTGTAAAAGCGCTGAAATTGTTACAATTCTGATTGAATGGCTTGTGATTTTATGATATGCTGTTAATAAGCAAGCATGTCCTCTTGCGTGCAAATTGATTGGTCTCTTATGCAAGAAAATGTCTTGTTCATTCGTTGTATGTTTTGAATGCCGGTGCCCGGTTAACGCAGAGAGTAAGGGATGATTCTATGAAGTCATTGAACAAGAAAAAGGTCTTAATCCTTCTGGCCGTCCTGTCTGTGGCTGTGATGCTTGGCGGCTGTGTTTCCAACCCCGATAACACAAGCGGAAACAGCAGCGCGGGCGCCGGTTATAACGGCGATCTTCCCTGGGACATCGCGCCGACTATTCCTCCGCTTGATATAACTCCGACACCGGATACCAACCCACTGGTCCTGCCTTCGCCTTCCGCGGATGCCAATCTTCCCCAACCCGGGTCGACAGGCAGCGGCATGGTTGTTTTGCCGAGCGCAACAACCGGTACAAACGCAGGCGGCGTTATCATTCCTTCGCTGATGCCTACCTTTACGATCATTCCGATGACTCAGGCTCCCACCGTAACCCCCAGACCTACTGCGACGGCTCTTCTACTGAAAGAAGGCAGCACAGGGACGGAGGTTCGCAACCTTCAGACCAAGCTGCGTGATCTGGGCTATATGAGAACAGTTGACGGCAAATTTGAGGCAGGCACCAAACGCGCCGTGATCGCCTTCCAAAACCGCAATGGCCTGCCCGCCGATGGTGTTGTAGGTACGGCCACCATGACCAAGCTTAACTCCAAAAACGCTGTACGTGCCGCGCCAACCCCAAGGCCTACGCAGACCGCCAGGGTAACACCCCCCCCGAAGGTCAATGAAAATGTGATTTTACAGCTTGGCTCCCGCGGCACAGAAGTGCGCAGGATGCAGGAAAGGCTGATTGAACTGGGTTATCTGACAGGCAAGGCAACAGGTGATTTCAATGAGGCTACCGAGGCCGCTGTCATCGCCTTCCAGAAGCGCAATGTATCCTATTTTGACGGCAAAGCGGGCCCCCTGACGCTCAACAAACTGTATTCAGGTTCAGCTCTGGGCACAAGCAGCTCTGCCGGGTCTGTCGGGATCGTTCTTAAAAACGGCGATACAAACTCTGAAGCTGTACGTTCAATGCAAAGACGCCTGAAGGATCTTGGCTACTACAACGGTACCGTTGACGGCGACTTCGGTGATGGAACGGAGCTTGCCGTACGAAGCTTTCAGGGGAATAACGGCCTGACAGTCGACGGAAAGGCCGGTGAAACCACCCTCAACCTGCTCAACAGCGGCAATGCCAAGCGCGCGGGCGCTTCAAGCGGCTCTGGCGGAGTAACACCTGTTCCGACCTATACGCCGATTACGCAGTTTACTCTTGTGACCCCCGCCCCTGATGGCAGCTACGTTACCCTGCGTCCCGGCAACATGGGTACGCTGGTCACCAACCTGCAAAACGCGTTGAAGAGCCAGGGCTATTATAAAGGCATTGTTGACGGGAAATACGGTACCGGGACCATCGACTCCGTCACCCGCTTCCAGGCTGATCACGGCCTCTCACAGGATGGCATTGCAGGCCCCTCTACACAAAGGGTGCT
Organism: Bacillota bacterium; assembly: GCA_023460055.1. Lineage (GTDB taxonomy): Bacteria > Bacillota > Clostridia > Christensenellales > Aristaeellaceae > UBA1038. The sequence goes on along the minus strand of JAEWRJ010000060.1, from coordinate 4,089 downwards.
GTTTGAAGGGAACTTCCCGATCGGATCATAAACCTTCAATAATTTATCCCATTCCAGCAAAAGACCGCCTCTTAATGGGCGGTCTTTTGCGATATAGGCTATGCTGTGATCAAAGCAGGGCGTTGACAAACTCCTCTGCGTCAAATGCCTGCAGGTCGTCAATACCCTCCCCAACGCCGATATACCATACCGGTATCTTCAGCTCCTGCTGAATCGCGATGGCGATGCCGCCTTTGGCAGTGCCGTCCAGCTTTGTCAGAATAATGCCGTTGATCTCCGCGGCTTCTTTAAATTGCTTAGCTTGCTGAAGCCCGTTCTGTCCGGTGGTCGCGTCAAGGATCAGCATGCTGCGCACTGACGCCTCCGGATGTTCCTTATCGATAATGCGGCGTATTTTCCCAAGCTCATCCATCAGATTCTTTTTGTTGTGAAGCCTGCCCGCCGTATCAACGATCAGAAGATCCGTCTTCCGGGCTTTGGCAGCCTGTACCGCGTCAAATACTACTGCCGCGGGATCACTGCCCATGCTTTGGCTGATCATAGGCACCTTGGCCCGCTCTGACCAAACCTTCAGTTGCTCATCCGCTGCCGCGCGGAAGGTATCTGCCGCTGCCAGCATGACCGAACGCCCCATTTCCTGAAAGCGCAGGGCGAGCTTTCCCACCGTGGTTGTTTTACCTACGCCGTTTACGCCGACCACAAGCATCACCATGGGCCATTGAAGCGGCGGACGGCCTATCTTCATTTCATCGACGATGATCTTCTTGAACATTTCCCGTGCCTGTTTGGCGTCTTTGACCTTCTTCTCGGTTACCTGAAGCTTAAGCTTGTCTATAATACGTTCCGCCGCCGCGACGCCGGCATCGGACAGGATCAGGATATCAGTCAATTCATCATAAAATTCCTCGTCAATGACCTGGGTATGTTCAACCAGTTCATCAACCCTGACGGTGAAGTTTCCCCTGGTCTTTGACAGGCCCTCTTTCAACCTTTGGAAAAAGTTCATGACCTTCCCTCCCTTTATACTTCGGTATACTGCTGCAGATTAACCGACACCATACCGGATACTCCTCTTTCTTCCATGGCCACGCCATACAGGGCATCGCAGCACTCCATCGTGCCCTTTCTGTGGGTAATGATGATAAACTGTGTGGATTTCGCGTATTCAGCCAAATATTCCGCGAAATAACTGATATTCGCCTCATCAAGCGCTGCCTCAATTTCATCAAGGATACAAAACGGCGTAGGCTTCAGCTTGAGCATCGCGAACAAAATGGCAATGGCTGTCAGCGCTTTCTCTCCTCCAGACAGGAGGCTCAGAAGCTGCAGCTTTTTGCCCGGCGGCTGAGCCGCCACCTCAATGTCGCAAGTCAGCGGCTGAGCGGGCTCGGACAGTATCAGTTCCGCTTTTCCTCCGCCGAAAAGCCGCGTAAAAGTTTGCGAAAAATAGCTGTTCAGTTTTGCGAACTCCGCCACAAACTGTGTTTCCATCCGGCCAAGCAGCTGATTGATCAGGCTGACCAGATCCTGCTCGGCCTTCTGCGCGTCATCCCTTTGAGTGATGATACTGTCATAGCGCTCACGGGTCTGAGCATACTCTTCTACAGCGCCAACGTTCACGCTTCCCATTTCACGGATGCGCTGCTTGATCGCTTTGATTTCAAGTTCTGCCTGGGGAAGATCAAATTTACCCTCCGCGCGCTGCTCCTGTGCCAGGGCATAGGTCAGTTCATAACTGTTGAAGATGTAATCGCTGAAGGCCTGCAACTCGCCTTCTGTACGGGTACAAACCAGCTCATTGCGATGCAGCTTATCGCTGTCCTGCGCGTGCAGCACATGCAGTCTCTCCGTCTCGTTGGAACAGCTCTTCTGGCGTGTCTGAATATCGTTTCGCTTCTTCGCCACCCTGTCCCAGGCATCCTGCCTTTGAGAGACCTGCTCAGAGGAGGCTGCAACCGCCTCTTCCTGCGCTTCTATTTTCCCGCGGGCCAGCTCTTCCTGCTCCTTCAAGCGCTCAATATCGGATCTTTTTTTCATGATCGACGCTTCGAGGGTCCTGATTTCATTGGCCCAGCGCTCCCTGTCACGCCTCAGCAGGTCATGCTGATGCGTCAGCTCGCTGCGGCGGGCAGTAGCTGCTGTCACAAGTTCCCTCTGGCGCTCCGCCTTTCCTCTGGCTTGCATCAGCTGCTGCTGCAAATTCTGCGTCTCCTGCTCCAGAGACTGTTGATCCACCGTTTCACTTAGTGTTTGCTCGGAAGCCGCCTGAAAGTCAGACTCGATATCCGCGATCGACTGTTCCAGCTGCTTGAGCGCCATGTCAAGGTTTTCCCTGCGCTGACGGATACTATTAAGCTCACGCAAAGCGTTCTGGCTGCGCTCCTGCTCGCGCGCGGCAAGGATCCGGTGCTGGCCCAGCGCTTCCGCGCTCTCGCTTTGAAGGCGCGTCAGCTCTCTTAGGTCAAGCTCAGCTTCCAGTTTTTCCTTATCAGCCTTTTCAAACTGTTCACGACCTGCGGCAACAGCGGCTTTTAGTTCGGATATTTCACGCTCACGGCCCAGCAAACTGCTGGCACGGGACTGTGATGTGCCGCCCGTCATCGCGCCTCCGGCGCGCAGGACGTCTCCTGCCAGAGTCACTACATTGAATGCCTGCCGCGAGCGCCGGGAAAGCGCAATACCGGCATCCATATCCTGGGCAATGACTGTTCGGCCCAGGATGCTTTCGATGATATTGGCAAGCCGCCGGTCATATTCGATCAAGTCACTGGCAACACCGATGCATCCCCTGGTACTCAGCAGTGCCTGCTCATCACGGCTAAGGCCGCGTCCTCTGATAGCGCTGATGGGCAAAAAAGTCGTTCTGCCCAAGCGGTTGTTTCGCAGGTAATCAATCAGCGCCTTGGCCGTTTCCTCGTCATCTGTCACAATGTGCTGCAGCGTGCCGCCCAGAATCATATCCAAGGCCGTCTCATACTCCCTTGGAACCTTGATCAGCTGGGCAATGACACCGTGCACCTTGGGGTTACCGGAAGCATAATGCAGCGCCTTCTTGACGGCATGGTTATAGCCTTCATAGTCACGGGCCAGGTCCTCCAGGAGATTGAGCCTGTTTTGATCCGCCTGTAACCTGCCAGCGATGTCCGCTGTGCGCTGAACCGCCATCTGGTGGCGCGATTTGCTGTCATTGCGCTTTCTCTCTCCAGCCATGGCATCTGATATCATTTGAGCCAGTGTGTCCTGCACCGCTTGAAGCTGCTGATCCGCGCCGGCCGATATTTCAGCCTGCCGGGACTCTTCGAGGGTCAGTTCATCATTTTGCCTGCGAATATCTTTGTAGCGCTCTGACATCTGCGCCAGCATTGCCTGCTGACGGGCCTGCATGCTCTTTGCGTCGCTCAGACGGGTAATGGCATCAATGATGCGCGCCTTATGCTCATTCAGGCTGTGTTCCGCCTTTTGAGCGTCACGAAGCAAGTTTTCAAGCAGTTCTTCTTCCCGACGGAGTGAAGAATCCGCTTCTTCCCTTAGGTGAAGCTGAGCCTGACGGCCTTTCTCGCTGTCTGTATATATCTCCTGAAGGCCGTACAGACTTTTTTCTTCCTGTTCAATATCCTTAAGCAGCCCGATCAATTGCCCTTCCGATGTCTCCAGGCGGTTTTGCAGCGCCTGAAGCTCCCGCTGACTCTGAAAATGGGCATCCTGCGCTTCGTTCAGCGCTTGGCGGGCTTCACGGTCTTCAAGTTCAGCCTCCTCAAACAAGCGCTCCAGTTCCGCTCTTTGCCGCCCGAGCGCCCCCATCTGTTCCTCGTGGCCCTGTATGCTCTCCTGAAGCCCCTGGGTCAACTCACGCAGGGAAGAAAGACGGGCCTGCAGCCGGTCATGTCTGATCAGATATACATTTATATCAAGGTATTTCTGGCGCGTGGACAACGCCAGGTATTCCTGAGCTGTTTTTGATTGCTCTTCCAGAGGCCCGAGCCGGGCAGAGATCTCTTCGATCAGGTCATTGACACGCAGGAGGTTTTCTCGTGTCCTGCTGAGCTTGCGTTCCGCCTCTTCCTTGCGTACGCGGAAGGTCACAATACC
>JAEWRJ010000059.1 GCA_023460055.1 Bacillota bacterium | reverse complement strand
CAGCCACATCACCACGCCCGGGCTGACCACGGTGGATGTATCGGCGGGGATGCTGGCGCAGCGGGCCGCGCAGCTGATCGTGCACATGCAAAGGAACGAAGGGGAAAGCCCCCTCAACACCCCCCTGCCCATGAAGCCCGAGCTGGTCATCCGCAGTTCTGTCGCCAGGATCTGATCAGGGCAGAGGTACATGGAGCACCCCTATGCGCAGGCCCGCGTCGCGGGTCGCGCTTTTTTAACATTTCAACCCATGAACACCCCCTGAATTTATGCAATCGTCCCTGATTTTATGCAGTCGCGGCATTGACAGCCGCTGCGGCTTGCCTTATTTTTGTCTGAATACCGCGCAGAGTAAGCCGGGCCGCGCATGGGGAGACAGCATGATCCCGCGGCGGCCTTGGTATAGCGCGCGCTGACATGTACATCCCGGGTGCGGCCGGTCCTGATGCAAGGGACGGGTTTGCCGGCCCATCACTCAACGGAGAAATGTGAATGAAGCTTCGCATAAAAATTGCCCTCACGATCATCCCCATCCTATTCGCGGCGATTGTGTTGATCAATCTGTCCTTTGGCGTGTTTTTTCAGAACTTTGTACTGGCGCTGGAGAAGGCCCAGATCAATTCGGCAAGGGAAAGCATGGCCTCCTACATCAGGGAAAAGCTGGACAAGTATACCGCCAACGCGAATGACTGGGGCCATTGGGATGATACCTATTTCTTTGCCCGGGGGGAGAACGACAGCTATCTTCAGGATAATGTCACCGAATCCACCTTTGCCAACCTGGATCTGAACTTTATGATCTTCACCCGTCAGGATGGTTCCGGGGTTTACGAAACATACTACGACATGGAAACGGCCGCTTTTTCCTCCTTTCCGGAGGAATTTATTGCGGGTTTCGATGACGTTCTGGGGCAATCCCTGAAAACGGATGACCTGTACGGTCTGTTCCGCTTTGGGGAGAACTTCTATTTTACAGCCGCTACGGACATCACGGATTCCAACTCGCTTCAAGCGCCTGCCGGGAAAATGCTGATCGGCCGCAAGATCGACGGCAGCATCCTGGCCTAGATGGAGAAGATCTCCGGCAGTGCGCTGGGCTCCGTCCGTCAAGCTGTCAAACCTGGCAGCGCGGAAAAGGAAGTTTCCTCCGCCTACAGCGAAGAGGGGGATGCCATCCATATCGAGATCACGGTGCCCAATGACTTTGACCCGCAAAATATCGTATTGTTTTCCATGATCATGCCCAGAACCTTATTCCTCATGGGCAGGGACAGAGTGGTCAGCTTCAGCATTGGCAACACCGTCGGGTCCGGGGCCATCGCCCCGGCCGTCTTTATGCTGCTGGGATATTTCCTGAGCCGGCCCTTTATGAAGCTGAACAAAGACGTGCAAAGCATCGACATGAGCAAAAAGGTGTTTGACATGCTGCCGGAAGACGTGTTTGTCATCATCAACGAATTCTCGCGGGAGACTGTCGCCAGCCCCATCCGCCGCGCGTTTGAGCTGGACCAGATCGTGGAGCTGCAAAACCATACGCTCCTCATAGCGAAAGACGGCAGAGAGGTGCCCATTGAGGACACGGCTTCGCCCATCCGCGATATGCATGGGGATGTCATCGGGTGCGTGCTTGTATTCAGGGATTTCAGCGAGCGCAAGGAGAAGCAGCGGCGCATCGAGTACCTCAGCTAACACGACCAGCTGACAGGCCTGTTCAACAGCAGGTTCTTTGATGATGAACTCAAACGGCTGGATACGCAGGCAAACCTGCCCTTATCCTTCCTGTACGCGGATGTCAACGGGCTCAAAACCTTCAATGACGCCTTCGGCCATGATTGCGGCAACCGGATGATCCAAATGGTCGCCCAGACGCTTCAAAACGCGTTCCGGCCCGGCGACACGGTGGCCAGGCTGGGCGGGGACGAGTTTGTCGTCCTGCTGCCCGGGACCGGTGAGGAAGAGACGAAGGCGCTGGTCAAGCGCCTGCGCGGGGACATTAAAAAGCGTGAACTGATGGATGTCAGCTTGTCCGTTTCCTTTGGCTGGAGCACCAAGACGCGGGCGGATCAAAGCGCGCTGAATGTGATGAAAACAGCTGAAGATTATCTGTACAGGGAGAAGATCAGCAATAAATCCGCCCTGTACAACGATACCATCAGATCCATTCTGGGCGCGGTGTTCAAAAGCAGCCCGGAGGAAAAAGAGCACGCCGCCCGCGTGAGCGAGCTGTGCGTGTTGACCGCGAAGGCCTTCGGCCTGGGCGGGGAAGAGCTGGAGGAGCTGAAAACAGCGGGCGAAGTGCACGATATCGGTAAAATCGCGATCGATCCGCAGCTGCTGGGCAAGCGGGAGGAGCTGTCGGAAGCGGATTGGGACCAGATTAAGCGTCATCCCGAAACCGGGTACCGGCTGCTGAATACCTCCGGCGAATACTACGGCATATCCGAAAGCATCCTGTACCACCATGAGCGGTGGGACGGCACGGGCTATCCCCGCGGCTTCAAGGGGGAGAAGATCCCCTGGAACGCGCGGGTGCTCGCGGTTGCCGAGGCTTATGACATCATAATCAGCGGCCGAGCCTACCGCAAGGCCTTGAGCCGTGAGGACGCCGCGAAAGAGATCGCACGAGGCGCGGGCACGCAGTTTGACCCGGTGATCGCGGAAAAGTTTATACAGGAAGTTGTTTAACTATAAAAAGAGCAGGCAAATACTGCATGTCAGTGAGCGGCACACGCGGTAAAAGGCTGCAAATGAAAAAGTGAATATAGGGGAACGGGGCTACGTCTCGCACAGAGACACAGAGGGGCACGGAGGGGCACAGAGAGTAGAAACAATCAGCCTCTTGTGATAGATCTGTTTGATGGTTATTTTCGTATCATTCGCTGTGACGGGAACAGAGTTAACAGAGCCGGCTGCTTCACGGCCGTTTCCACAGAGATCAATTCGGGGGAAGAGAAGGTTCTCCGTATCCCCTCTGTGTGTGGAACTGGGAAGCAGTTCTCCTCATGACCCTCTGTTCCGGCCGAAGCCAAATCCAGGGATGAAAGTAAGAAAGAACGCAAAATCCAGCTACTTCTAATAATTTCCCCTCTCTGTGCAAGGCAGGCTTGTCCTGCCGCCTCCGTCTCCTCTGTGCAACCCTGTCTATTGGCCTATCGAAGCCTATCCCTCAATTCGACATGGTCGCGCCTTACGCTTTCGCTTTGGCGCTTCCTGTCTCATTGGGACTGCATTTCGCTTTATCTGCCCAAGGGCAGCGCTCGATTACGTCCCCCTGTGCGAGACGTAACCCCGTTCCCCTTTCCTCCCGGTCATTCAGCATTCAACATTCAGCCTTCAGCATTTTTTATATTCTGTTCGCCTTTTCCTGCGCGATCAGGCACAGCTCCGCGGCTTTGAAGGCGTGGGCCTGCGTCATGGCGTTTTCCGTGCGGTTGAGGCAGTCGAGGATCAGCTGGCCGAAGAAGGGATAGCCTGTGACGCCGTCCGCCTGGATGTACTTTTCACCTTCCCCGTTGACGAGGAAGAGGTGGTTGCCATCCGCGTTTTGCGCGGCGACGTTGATGTACTTGCGTATCTCGATGTAGCCCTTGGTGCCCAGGATAAAGGCGCGGCCGTCGCCCCAGCTGCGCAGGCCGTCGGGGTTGAACCAGTCCACACGGAAGTAGTTGGTGCTGCCGTTCTTTCCGGTGAGGGCGCAATCGCCGAAGTCTTCCAGCTCGGGATACTGGGGGTGATCATAGTTGGCGACGCGGCTGCAGTCCACCCGGGCGTCTTCCTCGCCCGCGAAGTGCAGGTATTGCTCGATCTGGTGGCTGCCGATATCACATAGGATGCCGCCGTATTTTTCCCGCCGGAAGAACCAATCGGGCCGCCCGGCCGCGCTTAACCTGTGCGGGCCGAACCCGGTCACGCTGAGCACCCGGCCGATCTCCCCCTGGTCGATCATATAGCCGGCCAGGATCGCGCCTTCCACATGCAGTCGCTCGGAATAGTACAC
>JAEWRJ010000058.1 GCA_023460055.1 Bacillota bacterium | reverse complement strand
GCGACATACTGAGCTTCATTGAAACCTGCAAAAGACGATCCATTTTACCCTTCAAGGCGATCCTGATGGCCTTGGATGACCAGCGCGTGCTCTCCTCTTAGTTCTTAGGGCTGAATAGTAACAAAATGGCGGAGAAAGAGGCGTGAATTGCACTATTGAGCAAGAAGCTATTGGGCGCAAGTTGTTTTTTCAGAATAAATCCGGAGGCTGGGAATGCCCCTTGAAAGAAAGGCCGTTTCGAGCGCCATTTTCAAATATCTATTGCGCTATCTGGTCTTTTTTCGCTATAATGAGGCCAACAAATTGAAAAGAGGGCTCGCTTATGATTATTGGTATCCCTAAAGAAATAATGTGCGGGGAGAACCGCGTGTCGGCAACGCCGGAAACATGCGCAAAACTGATTGCGGACGGGCACAAGGTACTGGTACAGCAAGGGGCTGGCATGGGCGCCTATTTTCATGACGAAAGCTACGCGCAGGCAGGAGCGGAACTGGTGAGCGATGTGCGTGCGCTGTTTGAGCGCGCAGATTTGATCCTTAAGGTGAAAGAACCTCAGTTTAATAAAGATCTGAACATCCATGAGGTGGACCTGATGCGCGAGGGGCAGTATCTGATCACCTTTATCCACCCCGCGTCTCCTTCCAACCATGACATGGTCAAGAACTTGGCTAAAAAAGGCGTCATTTCACTCACTTTGGACGGCGTGCCGCGTATCTCCCGTGCGCAGAGCATGGACGCGCTGACCTCCATGAGCACCTGCGCGGGCTATAAGGGCATGCTGATCGCGGCGAACCTGCTGCCCGCCTTTATTCCGCAGATATTCAGCGCCGTCGGCATGGTAAAGCCTTTGAACGCGCTGGTGGTTGGCATGGGCGTCGGCGGCCTTCAGGCTCTGGCGACAGCCAAGCGGCTGGGCGCGGTGACCCACGCGGTTGATACGCGCGCTGCAGCACGCGAGCAGGCGGCATCTCTGGGGGCGAAGGTCATCGACATAGACATTCCTGAAGAACTGGCGCAGGGCGAGGGCGGCTATGCCAAGGCGCTCAGCCACGATATGATTGAAAAAGAGCGCGCCATGATCCTGCCTCATCTGGAGAAGATGGACATCGTATTTTTGAGCGCGCTTGTGCCCGGCAAGATGGCCCCGGTACTCATCACCCGCGAGATGATGAAAAAGATGAAGCCCGGCAGCGTGATCGTGGATATTTCCATCGATCAGGGAGGCAACTGCGAGGCCACGGTGCCCGGCGAGGTTGCCGATGAGGGCATGGTGCATGTCGTGGGCATCAAGAACATCCCCGGTATGCTGCCGGCCTCCTCCACCTGGATGTTCTCTCAGAATATGTACAACCTGGTGAGGTATCTGGTGAAGGATAACGCCATCAGCCTGGATATGAGCGACGAAATCGTCCGCGGCATCCTGACCACCAGGGACGGCGAGATCGTTCACGAAGGGGCCAGGGAGGCCATGGGGCTATGAGCAGAGAACTGATCCTGGTTCTGGTCTTTGCGGCGGCGACGCTGCTTGGCTATAAGCTGATCAACTCAGTTCCCAGCTTGCTTCATACGCCCCTGATGTCAGGCATGAACGCCTTGAGCGGCGTGACGGTGCTTGGCTGTATGACGGCGCTGGGCCTTGGCCTTGCCTTTGACAGCAGGATACTGGGCATCATCAGCATCGTCTGCGCGACCATCAACGTCGTGGCCGGCTTTATGGTGACCGACAAGATGCTGAAAATGTTCCGCGGCAGCAAGCATGGGGAGGGCGGCGAATGAGCGATACAGTGTTCTATGTCCTCTCAGCCGTGCTGAGCGTTGCGGTGCTTGCGGGCATCCACTGGATGAGCAAGGTGGAAACAGCCGTGCGCGGCAACCGTCTGAGCGCGCTGGCGATGCTTTGCGCCATCATCCTGACCTTCATCAAGCATGACCTGCTGGGCATCGGGGATATCTGGATCGGCCTGGCCGCCGGCAGCTTGATCAGCCTGGTGATCGCCAAGCGTATCAAGATGATCGCGATGCCGCAATTGGTAGGCTTGCTTAATGGTTTGGGCGGTTTCGCGTCAGCGAGCGCCGCCATCCTGACGCTTGGCTATGGCCAGGACCTCGGCGCCTTTGAGCGCGTGACCGCCCTGCTGGGCATGGCAGTCGGCGCTTTTACTTTCAGCGGCAGTATGGTGGCGGCGGGCAAACTTCACCGCCTGTTTTCGCAAAAACCCGTAATTTTTCCGGCTCACCGCCTTCTGCTGGGCGCTTCGATCATCCTGATGGTGTTGCTGGCAGTGCTGTTCTTGATTGTTCCCTCTGCCGGCATGGTCATGGCTTGGCTGCTGGTATTCGCAAGCCTGACCTTCGGCCTGCTGTTTGCTCTACCTGTAGGCGGCGCGGATATGCCTATTACCATTTCTTTGCTAAATTCCACCTCCGGCGTAGCGGCAGCTATCACGGGCATGGCCATAGGCGATGTGCTGCTGGTTTCTGTAGGCGGCATTGTGGGCGCTTCGGGCCTGCTGCTGACACGCATCATGTGCCGGGCTATGAACCGCAAGCTGTCATCGATCCTGCTTTCCCGCTCTGCCGCCTCGCATCCCCATGGGCAGGAGGCCGCCCCGGTCTGCGCGCAGGAAACGCCCGCTGAGGAAGAAGCCCCGATGGATATCCCGGTCGCCGGGTCTCGGGAGGATATGCCTTCCTGGCTTGCCGGTACCAAGAGCGTGATCATCATCCCGGGCTACGGCATGGCGGTTTCTCAGGCGCAGGAGCAGGTGAAGGCCTTGCATGACGCGCTTGAAAAGAGCGGTCGGACCGTGCGTTTTGCAATTCATCCGGTTGCCGGGCGCATGCCCGGGCACATGAATGTGCTTTTGGCTGAGGTAGACATCCCCTACGATAAGCTCTATGAGATGGATGAGATCAACCCCGATATGGAAGCAACAGATCTGGTCTTTGTGATCGGCGCCAATGATGTGGTCAATCCCGCCGCCAACACGGCGGAGGGCACTCCTATCTACGGTCTGCCGGTTCTTAATGCCCAGCAGGCAAAAAAGCTGGTTATCTGCAACTTTGACGGCAAGCCCGGTTACGCCGGTGTCGACAATCCGCTGTACACGCCGCATCCGGATGTTCTCCTGATGTTTGGGGATGCCAAGGAAAGCCTGGGCGCAATACTGACCATGCTCTGATTGCTTTCAATTGCAGGAAGACGAAGGGGAAGGCGGCAAGCCTTCCCTTTTTGCTCTCTTTAGGCCGCTGTGCTATACTGCGCTCGGGCGCTTACGCTGTATTTTGCTGTGGCCGCCCGCAAAGAGTAAAGGAAGAAAGATCATGATAAAGAAACATCTTATCCCGCTTTTTCTGGCCCTGATGCTGTTGATGCCTCAGGCGCTGGCTGCCAAGTCCACGCCCGCGCCACAGTATCCGGAGGCTATCGAAAGCCATGCCGGGCGCAGCTATGCCTTTGTTCCCGCCTCAAAAGGGGAGTGGAAAAGCTCCGACGAAGCTGTCGCCCGTGTGGATCAACGGGGAAATATCAGCTTTTTGCAGGCGGGGGAGGCGGTGGTAACCTTCATTGCGAAGAAGGATGAAAAGCAGACCGCGCTGCGCGTGACGGTGCTGCCCGGCGGCAGCATGCCCGCTGAGGTGGAAGCCGGCATCGCCATAGCCCTTTCAGAGTGGCAGGAATATGTAGACGCCGGCCGTTCAATCCCCAAGTCCAATAAATATACCAAGTGGCGCTGCGGCCGCGCGTGCGAGTTCGGCTGGTGCGGGGCTTTTGTCAATTACAGCCTGGATATGGGCAAGGTGCCTATGGAAGCCAGGGAGGATTCACAGCTTCAGGCAGACGGGCGGGCTTATGCTGTCCGCGAGGCGGCTGTGCCCAAGATCATGGAAGGCTTTAAAAAGATGGACCGCTGGGGCTATATACCGCAGCCAGGCTACGAAGTGGTGTACGGCAGGCGCGGCGG
>JAEWRJ010000057.1 GCA_023460055.1 Bacillota bacterium | reverse complement strand
TGTCAGCCATAACGGCACCTTTGTGCAGGAGCGCGAGAAGACGGACGGAAGTGGAATGGGGCCGGTGGATGTGGATGATTTTTCAAATACCATGGCTCAGATGGAAGGTAAACTGCCAGCGGTATTTGAGATCACCCGCTTTGCCTACGGACGCGGCAATTATCAGCGGATGGAGATTTATGGAAGCAAAGGCTCGCTGGTGTATGAGCTGGATGCCGAGCCAGACCGTGATACCCTCAGCCTGTGCCAGGGAGAGGCTATGCGGCGGGGCAACAGCTATGTAAATCTGAGAATCCCGGGCGAATACCAGGCCGATCAGACCCAGTGCTTTGCGGATATACTGCTTGGTAAAGGGGATGGCCTGGCCGCTACGGTGGAAGACGGGCTGAAGAACCAGCGCGCCATGGACGCGGTACTGCGCTCCGCAAAGAGCGGGCAATGGGAAAAGGTATAAGGAGAGGGGCCGCAAGATGGGGAAGATTCGCGTAACAGTGTGGAATGAGTACCTGCACGAGGTGCAGTTTGAAGAGATACGGGCCATTTATCCCGAGGGGATCCATGGATGCATCGCCGCTTTTTTAGAAAAGGACGGATTTGACGTGCGCACCGCCACGCTGCGCCAGGCAGAACATGGCCTGAGTGAGGAAGTGCTGGCCGGCACGGATGTGCTGATCTGGTGGGGGCATATGGCACACCACGAGGTGGCGGACGCCGTAGTGGAGCGGGTGCATCAGCATATCACCCAGCGGGGGATGGGGCTGATCGTCCTGCACTCCGGCCACGCGTCCAAAATATTCCAGAAGGTCTGCGGCACCAACAGCAGTTTTCTTAAGTGGCGCGAAGACGGGGAAAAGGAGATCCTTTGGGTGGTCAATCCAGGCCATCCCATCGTGCAGGGCCTGCCAGAAAAAATTATCATCCCCCGCGAAGAGATGTACGGGGAGCACTTCAACATCCCGCAGCCGGAGGAGCAAGTGCTGATCAGCTGGTTTGAGGGGGGCGAGGTTTTCCGCAGCGGCTGCTGCTTCTGCCGCGGCAAGGGCAGGATCTTCTACTTCCGGCCCGGGCACGAGGCCTTCCCGGTCTACCGCATGCCGCTGATTCAGCAGGTGATCATCAACGCCGTCCGCTGGGCTGCCCCCACGGATGGCCCCGTGCCCATATATGGCAATACGAAGCCAATTGTGGATTTCACGCCCGCGCAGGAGTTTGCCAGCATTCAGGGGCTGCACGAGAAAAAAGCGTGATGCAATCTCAAGCTATTTGTATTTGATGCTTTCGTTTTCAGCCATTTCCGTTATGAGATTGCTTGCTATATTAGTAAAAACGTGATAAGATAAACCATCAGCTGAATATGCTAAACAAATGGCATTATAACAAGGAGGATGGAATCGTGAGAAGGATGGAGGCCCTGTTTCTGGTTGTGATCATGATGCTTGTCAGCGTCTTTGCGCCCATCGCGCAGGCGGAGACACAGGTTACCCTGGAGGATGTCAACCGCTTCCTCAACGAGAGCGCGAAGCTGGGGGCTGGCAGCAAGGCCAATCCCGTCGCCGTGATCGAGGTGGACCATATCGACGGCCCGAAGGAGGAGGACTTGTTCTACGCTTTTGTTACTTTTAAGTACGAAGCGCGCAATTACATCAAGTATCAGGTCAGTTACATTTCCTGCACCTGCAGGTCGGCTGATGTCAACCTGTGGACAACTGCCTATCTGGAACTGACAAAGCCCGAGAGCGGCCTGCTGGACGATGCGGTCCTCCGTACGCTGAGCTTCGGCAAGGACAGCACGGGCCACTATGACGCAGGTTTCTGGGGCGACAGCAACCCCATTCCCACTGGAGGCCAGACCTTTGAGCTGATCAATGAGCAGTTTATTCCCTATTTAGTCGACAAGACCTACGGCCAGCTGAAAAACATAAGCACCATCGCCGATATTGACCTGGCTGAATACCAGGCGGGCGAGGGCCGCGGCGAGTACACTATCGATACCTGGACAGGCGCTACCGTCTCCACCAACAACACCCTGCGCATGGTGCAGGCCATGATGGAGCATCATGGCACTGATCCCTTCTTTGCCAACGACTCCAGCCTGGTCAAGGGAGAAGCCGCTGCGCAAGTGAAGGCTGATGGGGCCAATGAAGAAGCAAAGGCAGAGGCCGGCACCCAGGTACTGGCCGCGCTGCCCGCTCCGGTCGATACCGCCAAGACCTACAAAGCCAACAAGGATGACACCGTGGAAGTGCCTTGCACCCCCGGTTCCTTCGGCCCCACCTGCTCGGCTATCAACGCAAGCAACCTGCTTGAGTACTATGGGCGCCCCGACGTGATGTACATCGATACCCGCGATTTCGGCGACTACATGAAGAAACACATCCGTAACTTTGAGGTCATTCCCTTCTTTGCGCTGATCTTCAACGCGGAAGCGCACATGGATGCCAGCTTGCCGCAGCTCTACGGCGGTTCGCCGGCAGAACCTGTCCCCGTCTATGAAGAGTCCGACCAGATCCTGGAAGCCCTCTTCCCCAAGGATAAGATACTCTTTATCATGTGCCAGAGCGGCGGCCGCGTAGGCATGCTGATGAACATCATGGCAGCCCGCGGCTGGGATATGAGCAAGGTCTACAACGTCGGCGGCATGGCCCAGTACACCGGCCCCGAGTACAAGGACCTGATTACCGACACACCCGAGCTTGTGCTCAGCGGCACCTACAGCATCGAAGGGCTGACGAGAATAGCGCCCTAATCGATTGGTATTCGGGACGCAATCAGAATAAGCAAGAGGCTGTAACAAAAACTCTATCAAGCGAACCGCCACGGCATTCAAAGCCGTGGCGGCTTTCTTATACTGGTCAAAAACCTTATCGCATCATTGCATCGGCACCAGTTAGATATTGACATATGCCGGAAACCTCGTATAATAATTGATAATATATGTCGGCAATAAAGGAGGCGATGTGATGCCAAGACCCCGGAAACATCGGCGGGTTTGCGCGTACCCTCGATATACAAGCTTTAAATCATGCGAAGGAAGCGGAAAATTAATCTCAATGACTTATGATGAATATGAGACTATCCGTTTGATCGATTTCGTGGGATTGACGCAAGAACAATGCGCGGTGCAAATGGCAATTTCTCGAACGACGGTGCAGTCCGTTTATGCCAATGCAAGACAAAAATTGGCGCAGTGCATTATACAGGGATGCTCTTTGCAAATTGGCGGTGGGGATGTTCGTTTTTGTGAACACAACAATTCATCTTGCGGCAGCGGATGCTGCAGGCGGAAAGAAGCTCAATGTGAGAAGGAGGGCAACAGCTTTGAATGAACAATGCAAAAACAGCCGCCTCGATTAGAGAACGCCATTTAAAGAAGCCGGTTAGTTGAAAATTTACTCGAAGAAATGGAGGCACAACAATGAGAATCGCAGTGGCATATGAAGGTGGAAAGGTATTTCAGCATTTTGGGCACACAGAAAGATTTAAGGTTTACGATGTAGAGGATGGAGAGGTTCAAATAACCTCCATTGTTAACACAAACGGCAGCGGCCATGGCGCATTGGCTGATATTCTGAAAAAAGGGAGCATAGACACGCTTATCTGCGGCGGTATCGGCGATGGCGCTAAACGCGCTCTTGCTGAAGCAGGTATTGATTTGTATGGCGGCGTAAGCGGCGATGCGGACATGGCTGTAACCGACTTGCTGGCCGGCAGCCTGAAATTTGCCCCGGATATCGTATGCAATCACCAGAACGAGCGCCATGGCGTCGATGGACATAATTGCGGCAGTCACGGCGAACGCCATCATCATTAATTTCGAAGATAATGCGCAGATCGAGAAGCTCGCGCGCAAGAACAAAGACAAGAGGGGGATCGTCAGCCGCAGGAGAATAGCAAGCAATCAAAATAGCGGGGGATCGGTTTAATCAGGGCTATGAGTGTTAATACCACCTTATTCCTTAGGTGCGAGTGCCTTGGCTATCATCAATTCCAAAACTGCTGCTTCTTGCCCCAAACCAAAATCTTTCGCTGCTTTGGATGCGATAAGGTTTTTCATCAGTATGACCAATCGCTATTGTGATATCGCTTGGGATTCTTTACCGGACAGGCTTCAATCGCTTTGTCCAGTTTATCCGGCTCAGGCACGCCGCCCGATGGTTTGAGGGGCGCTTTGGGATTTTCCATTTCAAACATCTCCGGGCAAGCCTGAACACAAAGGGAGCAGCCAATGCAGGCTCCTTTGTTGATGGAAATACCAGTCTTTACCTCTCAGATGTTAGGGAGATCGCCGTCCTTGACAATTCGCGCGGTAATCCATGAGAAAAGGAGTATAGCGGCGACAGTTAGCCCCCATCGGATGGCCATGAACTCAAAACCTAAGAATTTCACCTCGTTTAGAAGCATAGGAATCTTGATGACCGCCCAAGAGCTGAGTATAATGACCAGATTCCTAATGGACGCGCCCTTTTTGTGCAGCATCACGCACAGTGGAAACGCCGCATAGATTGGCCCTGCTGATATACTCCCGAGGATCAGAGAAAAAATCACCCCTTTCATCCCCGCGTCCCGCCCAAGAAACTTCATGATTTTTTCCTTGGGCATCCAGATATCAAGCAAAGCGGTCAAGACAAACACGACCGGCATAATCAGGAGCATTTCTTTTATGTAATAAATGCTGTTTTTAAGGGATGCCATTCCTACATCCGCGCGGACGATAAAGAAAACAATGTAGGCGATCGCCACTATTATGGCAAACATGTTCCCCTTCAGCTTTTTAAGTGCCTTCATATAATACCCCCCATGATGAGCGCAATGGCGATGGCCGACACAAAGCTTAGCGCATTTCTTGTGATGGTGAATTTTAGCCCGAACTCACGCCTTTCAAGCGGAAAGGTGACGATACCCACCATTGTAAGTGTTGTCAGGAACGCGACGGCCGGGACCACGCCCACACCTGCATGAACAAGTGTTCCTACAATCGGGAAGGCGATAAAGGCAGGAACCAGCGTAATTGTTCCGAACGCCGCCGATACGATGGTTGCCCATAAGAGCGATTGGCTGCCTATGATTTCAGCAATGCGCTCAGGCGGAAGAAGAGTGAGGATCAACCCGATCGCGAAAATAATGGATAGAATACTACCCAGCATTCCTTTGCCCATGGAAAATGCCGCTTTGAGTGCTCGCTTCGTTTTCCCTCGATCCTTGAAAAAGGAAATGGCCAGGAAAAAAACCGTCCCAGCCCAGATTGCCATTGTGAACATGTCCATAACGCGCCTCCTGCAACTCAATATTTCAAATTATAGAGAAAATTCACGAGAAGGGATAGACACCAATGTTTCCTTTTGATATAATTGATAAATGGATGAAATGAAGATTGATCAGCTATGGCAGGTTCCCATGTTGGCGGCCGCCGAACCCGGAGTCTTAGCGCGGTATATTGCTAATGGTCAGATATTTATTCGTGATTACATCAGGGGGGCAGCAGTGCACCGGCAGCATAATAAATGCGTTACCTTAGATATTGTACTGACTGGGGTATTGGCAGCGTATTCTCTTTCAGAGAACGGTTCTGTCGCTACGCTCTTTGAGTTTAAGGAAAATGGGATTATCGGCGCAAACTTGCTGTTTGGAGACCATAATGTTTATCCCTTGAGTATTTATCCGATTTCACCTTGTACACTTGTGCATATTACGAAAGAGGCAGTTTTGGAACTATTGCACGGCACTGATTTTGTTATGCATTATATCAGATCCCTTTCGTCAAACTCACAGAGTATGAATCGCAAGATCACAATGCTTACACAAAAAACACTTCAGGAGAATCTATTGGACTATCTCCGCCAGCAGGCGATTCTTCAGAACTCTCACGATGTTTATCTACCTATCAGTAAAAAAGAGCTGGCTGATAATTTGGGCGTCCAGCGGCCTTCTCTATTCAGAGAGTTTAAGCGGCTAAAAGATAAAGGGATGATTGATGTGGCCAACAGGGTGATAAAGATTCTAACACTGATGTAAAACGTTAATGCACCCAAAGCAGAGAGTTAATTTGACTCCGCGCAAGGAGCAGACGAAGGGAAGCGTAGCAGAGCTACGCGATTGCCTCAATTCACAATAGGCGAAAGCTGCGTGCTTTGCAGCACTTGCTTTCTTCTTTGCTCATTGGACTTACGATTCGCTCTCCCCGCCGCTGGCGGCGCTCATCTCCGTCCCGAGCAGCGGCACAGCGCCCAGGCAAAAAAAACGATGCAACGATGCATTTACGTTTGGAATCAGTATAAGGCAGCCATATATCTTTATGCCACTCTGCGCATATGAAAGACGCAATGGGGCGGTCTGGACGGCGCGGGTCTGCAGTTAACTTTTTGAGGCTGTCATGGCGGTGTGCTGTAATGTTAGCTGTGTTATACTACTTTAAAACTTTAACGCATCCATCAACCATGCTCTGTGAGTGATTGAGGCGACTGTTGACGGATCATTCATCAGCCTAAGTGTTCCATCACACAGCCGATCGACTACTTTACTCAGATTAGCGAATACTTCATTGAGAAAGTTCTTTTCCCGGATATACTCCCATATTTGTTCTATAGGATTTAGTTCCGGTGTGTAAGGAAGAA
>JAEWRJ010000056.1 GCA_023460055.1 Bacillota bacterium | reverse complement strand
GGTCGCGCTGGATATCGTTGGCGTCCATGAGCACGACCGGTATGCCGGGTTTTTTAAAGAGTTCATCGCACAGTTCCTTGGGGTTGGGCGGGTTGATCAAGGCCATCTGCTTGTATACCTCAAAGCTGGAACGGAAATAGAACCCGTCAATGCCGCCCACGCCTTTGCCGCAGACGCGGTAGAATACCCCTTTAACGCCGAAGGGTTTGGTCACAGCCGACAGAAACGCCGCCAGCAGCACGCGTGGCAGCCCGACCATGTCGATGACAAGCTGCATTTTATATGGTTCATGCATGCCTACGCCCGTGGTATTGATGCCGGCAAAGCGCCACAGGAGGTTGGCAAAGAACCCGGGCTTGACCTCATCGCGTGTCTTCACGCTTTCCACGCACATGGCCATGACTTTTGCGCCGAAGCTGAGCATATCGCCGGATTGATACAGGGGGCGGACATATTTTTCCACCAGTTCCGCCTGATCTTCCCCGCGGTTGACAAAGTGCGTCTGAATCGCTAACCGGGTGTAGCGCCTGCCATCCCTGCCTGTCACTTCACCGCGGTCAAAATAGGTTATTCCCATATGCTCCCTGCGCTGTTCGTCCAGATTGCGAGACGCGATAATTCCCATGCTGACCCTCCGATAAAAAATACCCGTATAAATGTACAGCTTGCCGAAGAATAAGTCAAATCCGGATTTGATAACCTACTGCCACTTCGCCTGGAGCCCGTCTTCATTCGCGCTGAGGAAAAAATCTCTCTTGACCTGAAGCAAACTGCGCATATCCTGTATGACCGCGTACAAAAGAGCTCTGTCTTCAAACTCCTTGCGGTCCCGCGGAAGAGGGAGGCGGTCATAGACGTGATCGATGCGTTCCAGCGTCTGAAGCATATGAAGCGCTGTATTTCCTTCACTGAAGCCTTCGGCCACTTCTTTGAAGAAGTCTGCCAAAAGGAAGTTGGTTCCATGGCTTTGACCGGTACGCGAGAGATTTTGCCATATGCGGCGCAGAAAGCTGGCTTGGCGGGATCGCATCTGGAAGTAAGCCACAGGGTACTTGCCTTCCCCAAGCAGATGATTGTCGCTTTCAAACAGGGCCGCGTTTTCATAGTCAGCCAGCATTTTCTCCAGGCGATCAAAGGAGTTCAGCCTGTCCGGATCTTCTGCGTCACTGAGCGCATGGACCGTCTTGTCTGCCATAGCCCGGAGGATCGCCCTGAAAGCATTCTCAATATCATCCCGGAACCTGATAAGGGGTGCCCGCCTGCGGGGGATGATCAGCTTGACCAGTATGCCTACGCCGGAACCGGTCATCAATAAGCCCAGCTCATTGAGGATGAGATCCGGCGCCATGCTCTTTTCCATCAAAAAATGCGTCGCCAGCACCGCGCTACTGGCGATCACGCTTTGCAAGTCCAGGAGATAGCACAGACCGACAAACAGCAGCAAAAACAGGCCGAAGCTCAATGTATGGAACTGAAAGGGAAGGAGCGTTGCCGCGCACAGAATAACCATCAAAGCAAATGCCGCGATGCGCTTGCCTGTTGTTTTAAGCGTTGCTCCGCGCGTATTCTGAATAGTCAGCAGGGTTGTGATGCCCGCGACCGCGCTGAATTTAAGACCGAATAGTCCGGCCAAGACGATGGCCAGCGTGGTGCCGGCAGCCACTTCCGCCACGCTGATCAGGTCAACCTGTCTTTTTATGATGGCGCCTCTCTGCCGCATGAAAATACCCCTTTCGTTTCTATACAGATGATACGATATCGCGTTTTGAGAATATTTACAATATATGCAGAAATTAGGCATTAAAATCACCCGAAACGCTTGATATCTCTTGACGTTCAGGGCGCTTGCGCATAAAATAAACCAATAGGTAAGGTTTATTCTTTTTTGGATTTATTTTTTATGGAGGGTTTTCATGGAGTTTTCCGGCGGACTTTTTTTGGCGGCTATTGAGGAAGACAATACCCAGCGTGCCCTGTTTCGTGTTCGTCCCTTGCTGAGCGAGGAAGGCGGCATACCCCAGGAAGATATTGACACTTTGGGCGACGAAGGTTTTTTGCGGGTCGTTCCTGACAGGGCGGAGCAGCACAGTTTTAAAGAGCGTATGAGAGAACTGGGCCATCTGTGCCTGATCGACCTGCGCAGCGTGCCTGCCGAGATCAGCAAGGTGCGCAATAACAAGGACTATTCGCCAAGCGCAGGCGAGGTGAACCGTTATGTGATTTACTCGGATGCTATCCGTGAGCTGAGCGAGGCGGAGATATATGAGGTGGTCGCGGAGGGCAGAGCGGCTCAGCCTGATACCGTCAATTACTATCTTCGCAAAGGCGGACATATTCAAGGGCCTTTTGATGCGGGCAGCGCAGAACCCGCGGCACCTCTGAGCTGTATTGCGCCTGATAACAGCCGGCTGTTTTGCGTGACGATGCCCGATGGGCGGGAGAAGCTGTATTATTGGCCTGCTCCGATTATGAGCGCGAAAGCGGCGGATGACAAGCCTGTACAGGGAAATACCGAGGAACCGGAAGAAGTTGCGGAATCGGTGAAACCGGCGGATGAGTATACCGAGCTTCAGGCATCCATTCCATCTGTGCAGACAAAAATTGCGGATGTAGCGCCTGCCCCGCAGATGAGCGCGAAGGATAAAATACTGGAGCTTCAGGCTGCCATCAGCCCGCTGCTCGATGTGAAGGACGAAGATCCCGCGTTTGAAGCGCCGGCAGCTGAGCCGGAACCTGCGCATAGGGCAGCAAAGCTCTCCGGCGCTCCAATACGCGTCAGCGGGCATAAGCCCGCCGGCGCCCGGCGGGATTCGCTCAGCCTATCATCAGTGGTCGATCGTGAGGTGCGCCGCAACGGCCGTCCGCAGGAGCCCTCCGTCAGCCTGAATAATGCTCATAATCTGCACCCCGTAGAGAACCCCGCGGAGCAGTTTAAGCAAGCGCTCCGCCAACTTTGGAATGGAAGTGAAAGCAGAAAGCAGGCGCTTAACAGCTTCCTGTCGATGGACGGAGCCGCTCAGGCGCTGTGCGAGCAGCTGTCGGATGAAGGGGCGAAGGCCATGCAGGCAGTTGTTCACCAGCAGCTCAATGAGCTGGAGGCAGAGCGGCTGGCCCTGGTCATGGAACTTGATCGCTTGCAGCACAACCGCGCCGATATGTTCAAGGAAGCCCTATCGTTGGGAGGCAGGCAGGCGGATGAGCTTGAGCACAAAAAGCAGGCGCTTTCAGAGGCTTTGGAGCAGATGAAGGGGCAGTGCGCTATGCTGGATGAGCAGCGAGCGGCACTGATCAAGGAAATGGAAACGCTCTCTTCAGGCGGGTGCTATGCCGCTCCCGGCCTTGGAGATGAATGCAGCTTTGAGAAGGCATCCAAGCTTGTGGCTCAAGCCTTGGGCGGAGCGGGTTTTGCAGTGTCAAAGGTTGATGCCTCGAGCCTATTGATCATGGTTATGAGTTTTCCTCAAGTTGCCTTTGAAGGCGATGATGTTGGGGATGAGAGATTGGCGGCCCGCCTGCTGTGCCGCGCTTTAGGTGCGGCCATGGTTGAGTGCTCCGCCGGAGAGGAGCCTGTTATTCTGCCCGGAGGCGACGCCGCCGTGTTTGCTCTGTATCAAGGGGGTCAAGGAATATCAAATAAAGACAGCGCTGTATATTCCCGCTTGATCGTTGGGGAAAGTACTGTCTTGCCGCGCGTTCAGGTCAGGCCCGCGCCCGGGTTTATGATGGAAATGGCTCTGCGTTCGGGTACCTGTATCCGCAAGGAGTCGCTATGCCGTGCCATCAGGGAAGCGTGCAGAGAGATCCCCGCGGACGCGCTGAGCCTGCTTGCCGGGGCTGAAAAGGTGGTGAAGCGCCGCCTGCCGCTCAGCTTGAAGCGCGATATACTGAAATATCTCAGTCCGGCGCAGACCTTGCTGGAGGGCGGTATTGCCTCGGCCCTTGATTACGCTTTTGCCGGGTTTATTATTCCCTACGCGAAACGCCAGGGCATGGATATGAACGCGATACGCGGACTATGCGCCGCGATGCCTCTTTCCTCCTCACTGCTGTGAGAGATTTGATACACATAACAGCCGCGCAGGTCAAAGACCTGCGCGGCCTTACAACAAGGGCGGAACGTAGGCGGCAAGGCCGTTTTCTGGCGGAAGGCGATCACCTGACAGGGGAGGCTATCCGGGAAGGCGCCGCGCTGTCCATCCTGGTGATGGAGGGCATGCAAACGCGTTTTGAAAGGTTCCTGCGCAGCGGTCTGCCTGTTTATGCTTTGCCTGAGCGTTTTTTTCTGCAAATATCGGATACCAAAACGCCTCAGGGAATTGCCGCGCTTTGCCGTTTAACCCAAAACGCCTCGCCGGACGATCTGGGTGACCGGATCGTCGCGCTCAACGCGCTGCAGGATCCCGGCAATGTCGGCGCCATCATCCGCAGCATGGACGCGGCGGGCTTCACCGGCCTGATGACAGACGCGGACTGCGCTGACCCCTTCTCGCCCAAGGCGCTGCGGGCTTCCATGGGTTCCGTCTTCCGTGTCCCTGTATGCGCGCTTCAAAGCCTTCCTGAGGGCTTGCGGAGGCTTGAAGGCTATGATATCATCGCCGGAGCCCTTGACGGCAAGCCCTTTTTTAAACGCGAGCGTACTGCGTCCAGGGTATGCCTGCTGATCGGGAACGAGGGGGCGGGCCTATCCCAAGAGGTCATGGATATGGCTTCGCGGCGGCTGAAGCTGCCGATGCGGGGCGGGGCGGAATCGCTCAACGCGGCCGCCGCCGCGACCGTCATGATGTATGATTATGTCCGGGTATGGGAGGAAATTGTTTGAGTCTTTCGCAGCGTTTTAAGCGCGCTTTTATTGGGGACAGGGCCTTTTACGCCATGGTTGTCAGATTGGTGTTACCCATCATTATCCAGCTGTTTGTGACCAACTTTGTCAATATGCTGGATAATATCATGGTCGGCCAGCTGGGAACGGATGAGATATCCGGCGTAGCCATCGCCAATCAGCTGGTGATGGTCTTTAACCTGTGCATTTTCGGCGGCGTATCCGGCCCCGGTATTTTCGGCGCGCAATTTTTTGGCTCGGGGGATATGGAAGGCGTACGCAACACATTCAGGATCAAGCTTTGGATAAGCTTTTCCATTCTGATCTCCGCCTTTGTCGCGATCCTGGGCTTTGGTCCTTCTCTCATCAGCCAGTTCCTTCAAGGGGATGGAGATCCCGCTTCAGCGCAGAGAATGATGGGCTTCGCAATCGATTACATCCATATCATCATGGTCGGCTTTATCCCCTTCATTTTCACCATCGCCTATTCTGGCACGCTGAGGGAGTCAGGAGAGACCGTTTTGCCCATGAAGGCCGGCATCGCGGCTGTTTTGGTCAACCTCGTCGGCAACTATGTTTTGATTTACGGCCACCTGGGCTTCCCGCGCATGGGTGTGCAAGGCGCGGCCATTGCCACGATAGCGAGCCGCTTTGTGGAGCTTGCCATCATCCTGTATGCTGTGCATGTGCGCGGAGGCGGGCGGTTTGAGTTTATGCGGGGCGTATACCGTACGCTGAAGGTGCCTTTCCGGCTGTTAAAGTCTGTTCTTCGAAAAGGCGCGCCGCTACTGTTCAATGAGTTCCTGTGGTCGGTAGGCATGGCGACGCTGGTGCAGACCTATTCCCTGCGCGGGCTTAACGTGCTTGGCGCGATGAATATCGCTACGACGATCAATAACCTGTTTAACATGTTTTTCCTGGCGATGGGCAATGCCATTGCCATTGTGATCGGGCAGCATCTTGGCGCTAACCGCATGACGGAGGCCAAACGGGATGTGTGGCGCCTGATTGGCTTCAGTGTCGCGATATGCGTGGTGGTCGGCAGCCTGATGGCAGCGTTCTCTTCATTGTTTCCCATGCTCTATACCAATGTAGGGCAGGATGTCCGTGACCTTGCGAGCAAATTCATACTGACCATGGCGGTATTTATGCCCATGTACGCAACTTCTCATGCCTGTTATTTTACGTTGCGCTCGGGCGGTTCGACGCTGATGACTTTCATATTTGATGCCGCCTATGTATGGGTGATCAATATCCCGCTGGCCAGGGTACTTATTCATTATACAGCCCTGCCCATTGAGCTTTTGTATCCCTTATGCGAATTGGCCGGAATAATCAAGCTTGTACTGGGCGTCAGCATTGTGAAAAGCGGTATTTGGGTGAAAAATATTGTTGATAAGCAACATGAAGCCCCAAGAGCCATTCCCGAACCTTAATTCTGATCATCATTCTTCCGGCCGCTTGCATGAGGCTGCTTAATCTTTTACGGCGATCAGTACATCCATATAGGTGATGCCTTCCTTCTCATAAGTCTTTTCAAAGCATGGAAGGACACAAGGGTCATCGTAAAGCGCCTTGACGGCATTGATGCGCATATGCGCCTTGATCAGCTGATAGGCATTAGGGATCAGCGTGAAGGGGGAGCGCATGGGATCTGTGATGGTGATTTTGAGGTAGCTCTGCGGTTTCTGGCAGATCACCTCCGCCTTGCCCTCAGGCAGTTCGAGCCCTTGAGGCAGCAGCAGGGCGGCCGCGTAGCCGTGCATGTTGTATACATTGATCTGCTCCTGAGAGAGGCAGGGAAAATCCCACCCGATGATCTCAGGCTGGCTTATTTTCAGATCTCTGGCCCAGCCAAGCACATGATTGATCGCGTCATCCTCTGGTTCACGGCTGATCACGGCGTAGCGGATATAACGAAGAGCCGGCACATCGGTCAATACAATGGGGGAATAGGAATCACTGCCCATGTTCATGTCCTCCCTGATCAGCTGGTCCATCGTGCAAGAGAACAGGGCGCACAACTCGATCAGCTTATCCATCTCGGGGTATGCGCTGTCCAGCTCCCATTTAGATACGGTCTGGCGGCTGACGCCCATCCTGTCAGCCAGCGCTTCCTGGGTCATGCTATTTCGCATCTTTCGCAGAAACTGAAGGTTTTGTCCGAAGCTCATCCTAGATCCCTCCTCATCGTTGATGATCTCATGATAGCATCCATAAAGCGCGCAATCCACCAAGCCGCGCGCTCTTTTTTTATGCAATCCGCGCCTTCAGGTTGCGAAAGACCCGAATGAGCATGTTTCATTCGGGTCTTTGGGATAAACCGGCAGGATTATTCCTTGGGGCCTATCTTTTGCAGCAGTTTGATAGAAACAAAGAACAGGGCGAGGATCAGGAACACGCCTGATAAGCCGATACCGGTGACAATTAAACCCTTTGTAAAAACAGTCATTGCTTTATTTACCTCCTGTCACAGCAGCATGGAAACCAGCGTGATCACCATGCCGCCGGCGATGATGGAGCCCAGCTGGCCCGAAACGTTGGCGCTGATGGCCTGCATGAGGATGAAGTTGTAGGGGTCTTCCTCCTTGGCCATCTTCTGAATGACACGCGCGCTCATTGGGAAGGCTGAAATGCCTGCGGCGCCGATCATCGGGTTGACCTTGTTCTTGCGGAACAGGTTAAGGAACTTGGCAAACAGCACGCCGCCGGCAGTGTCAAACACGAAGGCAAACAGACCCAGGCCCATGATCAGCGCTGTATCCCAGCGCAGGAAGTTATTAGCCACCATGGTGGAACCGATCGAAATACCCAGCAGAATGGTGACCAGGTTGGCCAGCTCATTCTGCGCGGTTTTGGACAGACGTTCCAGCACGCCGCACTCGCGGATCAGGTTGCCGAACATCAGGGAGCCGACCAGCGGGGCGGACATGGGAACCAGGATACCCGCCACGATCGTAACGATGATGGGGAAGAAGATCAGCGCCGTTTTGGAGGAGCGGCCTTCCTGATAATCCATGCGGATCTGGCGCTCGGCTTTGGTGGTCAGCGCGCGGATCACCGGGGGCTGGATGACAGGGACAAGCGACATGTAGCTGTAGGCGGCGACTGAGATGGGCGCCATGTAATCAACCAGCTTGAAGTGATTGGCCACATACAGCGTGGTCGGGCCGTCAGCCGCGCCGATGATGCCGATGGCGCTGGCCAAACGCAGGACCAGATTGTCATCAGCGCCGGGGATGACCAGGGGAATCAGCAGGATGGACACCAGGAAGGTGGTGAAGATACCGAACTGCGCCGCTGCGCCGAAGAAGATCATCGAAGGGTCTTTCAACAGGGGGGTGAAGTCGATCATCGCGCCGACGGCAATAAAGATGAGCACAGGGAACAGCTCATTGGCAATGCCCGCGTTAAAAAGGACCCTCAAAAAACCGGGCTCTTCAGCTGTGCCAAGGACTGCGGCAACTGCCGTTCCGCCGCCTGCCATCAGCATAGGGGGCAGGTTAGCCAGGATGGCGCCGAAGCCGATGGGCAGCAGGAGCGCCGGTTCGTAGTCCTTCTTGATGGCCAGGTAGATCAGCACGCCCGCAATGATGAACATGACCAGCGTTTTGATGCCGGCAGCGCTGAACAGAAATGTGACGCCTGAAAACAGGTCTCCGAGTATTTCGGATAGGTTCATGTCGGTTCTTCCTCTCCTTCGAATTGTTTAATAACTTCGCCGTCCTGAGCCCTCAGGTTGTATTGGGGCCCAAGTGGGGCGTAACGCCTTGAGATCCATCTGCACACCCCTTCAAGACCGGGATAGAGCATGCGTTCGGAGATATTGATGTAGTCAAGCTTATCGCGTATCTCAAGCTTCACCTCGCGCGGGATGACAATGCGGGTAAAGGCGTTCCCGGCACCCGGAAGCCTGTCGATCATCGTTTGCGCGTCGCTTGACAGGGAAAACAGGGCGTACTGGTTCTCAATGCGGCTAACGGTCGACGCCGGCTCAAAGAACAAGCCGAATGGCTGATCGGATAAAGCTTTCAGCTTTTCAAGCGTAGGCGCTGCCCGGTCGAGCATTTCATGTGAAAACACGTTGGCCCCATTGGTTGACAGGAGATCTTTCAGCGCCATTGGCAGCAGGCTGTTGATCACTTCCATATCAGCCGCGATGATCGCGCCATCGCGGTTGTAGGCAACGGTATCCTCGGTGGCAAAGTGAGCGGCCACCAAAGGGGAATAGCTCCAGTCAAGCAGGCGGGTGGGCAGCCCGAAGTGCTGTCCTGTAGCGAGCAGCTGCCAGAGAGAATCAGCGCTTCGCAGATCAGCGTAGCCATACTTGCGGAAGCTGCGCAGTATCTGCTTTTCCAGGCCCAGGTTGTGCCGGCACACCCGGTTGAGTGTGGGGATCAGATCCCAATGCATATCCTTGACGCCGCGAAATACACGGTTGTTGCGGTAGCGGCGTATGGATTCATCCCACACCCCGTCAAAGACGGCGGATTGCAGTTCATCCCAGCTGTGAATGATCCTGTTGTCCATCGTCCGCTCCTTTCCGAGTTTGGCTATACCTTAACATAGACGGGGACGGCATACAAGCATGCCGCCCACTGGGTTTGTTCTATTGATGCATTCGCGGGAAGGCTATACGCTGAGCTTTTCCATCGCCCGGTTTATTCTTGACAGCGTTTCCTGCTTGCCCAGCAGACAGGCGATCTCAATGGCTCCGCCGGGTGTGCTTGCCAGTCCGCTGATGGCAATGCGAAGCGGCCACAGAACCTGGCCATTTTTGCGGCCTGATCCGGCGATGGCCTGCATCACGCTGTCATGAATGACGCCTTCCTGCCAATCATTTATGCCTTCCAGCACGGGAAGAATGAAACAAAGGGCCTCCAGACTGCTTTCAAGAGAGGATTTCTGCTTCTTGTTGACATACAGCTCATTGTCATACTCGGGCATATCCTTTAAGAAGCGCACCATATCCGGTACCCGGTTGAATACCTCTGTGCGGCCCTGCATCAGTTCGGCCAGGCGGCGGTAGTCCATGCTGGTGCCTTCGAGCGCCTGGTCAAACCAGGGGGTCACCGTCTCCAGATACTCTTCGGAGGAGAGGCGGCGGATGTACTCGGTATTAAACCACACAAGCTTGTCCATGTTGAAAATGGCGGGGGATTTATTAAGCCCCTTTTCATCAAAAGCCTCGATCAGCTCTTCCTTGGTGAAAAATTCCCTGTCGTTTCCGGGGCTCCAGCCCAGCAGCGCAATAAAGTTGATGATCGCGTCGCGCACAAAGCCCATGGCCAGCAGATCTTCAAACGAAGGATCGCCGTAGCGTTTGGACAGCTTGCGCGTCGCGTCCTTCATGACTACAGGCAGATGGATATAAACGGGAGGCGTCCAGCCGAATGCCTGATACAGGAGGTTGTACTTGGGCGCGCTTGACAGGTATTCGGTGCCGCGCGTCACGTGGGTGATGCTCATCAGGTGATCATCGACGACATTGGCAAAGTTATAGGTGGGCAGGCCGTCCTGCTTGATCAGCACGTTGTCGTCAAGCGTAGAGCATTCCGCTTCGATATGACCGAAGAGAAGGTCGTCAAAGGAGGCGGTTCCCTCTGCCGGGATGTTCTGGCGGATCACGCAGGGCTCACCGGATTCCATTCTGCGCTTGGCTTCTTCTCGCGGGATACTGAGGCAGTGCTTGTCATATTTAAATGTCTCTCCCCGCGCGGCGGCAGCCTCACGCCGCTGCTCCAGTTCCTCCTTGGTGCAAAAGCAGGGATAGGCGTGTCCGGATTCAACCAGCTGGAGGGCATAGGGCAGATACATGTCCTTGCGCTGGGTTTGGATATAGGGGCCGTATTCGCCGCCGACATCAGGGCCTTCATCATAATCCAGTCCTGCCGCGCGCAGCGAATCATAAATCAGCTGCACAGCGCCAGGCACTTCACGCTCCTGATCAGTGTCTTCAATGCGCAGGATGAACCTTCCGCCGTTTTTACGGGCAAACAGATAGGTAAATAAGGCGGTACGCAGACCGCCAAGGTGCAGGTAACCGGTAGGGCTGGGGGCAAAGCGCGTGCGAACGCTGGTCATCTATCGGGCCTCCTTATAGTTCAGGGTTTATAGCTGTCCTTTAATCCGACGGTGAGGTTGAACATGCTGTGCCCATCTTTGGAATCCTTGTCATTGCAGAAATAGCCCAGACGCAGGAACTGGAATGTTTCTCCCGGTTTGGCCGCTTCCAGCGATTTTTCACCAAAGCCTTCCAGCACAGTCAGGCTGCCCGGGTTGAGCCTTGAAATAAAGTCCTTTTTATCGGTTTCGTCATCGCCGTTATCGTCATTCAGGAGCGGTTCATAAAGACGGAAGGTGAGGGGGACGCACTCCTTCGCGTTGACCCAGTGCAGTGTGCCCTTGACCTTGCGTTCAGCGCCTGGACTGCCGGAACGGCTGTCCAGGTCGACAGAGCAAAGCAGGTGGCTGATGCTGCCGTCCGCGTTCTTGATCACTTCGTCGCAGCGGATAATGTAGGCGCCCTTCAGACGAACCTCGCCATCGGGCCGCAGGCGGAAGAATTTCTTGGGCGGATCCTCCATGAAATCGTCGGATTCAATGTAGAGTTCTCGTCCGAAGCTTACCTCACGGCTGCCCATGTCGGGGTGGTCGGGATGGTTTTCCATCGTGAGGGTATCAGTCCTTCCCACATCCCAGTTAGTTAAAATGATCTTCAGAGGCTTTTGCACCGCCATCACGCGGGGGGCTTTGCCGCCCAGATCGTCACGCAGGCAATGTTCCAGCAGTGCCAGATCCACTACGCTGTCAGCCTTGCTTAAGCCGATTCGTTCGATAAAATCGCGGATCGCAGCGGGGGTATAGCCCCTGCGGCGCAAGCCGCTGAGGGTGGGCATGCGGGGATCATCCCAGCCCGATACATAATTCTCTTCCACCAGCTTTCGCAGGTAGCGCTTGCTCATCACAGTCCGGGTGAGGTTCAGTCTGGCAAACTCGATCTGACGGGGGCCATGGCTGAGGTCACCGTGCTTGTCCTCATGCGGCTTGCGGAAGCCCGCGTTCTCAACCACCCAGTCATACAGCGGTCGGTGATCTTCAAACTCCAGCGAGCAAAGCGAGTGCGTGATGCCCTCAATAGCATCTCCCAGCGGATGGGCGTAATCATACATCGGGTAGATGCACCATTCGCTGCCCGTGCGGTGATGTTCCTTATAGAGGATTCGGTACATCGCCGGGTCGCGCATATTGATGTTGGGGGAAGACATGTCGATCCTGGCGCGCAGGATGTAGCGCCCCTCGGGAAACTCGCCAGCCCGCATCCGGCGGAACAGGTCAAGGCTCTCTTCGGCTGGCCGGTCGCGCCATGGGCTGTTTTTGCCGGGCTCTGACAGCGTGCCTCGGTACTCGCGCATCTGCTCGGCGTTCAATTCATCCACATAGGCCAGGCCGCGCGTGATGAAGTCTTCCGCGATCTGGTAGCACTGCTCATAATACTCGCTGGCGTAGTACAAACCGCCCGTCCAATCAAAGCCAAGCCAGCGGATATCATTCATAATGCCTTCGACGTACTCGGTTTCTTCCTTGGCAGGATTGGTATCGTCAAAGCGCAGATTGCAAAGCCCGCCGTATTTTTCGGCCGTACCGAAGTCTGTCACCAGCGCTTTGCAGTGTCCGATATGCAGATGGCCGTTGGGCTCGGGAGGAAAGCGGGTATGCACCTTGGTGCAGCGGCCGCTTTTGAGGTCCTCATCGATGGCGTCCCAGATAAAATTTGTGCGCTCCTGGATTTCAGACATGCTCTTGCCCCCTTTGTGTTCTGGGCATATTATATCGTTTCTATAAGCTAAGTACAAGGCTGAGAGCATTATGAGAAAACTCACATTTAACTTTTAATCCAACATTCATGTCATTGCTCTTTGTGTTTAATCAAACAGCCTTATGATAACCCTGTCGAAACGATCAAGCCCCAAGGGGCGGAGGAGGAAACAATGGATCACTTTGAAATGACGGAAAAGCTGCGCGAGAGAGCGCAGGTGAGCTACGAAGAGGCCAAGGAAGCCCTGGAACTCAACGAGTGGGACATGCTGGAAGCAATCGTCTATCTGGAGCGCGAGGGGAAGACCAGGCGCGCGGAGGGAACAGGAGAACAGCCCCAGGATAAGGCGCAGGCGAAGACAGAATCCAGGCAAGCGGAGAGAAAGCACCGGGTCAGCGGAAACCTGTTTGAAACTGCCGCCAACGCCTTGGCCAGGCTGGTCGAAAAGGGCAACCGCAACAGGCTGGAAATCTACCGGGAGGGGAAGGTGGCGGCCAAACTGCCCCTGACCGTCGTGGTGCTTGTAACGCTGTGCATGTTCTGGGTCGTTGTGCCTGCCATGTTCATCGGATGGATCGCCGGCTGCAGCTATCGCCTGGCGGGTCCTGAGATCGACAAGGC
>JAEWRJ010000055.1 GCA_023460055.1 Bacillota bacterium | reverse complement strand
GCACTTGGTCTGATCCAGGAGGTGCTGGGGCATGGATAAAGTAATCGATCCAGCAGAAATGGGGGAAGGGGAATGGCTGAACAACTGAAAGCCCTGATTGCTATCAGCGCTTCGCTCACTGGCGCTATCATTGGCTGGATGGCCGTGCTAAAGCCGCTGATGGGGCTGCGCCGTGAACGCAAAGCCCAACGGCAAAGAGCCATCGCTGAGACGCTGAAGACAGACAAGGAATATCGACAGACCGTTCTGGATAAGCTGGAAGGGCTGGGCTCCCGAATGACGACGATGGATGACAGCATCGCGGATCTGCAGCGCGACAACATCGAACGCGCCTACTGCATGTTCAAGCTGGAGCATGGTTATTGCCCCAGCGGGATGAAGGAATCCATTGCCAGCACTTATGCCTCTTATCAAGCCCGGGGATACAACCATATTGCGAGCTCGAGAATTGAGGAACTCCTGGCTCTGCCTGAGTTCCCTAAAAAGTGAAAGGATAACCCACATGAAGAAGATTCTGATGATCCTGGTTTCCCTGATGCTGGTCCTGCTTGCCTCTGTGTCCATGGCAGAGGGGACAACTGCCAACTTCGAAGCCCCTGCCATTGACCTGACACCGATCTTTCAGGCGGTCCTTGGTATCCTGGCTGCCCTGATTACGCACAAGCTGATTCCCTGGATCCAGGCGAGGACGTCTGCCCAGCAGCAGGAAATGCTACGGGCTGCCGTGTTGGTAGCGGTGTATGCCGCCGAGCAGCTCTACGGCGCAGGAGCGGGTAAGGAAAAGCTGATGTACGTGAAAGGACAGCTGGCCAAGAAAGGCTATAAGGTTGATGTCGATGAGATTGAAGCGGCGGTCAGGGAGCTGACTGTAATCAGCACACCGTAAGCGTCAGGGGACCCTACAACTGAATACTTGAACCAGAAACCTCCAGTTCGGATGCTTGTCCGGCTGGAGGTCTTTTTTATATGCCCATTTTTACGCTTTTGTCTTATATCCAGACAAGTCCTGCAATCTGCTTGTTAGGCGGGTATTTCGTTGTAAAACGGCATTATTCCGGATCGCCAAGGCCAATGCTTTCTTAGACCCAATCATTACCAGGAGCTTCTTCGCCCGGGTTATGCCTGTATAGATGAGGTTGCGTTGCAGCATAACATAATGCGTCATCAACACCGGCATGACGACAACAGGATACTCGCTGCCCTGAGCCTTGTGGATAGTTGTGGCATAAGCCAGCATGAGTTCATCCAGTTCGCTGATATCGTACCGAACTTCTTCACCGTCAAACGATACGATCAGTTCCCGTTCTTCTGTATCGACAGCGCTGATCAGGCCGATATCTCCGTTGAACACGGCTTTGTCGTAGTTGTTCCTGATCTGCATGACCTTATCATGCAGGCGGTACTCGGTGCCTCCATGCCTCAATAACTGGCTTTGCGGGTTCAGCGCATTTTGAAGCTCTTTATTCAAGGACACAGCGCCAACAACCCCTCGCTGCATGGGGGTTAGCACCTGAATATCACTGACGGCATTGAGGTGATAGGCGGCAGGCAGCCTTTGCTGGCAAAGCTGGACGATCTGCTTGGATACACTTTCCGGTTCTTCATCATTGATAAAAAAGAAGTCGGTTCCTTTGCTGTTGTTGACCTCTGGATATTCGCCTTTGTTGATCCTATGGGCATTCATGACGATGCGGCTGCCCTGCGCTTGACGGAAGATGCGTTCAAGCTTAACCATCGGTATCGTTTCGGATGCAATGATATCTCGGAGGATGTTGCCTGCCCCGATGGAGGGCAACTGATCGATATCCCCAACAAGGATGACCGTCATATGATCGGGCACAGCCTTGAGCAGGTTGTACATGAGCATGACATCGATCATGGAGCACTCGTCAACGATCATCACATCACCTTTCAAGGGATTCTCTTCATTGAGCTTATAGCCCGTGGCTGGCTGGTATTCGAGCAAGCGATGAATCGTCTTTGCCTGCATACCGCTTGTTTCTGTCATGCGTTTTGCCGCACGGCCTGTTGGGGCAACCAGGATAATTGTGCTTCCGCTGGCCTGATAGATTTTGATGATGCTGTTGGTGGTTGTGGTTTTCCCTGTGCCGGGACCTCCTGTCAGAACCATGACTTTGGAAGAAATAGCGCACTGAATTGCCTGCAGCTGCACATCATCGTACGTGATCCCGGATTGTTCTTCCACAGCTTTGATAATGTGATCCGGGTTGAGGATGGTCTTCTCTCGTCCTTTGTGCAGCAAGGATGACAGCCTTTTCGCGACGCCTAACTCGGAGAAGTAGAATGGTGGAAGGTAGATTGCGTCAGCAAAGACCTGATGGTCTTCTCCCTCAGAGAGCTCAATCACATTCTTTTCGATGATCACATCCTGGACGCGGTGCATTTCGTCCAGACTCATATTGAGAATGGGCTCGTCAACCTCAAGCAGTTCACGGGCTTTTGTGATCAGCTGGCTTCGGAAGGCAAAGCAATGCCCTTCTTCGGAGAGCTTATTGAGTGTGTACATCAAACCGCTGCGGCAGCGGGCGAACTTTTCTTTCTCCATGCCCAGCTTCATCGCGATCGTATCAGCAGTTTTGAACCCGATCCCCCAGATGTCATCTGCGAGGCGATAAGGGTTCTCGTTCATGACTGCGATGCTGTTGTTGCCATATGCCTTATAGATTCTGGCGGCATGCGCAGTGGATACATCATGGGATTGGAGGAAAAGCATGAGGTTCTTGATCTCTTTTTGTGCCAGCCAGCCAGCGCTGATCAGGGCGACACGGCGTTCACCAATCCCGGGCACCTCAATCAGCCTGGATGGCTCTGTTTCGATGATGTCGAGCGTTTGGTCACCGAATTGTTCGACGATCTTCCTGGCGAACTTAGGGCCTATTCCCTTAATGAGACCGCTGCCCAGGTACTTCTCAATGCCATATACGGTCGCAGGGAGCGTTTCTTCCCATTCAGTGGCTACGAACTGTCTGCCAAACTTGCTGTCAACCTTCCAATCACCTGTCACGAGTAAAACGGAGCCGATGTGCACATCCATAAGGTTGCCAACGACAGCAATGAGATCTGAATACCCCTTTACCCGCGTCTTGATCACGGAGTAACCATTGCTCTCACTGCGAAAGGTGATTCGTTCTACAACACATCGAAGCTTAGTCACTATTGCCACCATCAGCAAGGAATGAGGATTGGTAATTGTAGTTATTTGCCATCTTCCAAATCCTCCTGCTCACAATAAATTCCGATTGTCATTTATCCTCTGTCTATAAATTATAACAGACAGGAGTGTTTCGCTAAAGAGGGAGCCCTTGTGTACTTGTGTAGCCCGTGTTACTATGTGATCAAGTCTTAAAGGGAATGCTTGTGTCAATATACAGTCTTACTAGCTTACCAACTGCTACAAAGACTGGTGACAGAGCAACTTGCAAACGAAACGAAGGTGGTTTATATCAAGCGATTTGCTTAATATCAATGCCGGTATATCATGTCTATAGTTATCTCTGCTCCTCCTTGGCTGTAAAATGAAAAAATCCCTTGATTAAGTAAGGAGTTTTTACGTAGAGCATAGCGGAATCAAACCGCTGACCTCTACAATGCGAATGTCGCGCGCTACAAGTTGTGCTATTCTCCTATGTTCTGTCCAATTTATACCCCCTCCGTGTCCAGTTTATCTGACAAGTTCACTTGAGTGATTCACCAGCCTGTGTTATAATGCGGCAAACCTAAAGAAAAAAATTAGGAGGTACATTCAGATGAGAAAGTATATTTCCTTGCTTCTGGTTGCTGTTCTTACATGCATTACGTTCTCCGCAGCCTTCGCTAATGATGCTGACTTGAGTGCTATGTCGTTTGAAGACCTATCGACTTTGAAACAGAAGGTTGACAACGAGTACAACTCAAGGGCTGAAGCTGAACCTTTTCCTCTAGCAGAGGGGCAGTATTTAGTAGGTATTGACTTGGCTCCAGGTAGATATTATATGGCTTGCGTAGAAGCGGGAGACAGTGGTTATACGACAAGACTACATGTCTATGTAGACAGAGCACAGCATGATTCAGCGCCTTCTGGCCGATATGGGGAATATCTTTCCGATGATTACTTTGGAGTTGGGGATGAACCCAAGAGTGTTAGATTAGGTGAAGGTAATTTCTTGCTTTTAGAAAGTGGTTCACTTCTTATAAGTACGACTCCATTCAAATCATCTGATTATATTAAGTATGAACTTCCGGATGGCACATTAGTCCCCACTGGCGTTTATGAAGTCGGTGAAAATGGAGAGATTCCTGCTGGTAAGTACAATGCATTTGCGGGTACTGCATCTGGTGGAGACTTGAAGATTTATCTTACGAAAGAAAAGTTTACATCTGATGGTTCCTGGCACCTTGGATACGACCAGCATTACGAGCTTAATGCGACAAGAAACCCTAAAGGTGAAGGATTAGTGCTTGAGGAAGGCTACATTGTTTTGGTAGAGCAAGATATAATTATGAAGAAACAGCAGAAGCTTAGTTTCGATTAAATAGATTCGATACATGCAACTTTGCCCTATCGAATTAGTAAAAACACATGGTTTTTGTTAAAAGATTATTGGAGGTATTTTTGATGAATAAAAGCGTTACGATATCCGTCATATCAATCTTAGCTATCATTGCGATCGCACTAGGCATAGTCTACTTCACAAACAATGCAGATAAAACCAAGCAAATCGAAGTGCTGATCGCTGACGTTGCCGAAAAGGCTGGTCAGATTAAAACTCTGAA
This sequence comes from Bacillota bacterium, assembly GCA_023460055.1. GTDB lineage: Bacteria > Bacillota > Clostridia > Christensenellales > Aristaeellaceae > UBA1038. Next base: position 12,644 of record JAEWRJ010000055.1, on the reverse strand, counting down.
CGCCGATGTTGCTGATAAGGTTGGTCAGATTAAAGCTCTGAACGCCGATGTCGCAGATAAGAATGGTCAGATTGAAACTCTGAACGCCGAAATCGCTAATAAGGTTCATCAGATTGAGACTCTAAACGCAGATGTCGCTGATAAGGCTGGTCAGATTGAAACCTTGAACACCGAAGTCGCTAATAAGGCTCATCAGATTGAAACCCTGAACGCCGATGTCGCTGATAAGACTAGTCAGATTGAAACTCTGAAGGTCGATGTCACAGATAAAGCAGAGCGGATTGAAACTCTGAACGCCGATGTCGCCGAAAAAGTCAACGAAATTGAAATGCTCAATGCCACCACTAAAGAAAAAGACAGCCAAATTGAAGCATTAAGTACTGATGCTGCAGATAAAGTTGGTCAAATTGAAACTTTAACCACCGCCCTTGCAGACAAAGCATCTCAGATCGAAAACTTAGCTACTGACAACAAGAAGAAAGATGATCAGATAGAACTGTTAAAAGAGATTGTTTCTGGGGTTAGTGCATCTCCAACATCCCTTGAGACTGATAATCCGTTAGTAACCGCGCCAACAGAAGAATTCGTTATTGAGCGACTTTTAACAGTCCCTTACATTGCGAAAATTGCTGCGGCCACAGAGGATAATGATCCAAATGGTCAGCTAGGCAAACAGGGCGGATATATTGCCCAGATTTACTTCTCAAGTCCTCTTGTCAATCCTGCAAATGCAAACAAACCCGATCTAGATGTAATTGATGCCGGAACTAGCAGTGGTGGAAGTATCGAAGTTTATGCTACAGTGGCTGACGCTGAAAAACGTAATCGTTATTTAGCCTCTTTCGATGGTGGTGCATTGTCTTCTGGCTCTCATATAGTTGTAGGGACTATGCTTGTTCGTACTTCATCTAGTCTTTCTGCATCTGATCAGAAGAAGCTTGAAGAAGAAATCATAACTGCCCTCACCTCGAAGGAGATTCCCTCTGTAGAGAAAAGCAAGGAATCTGCTGTTCCCACTGAACTGGTCACTATTAAAGAATGCGGTTATCAGATAGTCAATGGATATCTGAAATATTCGTTTATTGCGCATAACAATATGACTGATAAGGCAGTCTATTTGCCCGCATTCCGTATCACAGTCAGAGACGCTGACGGTGGATTGATCTCAACAACAGATCAAGTCTTGAACGTGATATATCCTGGCCAGGACACTATTTACGCTGGTCAAGGAAGTCAGATTGATGAAACTCCGGCTTCCATTGAGGTATCTTATGTTGAACCTGATGATGACTGGCATATTGTAAGCACTTCGAAACTTGATCATGCCGTGTATATTCCTTTCGAAATCAAGAGTTTCAAACTTAAAAACGACAAGATAATTGGAGAGCTCTACAACCCGAACGATTATAATCAGTCTACGATAGCTATCACTGTAGTATTCAGAGATCAAAACGGTCAGTTGCTTGGTGGCGATACCAATTTTATCAACAACGTGAAGGCTGGAGAAACAGTGCCCTTTGAACTTCATGTTAGCAAAGACCTTGTAACTGAATCCTTTGAGGTTTCTGCACAACCTTGGTAATTCCCATTGCATATACAAAGCACCCACAAAGCATAGTATATTATCGATATTATTGTATAAAAAGCAATGGGAGGAATTATTAGATGAATCAAAGAACTATGTCCATGCAAAATAGAGTTCGTACGCCTATTTTTCTTACCTTGTTCGCGTCAGTGGTAGTAGTCGTGATGTTTTTCCTTCCCTACATTAACACAGTTGGCAGCTTTCGGGGAACTCTTGAAGGATTTGGAGATGAATTTTTGTTTGAAACTGATTTGACTGCACGAGATCTGAAAGAGTTGTCGTTATTTGAATATGCAAAAATAAACTACCAGGCAAGTGAAGAAATTTATCAAAATGAAACTACCGGGAAAGAAGAAATTATCTGGTATTTATTAATTCCTGGTTTTGCTATTCTGATTGGAATGCTTGTGCTAGCAAAAAAACCTGTTCTGGTTCTAATCTTTAATGCTCTGTTGGGGGGCTTATGTTATTTAATGGACTCCTATTTTAGTTCTAAGGGGATGCTATCAGGAGTTCAAAGCAAGGCGGGAGTAGCTTATTATGCTTTCTATATCTGTGTGGCTGCAATATTTATATGCGCGATTTGGATCTTTATTGTGAAAAGAAAGATAAAGAAGGAAACTCAGGCACTTAATGTACATTAGTTGGTAATGACGACAACTGTTTGATATTTCAATCTATATATTTTGAAGGATTAGGGTAATTTCATAAAAAGGTGTGGATTGAATCATGGCTAGAGTGGAACATTTGAGCGTGAATTTGATAAGGGTTAAATAATTATTCTAAGCAAATGCCTGGGATGACTTATCAAATCATCTCACAGGATGCTCTGCAGGCAAATTTGGAGTACACATATCTCTGCCCTTACTGCATGAGAAAGTCAACTGTACGATCGAAAGCCTATCCATCAGATTACGAACGACTAGAGACAGGCGGATTCTTTGACACCCTTGTTTGCAGTGAATGTGGAAAGGTTGCAGATGTCCGCTTCTGGCGCATAATGAGAATTAAGTAAACAGGAGGTATCCCCATGAAAAAGGCTATAACTGTCATTCTCGTCTGTTTGTTGGCTATCACGAATTTCACATCAGCATTGGCTCTTGATATCGATTATGATTCACTCACTGATGCTGAACTGGAACAAGTAATCCAGGAAGCGACTTCAGAAAGGCGAAACAGGCAGAAACCTCATGTGCCAGTGGCTATCAATGTATCGCCGGATAAGTATACTTGGTATGTGCAGGATTACATAGGGCGTAATGTCGCTGGGTTTGGATATACCTCCTTGGGGGGCGACCGGTTGGAAAGATATGGTGCCGGTTATCTGGAGTTTATCTTTGTGGCAGAAGATGGCATGTTCATTGATATCGAAGATGAATCGTTACTTCAGATGTATGTCGTAACCGGACAGAATATAGCGCCGAATACTGAAATAAATTATGACTTCTCAAAAGACAGCAAAGGTAAAGAGTATAGCAATCTCGTCGACTATCAAAACATCAGACAGATTGATCTGACTGTCCGCCGTCTAGATGGAACCATGGCTGGTGATCCCATCACCTTTGAGCTAATTCCTACCTCCCCATCACCGGATAAGTACACTCATTTCATCCGAAATTATGTTGGTAAAAATATCGCCAGCTTCGGATATACCTCCCTCGGAGGCGATCGCAGAGATAGTTATAATCAGGGGAACATTCGACTAAATCTTGTACCCGATGACGGTATTTACATTGATCCGGAGAATATCGATATTCTAAAGCAATATGTAGTTACATCACAGGATGTCGCTCCAAATTCAATAATGAAGCTGACCTTCAGCAAAGACAGCAATGGCGAAGAGTACTCCAACCTGGTCGAAAGTCAAACCTACGAAAGCATTACGCTCTATCTCCATAAGCTTGATATTGTGTATCCGGAAATATCAGCCATAATCCCGGAAATTGCTATAGAAAATACAACGACAATAAATGCAGAAGAACCAACTGTCGCCCCTGTAATTGCTGATGGAACTGTGATGAGTTATCGTGACGTAAAATATCGCTATCTGAACGATGGCAAAGTTGAGATTGTTGGATATACTCGGGCTCAGAGTGCCATCTCAATCCCCTCAGAGATCGATGGACGAGATGTGACCAGAATTGCAGATCGTGCTTTTGAGAATTGCACGGTTTTAGAAAGTCTGATCAACTGGGCAGATATCACATACGTTGGAGCATATGCGTTTAAGGGATGCAAAGAGTTGAAGGAAATCAGTATTCCAGGTGAAACAACCTATATCGGGGAATCGGCATTTGAAGGCTGCTCCAGACTGAAAACAGTCATTATGTGGGGCGATCCTGTCATAATCGAAAAGAATACGTTTAAGGATTGCTACAATTTAAAGGATATTAGCATCCCCAGTAGCGTGACGTATATTGGAGAATCTGCCTTTGAAAACTGTAAAAATATGAGGACAGTTATAATCTGGGGAGATATTACTGGTATTGGAAAGAATACCTTTAAAAATTGCGCCAGTATCGATGATGTCAGTATCCCAAGCAGCTGTAAAGTGATCGAAGAATCTGCATTCCAGGGATGCAGGGATCTGGGAGATGTTATTCTCTGGGGTGATACCAATATAGGAAACTCAGCATTTCGGGGATGTATCAGTTTGGAAGAAATCAGTATTTCCAGCGGTACGGAATACATTGGTGACTATGCTTTCGAGGGATGTTCTAATCTTGAAAGCGTACTTATGTGGGGCAGCGCCACCAAGGTAGGAAAGGATGCTTTTGCACATTGTCCGAAGTTGAAGAGTGTGCCTCTCTAACAAACGACCACTAAGTATGAGGAGGGCTTGAAGGGTGGTTATCTATCAAACGAATGAATGGAAGGGTTACGGCAAGCAAAACTATTACTGGAATGAATACAGGCTGGAGGGAAACACTGTCTACAAGTATAAATGTCATCGCCAGAAGTTCTTTGACGGTGACGAAAACAACTGGGAGACCACGGAAAACCTCGAAGACTCCTGGGAGACTGATGATCCGACCATGCCGGATTGGCTGAAGCAATACTTTTGATCGAAGTGATCGGATATAGTATTTGATCATCATGATCATCTTTATGATCTGGTTGTTTATCACGAATCAGACAGCCAAGCCATAACTGTAGAGTTACAGAATTATGGAAGCGGCATGGCGGGCGACACGCTGTATCTGCGCGTCGAGAATCAGTACAGAACGACCATCTTTCCTGAGAATGAGAAGACCAAGAAGTAACTCAATCAACATTTCACCGCGATTCGGCTCAACACCGAGTCGCGGCTTTTTTTGCTTTCTTTCGTTCAAGGCAGAGCCTGACTTTCCAAACAAGGTAGGAGGCAGCTGTTCTCTGCCTCCATGACTTTGATGGGAGGACTGCACCATGAATGTCATGCAGAAAGATACTATCGCAAAAACGCCATCCCTTCGTTCAAACGGCCTGTTCACCTCCATTGGGGAGTGAGGACAGAGTTCCTTGGATGGAGGACATGAGATGACAAGCGGGCAAGAAAAGGTCATTCAAAGGTTGCGCTTAGCGGGGGAAAGCTATACAAGCATTGCTAGAAAAACTGGCATGGCCGTTGGGACCATCAAGGCGTACTGCAGCCGGCAGGGAATCAAACCCAGGCAGGATGAAACGCAGCAATGCGTAGCCTGCGCGAAAACGCTACTTATTATCAGGAATCAAAGTCGGCCACAGAGATTCTGCTCGGCCCAATGCCGGACCGGTTGGTGGCAAGAGAACCGAGACAAGCGTGTCAGGCGTGGGTCGGTACATGTTTGTGAGCACTGCAGGAAGGAATACACCAGTTACCGCAGACAGAGCATGTACTGCAGCCATCCCTGCTATATCGCTCAGCGTTTTGGAACCGGAGAGGAACAGCCATGACAGGGGAGCAACTGCAGTGTGAACTCAAGTACAGGGCAGCAATGTCCCTGGTCAAGGAACTGCTGAAAAACAGCATGATCTCAGAGGATGATTACCATGCCGTCGATGCCCGGATGATCAGAATATTTGAACCAATTCTTAAGGGTTTATATCCCTTATTGAGTTGATACAACTGGCTTTCAGAGGTAATATGCGACCTACAAAAAGGGGGTGAACCCATGGCTAATGTCTGGCAAGTGATGCCGCTGAAAGCACCAACTACCAATGAAATCCGTGTCGCCGCCTATGCACGTGTTTCAAGCGGTAAAGAGGCGATGCTCCATTCTCTTTCCACGCAGATCAGTTATTTCAGCGGATACATTCAAAGCCATCCTGGCTGGCAGTTCGCCGGCGTCTATGCTGATGAGGCGAAATCTGGCACAAAGGACAACCGCCCTGAGTTTCAGAGGATGATCCAGGATTGCCGAGACGGGAAAATCGACATGATCATCACCAAGGCAGTCAGCCGCTTTGCCCGCAATACTGTGACGCTGCTGGAAACAACGCGCGAACTGAAGGCCCTGGGGGTAGCGGTGTTTTTCCAAAAGGAAGGGATTTATTCCGATCGTGGCCAGGGGGAGCTCGCTATGTCCTTGCTGGCCACCGTTGCGCAAGAAGAGAGCCGCGCTGTCAGTGACAATTGCAAGTGGCGCATCCGTAGCCGGTTCAAAGCTGGCGAGTTAGCTAATTTTCGATTTATGTACGGTTACAGGATACGCCATGACCAAGTGGAAATCGTCCCAGAACAGGCTGAGGTGGTAGCCGGTATTTTCAAAGACTACCTTACCGGGTTGGGCTGTAATGCAATCGCCAAATCGTTGAGGGAGAGGAATGTAAGCACGGTTTTCGGCGGCAAATGGACAGGCAACCGTGTGATGGTGCTGCTAAAGAATGAGAAATACACTGGTAATGCCCTGCTTCAGAAGAAGTATGTTGTAGATCATATCACCAAGAAGCTCGTCTTTAACCGAGGCCAGCTGTCGCGTTATTATTCGACTGGTACGCATCCTGCGATCATAGCCCCCGAGATCTTCAAGCAGGTGCAGGGGATAATCGAGTCTCATCGGGTGAAGAATAATATAGCTGGAAAGACCCCAGCAGTTTACCCGTTCACAAAGAAAATCGAGTGTTCTGTCTGCAGAAAATTCTTCAGGCGGGTCGTGTACAAAGGTGTGCCCAAGTGGCAATGCGCGACCTACTTGCGTGAAGGCAGGGAGAGCTGCCCAGCCAAGCAGATCCCTGAGGCCGTATTGTATACGCTTGCCACAAACGTCCTGGGTATAGAGGGTTTTGATGCCGAAGCCTTTGATGCCCAAGTGATCAGGATAAAGGTAATCGCACCCAATTCTGTCCGGTTTGTTATGCATGACGGGCAGGAGGTTGATATGCAGTGGAAGGACCGTTCCCGCAGCGAGAGCTGGACCGAAGACATGAGAACCGCGGCGCGTAACCGTGTACGTTTGAAAGGATAAGCACCATGCAGACAGCTACATCAGTCACCATGATTCCACCAACCATGAGCCTGCACACCGCAACGTTGCTATCAAAAGAGTCTGTTCGTAGGGTTTGCGGCTATGCCCGCGTGTCAACGGACAACGAAGAACAGCTGGGCAGCTATGAAGCTCAGATGGACTACTATGGAAAATTCATAAGAGAGCATGAGGGCTGGGCTTTTGTTGGTCTATACAGCGACGAGGGCATCTCTGGCACCAGCATTCGCAAGCGCAAGGGCTTTCAGAAGATGATCACCGACGCCATGGACGGAAAAATCGACCTGATCGTCACCAAGTCGATCTCGCGCTTTGCCCGGAACACAGTGGATTCCATCAGCACGATCAGGAAGCTGAAAGCTAAAGGCGTCGAAGTATTCTTCGAAAAGGATGGCCTGTGGACCTTCGACCCCAGTGCTGAACTGACGATCACGATCTTGAGTTCCATCGCGCAGGAAGAATCGAGAAATTTATCACAAAATGTGACCTGGGGACAAAGGGCAAGGTTTGCTGCGGGCAAAGTGTCCATGCCGTACAAGAATTTCCTAGGATACGACCGCGGTGAGGATGGCACACCGATCGTGAACGAAACGCAGGCCGCTTTGGTCCGGCGAATATATACCATGTTTATTGATGGAAAAACACCTTCAGGGATAGCGAAAGCACTCACCTCCGAAGAGATCCCCACACCCGGTGGCAAGCGGATATGGCAGCCTTCTGTGATTGAAAGCATTCTGACCAACGAGAAGTATAAGGGCGACGCCCTGCTGGGGAAAACCTTCTGCACAGACTATCTGACCAAGAAGATGAAGAAGAATGAGGGTGAAGTTCCTCAGTACTATGTACAGGGAAGTCACCCTCCGATCGTTGGACCTGAGTTGTTTGACCATGTACAGGAAGAGATGAAGCGACGGAAGGAACGGGGGAACATCCCAAGTACCAGCTGCTTTGCCGGCCGGATCATCTGCGGAGATTGCGGCAGCATCTACGGCAGCAAGGTTTGGCACAGCACGAGCAAGTACCGGCGGGTGATCTGGCAGTGCAACGGCAAGTTCAAAAGAGGGGAGAAGTGCAGCACGCCTCACCTTTATGAAAAGGATATACAGCGGATCTTCCTGGATTTCGTGAACAGCTTGATCATGGACCGTGCTGAGATTACTGGTGGGCTGAAAGAGGCGATGATGGCCATCACTAACAATACCGCCTTGGAAAAGGAGCGGGATACTCTTCAGGAAGAATGTGAGGTCGTGATGGAGTTGATGCGCAAGATGGTTCAGGAAAACGCGCGCTCAGCGCAGGATCAGGCAGACTACAAAGTGAAGTATGGCAGCATGTCCGCAAGGTATGAAAAAGCCAGCACTCGGTTGACTGAAGTGGACAAGGTCATTTCTGCGCGTAATGCTAAACGAAGTGAACTGGAGAATTACTTGAAATTACTGGGTGGGAGAGACAAATTACTGACGGAGTTTGATGAAAGCCTGTGGCAGGGGATTGTAGATAAATTGACGGTCCAGCCGGAAGGGAGGTTCATTATTGGGTTGAAAGATGGCAGTGAACTCGGTAGTGACTATTTGCACGAGTATAATTAGTCTATTAGTTAAGGTGATAAGGTCTATTGCTCATTCTTTCTGTACATTACAGGAGACATGCCCGTAACCCTTTTAAAGCATACGGAAAATGAACTATTGCTTGAAAAACCACAGCAATTTGCGATGTAGTTTATAGATTGATGCGTCGATCTGAGCATTCTCTTTGCTAAGTTGATACGTGAAGAAATAATGTACTCATGTGGCGTATAACCAGTATTACTCTTAAAAACTCGAATAAAGTGATATTGACTTATGGATGAAAACGTTGCGAGCGATTTTACAGTGATGTTATTCATTAGGTTTTCTTGAATATATACCAGGATTTTCTCCAAATCCAACAAAGTGTCGTTGGTACCGTTACCTTTATGGTCCGGGAGCGAGACCAAAAGCTCCGTAAGAACGTTATAGATGTACTTTGAAATTATAACCTCGCTAAGTGTATTGTCCATGTGAAACGCCTCAAATATCTTCTCTATAGGTCGTCTGGTAACAAGCACATCCCGTGGAAGAATAATATTACCGATCTTTGAAGTAACCTCTTCATGAATTTTACGTGTTTGTGCTCCATCAAAATGCATCCAAAGGATTTCCCATTTACTATCTGTGCCGAATATATGAGGCTTAGTGCAGTCTATAAAGGTAATTTCTCCTTCGCATAGTTCATAAGACTTGTCACCAAGCTTGACGTAGCCCCTTCCCTTAATGACAATAATTATCAAGAAGCCAATATAAGCATTACGCTCGACCATGTAACCTGCATCACAGTAATATAGTCCAACATGCAACAAATAATAAAGAGTATCTCTAGCAAAGTAACTAGCTGTATGTATGTATACATTGGAAGCTTCCGCCACACCGTACTCAATAGTCTTCATATCATGATCACCTCTACAAAGAAAGCAATTTCTATAAAATGTACAGCAAAATTTTCATACTACCATTGTAAGTATATGTTACAGTATCAATGAACGTCAATGCATGCTTTCCAGATATAACACTACTTTGTGATTAGAGATGTAGACAACTTAAAAAAAGAATTGCATGTGAAGTTCAGTTGATTGTTATGGAGAGCTAAGTCGTAGCCCATGAAAAGTCGTGGAGGTGATTTCTTGCAGAAAAGTCTTCGGAAACGTATAATTGAGCATAAGTTTTTATATGTGATGCTGTTCCCCGGATTTGTTAGTGTGCTGGTATTCTCATACTTGCCACTTGTTGGTCTATACATGGCGTTTGTTAACTTCACTCCTCGTCTTGGTCAGTTCTGGTCCTCACTGTTTGAAAGTAAGTTTGTAGGATTTCAGTGGTTTGACTACTTCTTCTCTGGCAATGATTTCTATATCGTGATGAGAAATACACTTGTTACAAGTGTGCTGACCTTGTCAATGGGCTTCATTATGCCAATACTACTGGCAATATTCTTGAATGAGTGTAGAAGCCGGGTTGTGAAGCGTGTCGTTCAAACCACCTCATACCTTCCTTATTTTGTCTCATGGGTTATCGCTTCCAATATCATTGTAACGTTATTATCCGGCTCTGGGCTTATCAATCAGATGTTGCTGCGCCTTGGAGTGACACAAAAAAGCATACCATTTCTACAAGAAAGCAAGTACTTTTGGTGGATTATATCAATATCAAATACGTGGAAGGATGCTGGATATAACTCAATTATGTATATAGCTGCAATTGCTGCAATAGATACTGGGATTTTCGAAGCTGCGCAAGTCGATGGTGCTGGTCGTATTCGGCAGATATGGCACATACTTTTGCCGTCGATTAAGCCTACTGTGGTTGTGTTGTTTATTCTTTCGATTGGAAGATTATTAAGTACAGGCTTTGATCAGTTCTTTTTATTGGGCAATGCGATGAACCGTAGTTACTCAGATGTAATTGACACCTACTCCTTTAGATACGGTATACAGAATGGGATGTACTCCTATGCAACAGCTGTAGGTCTGTTCAAATCAATCGTTGCTTTTATGCTTGTGCTTGCAACAAACATAATGGCAAAAAAGGCGGGATCTAGTCATTTATTCTAGAATGAAGACACTGTGTCACTCCTAATTATTTCACATTAAACACGGATTTCAGTATATCAATAGGAAGTAGAGGTTAGTATGCGGCACCGGAGTTTTTCGTGGTATATCGGCAATTATGTTATTTATGCATTTTTGTTTGTGGTTTTCATTATAACGTTCTTGCCATTTTGGAATATCGCGGTGCTTTCTTTTAATGAAGCGAGTGATACTCAATTGGGCGGCTTCATACTTTGGCCGCGAGCCTTTACTACAAGTAGCTACTCAGCAGTATTATCGGATCCTGAGATATTCAATGCTGCCGGAGTGACGTTGCTGAGAACCACCATTGGTGTACCTCTTACTGTACTTGTGACTACATTGATGGCTTATGCGCTTAGTAAGCGAACCCTACCAGGGCGACGTATCGTGACACTATTCTTTGTCTTCTCCATGTACTTTAGTGGTGGACTAATACCATCCTATATGGTAATTAGATCTTTAGGACTAATTGACAGTTTCTGGGTATTCATTTTCCCTGGGGTCTCCAATGTATTTTGGATGATATTGGTTAGAACCTATATGGAAGGGATTCCGGCCGAGATGGAGGAATCAGCAAAGCTTGATGGCGCTAATGACTTCGTCATTCTGATTCGAATTACTCTGCCCCTATGTCTTCCAGTCTTGGCTACTATCACTTTATTCGCTGCCATAAACCACTGGAACGCCTGGTATGATTCATATATTTACACATATAAAGCTTCGCTTAAGACTTTACAGGCAGTACTGGTAAAAATTCTCAACCAGTATCAAACAGGAGACATGCTCTCTGCATCACAACAAATGGCAAATGAAGCAAAGAGATTACCTGTGTCCAGTGAGACAATTCGTATGACAGTCACCATGGTAGCAACCATTCCAATTATCTTGGTTTATCCTTTTTTGCAGAAGTATTTCATCAAAGGCATAATGGTTGGTGCCGTTAAGAGTTAGGTGTTTGTAAGGCGTGGCCTGAGGCGACGCTTAGCAATTATAGAAAGGAAGGTCATCACATGCGTAACAGAAGACTAGTCTCTACCTTGGCAATCATTGTAGCGTTGCTTCTCGTGGTACCCATGATTAGCACAGCCACTGGTGCCGAAACAGCAAAGGAACCTATCACCTTGACCTTGTTTGACAAGAACACTGGCGACGCGTTTACGAACCCTGTTGCACTCGAGATCGTTAAACGCACTGGCATCAGTATTGAAGTGCAACAACCAACAGGCAATCCGGATGAGAAACTCAACCTAATGCTCTCAAGCGGTGACTTGCCGGACATCGTACTAATTGATCGGCGTGTTGCGACACTTAACAGGTATATTGAAGCCGGCGCTCTAATGCCGCTAAATGATCTGATTGAGCAATATGCGCCTAATCTGTATGAACGATATGGGGATGTTCTCGCAAAGAGCGCCTACAAGGATGGGAAGAACTATTACTTTAACAACTGGTATGGTGTAGATCCTGACCCAAACTGGGCATTTAACATGCGTATGGACATACTTGAGGAGTTTGGTTACGGGGAGAGAGCAAAGGCAGGTGAGCCCTTTACACAGGAAGAGTTTCTAGATTTGCTGCGCAAATATAAGACGGCATATCCTGGTGACGTCCTTAATCCAGGCATCCCATTGGCTGTTAATGCTGATTACTTGCCCGCCATTGTCGGGACGTTCAAAGCTATGTATGGTCTAAAGAGCTATTATGAGCATGATGGCGTCATAGAGTTCTTGGCACGTGATCCAAAGTACTTAGATATGATGAAGTTCATGAATACACTATATACAGAAGGATTGCTGGATAGTGAATGGGGAATAACGAACGCTTCTCTATATACTACGAAGGCAATGAGCGGCCGCGTGTTTGCAGTACCCGGAGGTAATGTGTCTGATGCCAATTCGTATTTCCGCGAGCTCGAAGGCCCAGATACGAATAAGTTGTTTTACATGTTCAAGGTTACTGCACCTGGTGTTGA
>JAEWRJ010000054.1 GCA_023460055.1 Bacillota bacterium | reverse complement strand
AGAAGTGATCCGCGCCAATCCTTATCAGCTGATCGATGATATAGACGGCATAGGCTTTTTGACCGCCGACCGCATCGCCCTGTCGCTGGGATTTTCGCAGTCCGGCGAGGGGCGTCTGAGGGCCGGCATAAAGTATGTTCTGGATGAGGCAGCCGCCTCCGGGGGCCATACCTGCCTGCCGCGCTCTCAACTGGCGCAGCAGGCGGCGGCGCTTTTGCGCTGCGAGCTCTCCGTGATCGAAACCAGCCTCAGCGCGCTGATCCTGTATAAGGACCTGACATGCGAGGTGATCGAGGGCGAGGAAGTGGTTTTTTCCCCCGACGCCTATGTGTGTGAGTGGGCCATCGCCCGCGGCCTGATAGCGCTCAGCGCCTTTTCCCAGCAGATGATCAAGGCGCATGTCACCCGGGAGATCGAGAAGTTTGAAAAAGAACAGCATATCACCTTCAGCCCCACGCAGCGGGAGGCGCTGATGAAAGCAACCCAAAGCGGCGCGCTTGTCATCACCGGCGGGCCGGGTACGGGGAAGACCACCCTGCTCAACTGCATCCTGCATATTCTGGGCAATGACGAGGACACCCTGCTTGCAGCGCCCACGGGCCGCGCCGCCAAGCGCATGAGCGAGGCTACGGGGCGGGAGGCCAGGACCATCCACCGACTGCTTGAGTTTAACCCGGAGGGCGGCGGTTTCCTGCGAGACAGGGACAATCCGCTTGATTGCCGCTGTCTGGTGATCGACGAGGTATCCATGGTGGACATCTACCTGATGCGGAGCCTGATACGCGCCGTGAAGGAGGGAACACGCCTGATCCTGGTCGGCGATAAGGATCAGCTTCCTTCTGTCGGCCCGGGCAATGTGCTGGGCGATATCCTGTCAAGCGGCGTCATTCCCCACGCGCGGCTGACGGAGGTGTTCCGCCAGGACGAGCACAGCACGATCGTCGCCAACGCCCACCGCATTAACCGCGGTGAGATGCCCGTCCTCAACGCGCGGGAGGGTGATTTTTTCTTTGAACGCAGCCGCTCCCCCTCCACCGCGGCTCAGACGATCGTGGAGCTTTGCGCCGCCAGGCTGCCCAAATATCTGGGCGATGAGAATAGCGCCAAAAACATCCAGGTGCTCTCCCCCACAAAAAAGGGTGAGTGTGGGGTCCACCGCTTAAACGCCCTCCTGCAGCAGGCCCTGAACCCTAAAAAAGACGGCGCGGATGAACTCATCTACGGGCAGACAGCCTTCAGGGCGGGTGACAAGGTCATCCACACCAAGAATAACTATATGCTCTCCTGGCGGGGGCAGGGCGGCCAGGAGGGGCAGGGCGTATTTAACGGCGATGTCGGGAGCATCATCGCGCTCGATCAGGAAGGCCGCACCCTCACCGTGCTCTACGATGACGAACGCGAAGTGGATTATGAGTATGCTCAGCTGGAAGAGTTGGAGCTGGCTTACTGCCTGTCTGTCCACAAAAGCCAGGGCAGCGAGTTCGACGCGGTGGTCATGCCCGCGGTCGGAGGACACCATCTGCTGCTTAACCGCAATCTCTTTTATACCGCTGTGACCAGGGCAAAAAAATTGCTCGTTCTGGTCGGCTACGAGGATGCCATCAAGGCGATGGTCAACAACAGCCACAGCCGCAAGCGCTATACGGCGCTGAGCCTCCGGCTGCGTGAAGCCCAGGCGGCCGCCCATGGATGAACGGCTTAAGGCGCTGCTTTTCCCAAGGTCGCTCTGCCTTGGCTGTGACGAACCCCGGGAGATCGACGCGGGCGCGCCGCTGTGCGACCGCTGCAGGGAAGAGCTGGAAACGCTGCGGCTGACTGACGGCATCTGCCCCCGCTGCCTCTCCCCCAAAGGTTCAAGCGACCCTTGCCGCTTTTGCGGCGATGGCAAAATGCGTCATATTGCCGCTGCCTATGCCCCCTATAGGTACCACGGTGTCAGCCAGAAGCTGATCAGCCGGCTGAAGTTTCAGGAGATCGTCCGGGCGGCTCAGCCGCTTGCCGAGGGCATGCTGGATTGCCTTGCCGGCGCTTCTATTGACGTGATGATCCCAGTGCCTTTACATGTCAAAGACCTGCGCGCAAGGGGCTTCAACCAGTCCGAGCTGATTTGCCGGCATTTATCCCGCGCGACCGGGCTTGACTATCAAAACGCGCTGATCAAAATCAAGAAAACCAAAAAACAATCCTCCCTGGGCCATGAGCAGCGGGAGGATAATGTCAAAGACGCCTATTTATGTATCTATCCATTGTACAAAAAGCGTGTATTACTGGTGGATGATGTACGCACCACCGGGTGCACAGCCCTGGCCTGCGCGGCAGAGCTTTTGAAAGCCGGAGCCCGGGAGGTCAGCCTGCTGACGGCGGCAGTGGCAGGCAGCTACTCAAAGTCATCGTCATCTTCACCAGCACCTGCCCTCTGACAGGCGGCCTTGATGACATCCCAGCCAAAGCCGCGCCTTGCCAGATACGCGCCGCACTTTTGTCGCGCTTCCCGCGGCTCAAGGAGCTTGCCGCTCAGATACTTGCGGGCCAATTTCACCGCTGTTTCCATCTCGTCATCCTGGCTGATCGCTTCCAGCGCGGCCTTCGCCGTTTCCTCCCCCACGCCCTTTTGTCGCAAGGTATACGCGATCTTTCGCGGTCCGCTTGACCTTTGCTTCTGCCGGACCAGGTTTTCGCTGAGGCGGGCATCGTTCAGATAATTGCCCGCCTTTAAAAACTCACAGGCGCGCGCGACGCTTTCCTCTGTAAAGGCCGAGTCCGTCAATTTCATCTTCAGCTGTTTTTCGCTGTGATCCTTCTTTGACAGCCACCAGACAGCTCGCTCCAGCGCCTTCTGATACATGGTCCGCTCAGATAATTGATAATAGCCATCGATGTCCAATAGCTGCCCTTCACGTAAAGGATGCTCCCGCATAACGGCCCGGGGCAGGCGGATCATCTCGCCGTTATCGCAGGTGATCACCATCAGGCTGCCCTTGCGCTCGATCTTTTCTATGATCATGCCCAGGTATCCTCTCGAAAAGCAAAGCGAAGCAGATCGCACACCGCGTCAGCCAGGAACCCCTCGCGTGCCTCTGAGATGCCCGAGGACAGGAAAATCATACCGCGCCGGCTATCGGGCTCAAAAAAAGCGGCGTGCACCGCCCCGTAGGCCTTGCCCTGATGACCATACAGCTGACCCTTATAGATCTTCTGATCTTGCAGGCCAAAAACGCCAAGCCCCTGCCGGAGGCGTTGTCTTCCCCTTCCAAACTCGGCAATTGGAGCGCGCATGGTGTCCAGGCTTTGACGGCTCAGATACCCTTCTTCCATCAAGGCCTTCATGAGCTGTTGAAGCTGAGCGGCGTTCAGGCAACAGTTGCCCTGCGCCAGGCCGTAATGATGCTGAGGATCAGGGATATCTATGGTGTCGTCCTTGCGCAGCTTACGGGCCCGCGCGTCAAAGCCGGGCTTTCTTTGAGGGGGCAGTACCCTTCTTGCGTCCGCCAGTTCTCCTTGCGCGCGCTGCGGGTAAAAGGTGGCGGTTACACCCAGCGGCCCAAAAAGATACAGCTGCATGATCCCTTCAAAACTCTCTCCCAGCTTTTTTTCCAGCACGCAGGCGATTGCGCCGCCACCAAGGTTTGAATAAGCCCAGCGGCCCCTCATACTCTCTGATGTGCTGTTTGACAGCACATCAGAAAGCTCAGACCCTTTTCCCAGACCCTCCAGATATGCGCTTCCATCCACGATCCCCGCTGTGTGGCTCATCAGCTGCCTCAGCGTCACGGGATATGGCAAAAGGCCCGTATCCTCATCAAGGGATATCAAGCCCCGTTCAGCAAGCTTCAGCACGCACATGGCTGTGATCATCTTTGAAACGGAGGCGACGCGGAACACCGTATCGTCCCGCGCGGACCTGCCCTCTCCCGCCATGCCGAAGCGGTAGGCTATCAGCCGGCCATCCTGATCAAACAGCCTCAGCACGCCGCCCAGGCAGCGATGACGGCGGAGGATGCCGGTTAGTTCCTGTTCCGCTTCACCGCAAAACCCTGCCCCGTGAACCGACTCTATATGCGGCGGGATCAACGACAGCGCGGCCCTGTAGATCACCTGTTTCATGCCATCCGGCTCTTTCGGGCATCCGTGATCAGTTTCACGGCGGCGAAGATGACAAGGATCAGGCTAAGCATCTGCGATACGCGGATATTGCCCCACATCAGGCTGTCGGTGCGCAGGCCTTCTATCACGAACCGCCCCGCCCCATACCAGATCAGATACCAGCAGAAGACGTGCCCGTGCCTCCCGCTTTGTTCAAAGCGCAGGCGGTTCATGTATAAAAACACAAAGCCAATCAGATTCCACAGGGACTCGTAAAAGAAGGTGGCCAGATGCCACTGCCCGGCGACATTCACAGCAATTGGGAAGAATTGCCAGGCGGGATCAGTCACGGCATATCCGTAGGCCTCCTGGTTAAAGAAGTTCCCCCAGCGGCCGATCGCCTGACCCAGCAGCAGCGATGGGGCGATGATATCGGCCAGCTGCAAAAAGGGGATCTTGTGTTTTCTGCTCAGCATCCATACGCCGACTGCTCCGCCGATCACCGCGCCGTAGATGGCCAGCCCGCCCTCCCACAGCTTGATGATGTCGCCGGGACGCGTCTTGAAATACTCCCAGCTGAAGATGACATAGTAAAGCCTCGCGAAAATCAGCGCGGGCGGCAGCGCATAGAGAATGATATCCAGTCCCGTATCCTTTGGCAGGCCGAGGCGTTTTTCCTCACGCGTGCACAAAAAGGCGGCGATGGCCAGCGCGGCTGCGATCAGCATCCCATATAGATGCATATCAGGCCCTCGCGGCGGCTTCCTCAAGCAGCCTGATGATAGGCAGATGCTGGGGGCAGGCGTCCTCGCACTGGCCGCAGGCAACGCAGCGCGCAGCGTCGCCCTCAAGTTTCAGGATCTCCCGGTAGGCGCTGTCAAAGCGCGCGTTATCCTCAAACATATAAGCATCGTTGACCGCCGCGAAAACGCGGGGGATCAGCACGCCCTGCGGGCAGGGCTGGCAGTAATCGCACCTGGTGCAGCCGATCGCGATGCGCTCAAGGTAAGCCTTTTTCAGCCCCTTCACAAACGCGCGGTCCTGCTCGGTCAGATTGCCAACAGCCACGCGGGTAAAAATGTCCAGGTTGTCTTCCACCTGCTCCATCGCGGTCATGCCGCTTAAGATGGTGACCACTTCCTTGAAATCACCCGCGTAACGAAATGCCCACTCGACCGGGGAATATTGTTTTTCAAAGCCATCCATCATAACGCGTACGCTGGAGGGCGGATTCACGATCGCGCCGCCGCGCAGCGGCTCCATCACTACGACGCCGATGCCCCTCTGTCCCGCGTAGCGCATGCCCTTTTCACCCGCCTGGTATTCATCATCCAGATAGTTCAGCTGAATCTGCGCCAGCTCCCAGCCGTCGTAATCATCGACGATCTCCAGGAAGGCGTCGTGTTCATCATGGAAGGAGAACCCGATATGCTTGATGCGGCCGTCAACCTTGGCGCGCTTGATAAAGCTCTTATAGTCAAGCCGCTGCAGCTTGCGGAAGGCTTCCCGGTTAAGCGCGTGAAGCAGATAAAAATCCACATAGGGCACATCCAGCTTTTTCAGCTGCTCATCCAGTAGCCTGTCCATATCGGCATGCTCATTCACCAGCCATTGGGGCAGCTTGGTGGTCAGCTTGACACGCTCGCGGTAACCCTCCTTCAGCGCCAGGCCGGTGACGATCTCGCTCTCCCCGCCGTGATAGCCGTAGGCTGTATCCACATAATTTAACCCCTGATCGATGGCGCGGCGCACCATCCGGATAGCCTCCGCCCTGTTGATCACATCATGGCCCTGGTCATTTTTCATGGTAGGCAGGCGCATCATGCCAAAGCCCAGGCGGCTGACATCAAAGCCGAGATCAGTAAAGGGTACATAGTTCATTCGTCATCTCCTCCTAAATTCTCAGGTGTTCAGCCAGCCCAGTTCGCGAATCCTGCGCAGTACGGGATCATGGATCAGCCGGTCTTTTTGATGAACATAACGGAAGCTCGACTTTACCTGCCGTCCGTCCAGCCATGTGACGGAACCGGCTCCCTCTAAAGACAGCCCAAGCCTCTCCGCCTGCTCCCCCGGCTCAACAGCGCTGACCCGCATATGGCAGCGATTGCCAAGCAGCAGATCAAATACCCCCATCTCCGGGTCTATCGCCAGGTGGTTGCCTGTATAACCTGCCTGGCCAAACGCGCGCTCCCCCATCCATGCGGGGACCTCACTGAACCTCTGAATAGAGCTTTTTGAAAAGCACAGGTAACCCAGATACTGGCGGTAACGCCCGCCGCCTGCGCGCCCTGTACGGTTTCGGCCAATCTCAAGCAGCATTCGACGGCTCAGCAGAGAACCGTCCAGCAGCCCCTGGGCGAATTGTACCATATTCTGCGCCGTTGAGAAAATCCCGGCATGCCCGCACAGCCCCCTGCCGCCTGATATCAGCAGGCGGGCTTTAGGATCATGCGGCAAACCGGGAACTGCCCGCGTATTGATGAAGTACTGGCCGTCAGCCACGCGGTGCTCATAATTATAGTTGAGGCAATCAGCGATACGCTGTTCGGGGACCCGGGCAAAGGTATCATCCATGCCAAGAGGCGAAAAAATATATTGCTCCAAATAGTGCTCAAACGAAAAGCCGCTCACGCTCTCAACCAGATACTTGCACAGCAGCGCGTTCATATCCGAATAGAGCCTTTCCGGCTCAGGGCCGTCAACGCGGCGGCAGTCAAATATCAGCGCCTCGGCCTCCCCCGCATCCGCCTGAACATCCACGCGTTCTCTGGTGCGCAGCACTGCCTGATAGGTCAATACGTCGTATACGCTGACATCCCGCAAGTTGGCAAAGCGCGGGTCCAGCCGCCCGAAGCCGTCTTCCAGCCTGATCTTCCCCCACTCGATCAGCTGCAGTACACATACCGCCGTGAACACCTTGGTCAGGGAAGCCAGATCATAGAGGCTGTTATCGCTGACAGGCTTTATCGCCTCCATGAAGCATCCGTTTTCAAGCAGCGCTTCCTGCGCAAGGCCCATCGCCATCGTACAGCTCTGAACGGACGTGCCGAAGCTGACGCTCAGGCCGCTGAGCATGCCCATCTCAGTACAAAGAAGCTTCAATCCCTGTTCGATTTCCAATGAGCTCTCACTCAAAGTCAAGGTATCCGAACCGCTCGGGCACATGGAAATTTGAGGCTCCTGTCATCTGCCAGGCCTGAAGCTCTTCCCCGGCTATGCGGAAGACGCCAAAGCGCCAGGACGATCCAGACTTTGGTTTGTTTTCAAGCGCTCCATAGGGCAGCGTCCAAATTGAGATAAGCTTTTCCGAGTCTTTATCAAATCGGGTATGAGTGGTCCATTCCAAGGCATCCCAGCTCATGTCCAGATGGCGCTTGCCCTTCTCATCATAGTGGATGCGCCCGTCAAAGCGAACATCCCAAGGGCTGGACTGCATCTCTTTGTAAGCATCCAACCGCCCTTCATCGCATAGGAACAGTTCAAACACATCCTGTTTCCATAACGGCTCATCATGCAGCCTGAAGGTAGAATGCCGCTGTGCCGCTACGCCCTCAAAGCGGATATAAAAACGCCCCTGCCCGTCGTCTCTCAGCCACTGAAAAGAAGTAGAAAGCAGGGGAGACTGCCCCGTCACAACATCGCAAAGCGCTGCGTGCGGGGCCTTGTCCCATGCCTCGTCTTCAAACTCAGGGGCGAGTGACAAACTGACAGGGAAACATGGGTAGCGGGCAGGGTCTGTCATACAAACACTCCTTTTACCGATTGATAGGTACGGTTACTGTCTCAGATAGCTCTGAAAAATATCATAACCACCAGAGTGATGACCCCCAGAACAATCAGGATAGGCAAGAATACCTTAAAAGCCGCAATGAGCAAGGCGAAGAAGTCGCCTTTTTCAATATTCAGCTGCTCCTCCTGGCTGGCTGGTATATTCTGATACTTTTTCAGATCATTGAGTCTATCAAAAAAACTCATGTTTCTACCTTCCGCTTATTAAGCAGGGGATAATGGCAGGCAACATAGTGCTGCGGTTTCAGCTCACGCCATGCGGGCACCTCCGTTGTGCACCTTTCAGTGGCATAGGGGCAGCGCGTATGGAACTTGCAGCCTGATGGGGGACGGATGGGGCTGGGAATATCTCCCTCGATCACCTGGAGCTCCTTCTTGGAGGATTCTTCGGTCGTCGGGATTGCCTCCAGAAGCGCCTCTGTGTAGGGATGCAAGGGCTCATCATAGATATCCTGTGAATTCCCAAGCTCGATGATGTTGCCCAGATACATGACGCCGACACGGTCACTGATGAACTTTACCGTGCTCAGATCATGGGAAATAAACAGATATGTCAGTTGGTTCTTGTCTTTCAGGTCCATCAGCAGATTAATGATCTGTGACTGGATAGACACATCCAGAGCGGATACCGCCTCATCGCAGACAACAAAAGAGGGGTTGAGCGCCAAGGCGCGGGCTATACCGATGCGCTGGCGCTGGCCGCCTGAAAATTGGTGAGGATAACGATGCAGCATGTACTTCTGCAGGCCGCTGTCATCCATCACCTTCAAGGTGTACTTCTCAAGCGCTTCGCTTCCCTTGGGCAGCAGTTCATGCGCTACAAGCGCCTCACTGATCAGGTTACCGACTGTGAGGCGAGGATTCAAAGAAGAATAGGGATCCTGGAAAACAATCTGCAGATAGCGCCTGAGGCGGCGCATTTCTTCGGCTGTCAGCTGGCTAAGATCGATGCCGATGGTATGATGCTCTTCAAGCTCATCAAAACCCGGCTTTCCCGCAGCCGACTTGCGTATTTCATCCAAGACAGGCTTATCTTCTTCCATCTGCTTTGTACAGACAGCGACATTCGCCTCCAGCTTCCTGAGCCTCTCTCGGTCCTTATCGCTGATCTGGCCTTCCTCCTGCCCGGCCAGATGGAACTTATGGATCACAAGCGCTTCCTTTGCCTCATGCAGCTTTGCGCAGATCTGATAGTGCTTCATCAGCTTCTGGCTAAGCTTATGCAGATCGCCGCAAAGCAGCAGTCCTCCGGCCAAGGTCACCTCATCCATGTGCTTGCTTAACAGCTTATCCACTGATGTGTCTGATATTGATGATATCTTCTGAATGATTTTCTTCGCGTACTGAGGCGCGTAATCATCCAGTGTCACACCAAAGTAGTAGATTTTCCCATGCGTGGGTGTATACAGATTGAGAACGCAGCGGCCAAGGGTAGACTTGCCGCAGCCCGACTCGCCAACCAGCCCCAAGGTCTCCCCCTGATAGATATCGATGCTTACGCCATCGACTGCTCTGACAGATAGCTGTTCCTTCTGCAAGACATGCTCTTTCTTGATGGGAAAGTGCATCTTTACATCTTTCAGCTGGAGCAACACTTTTCTATTCTCAGCCATTGCTGCGAACCCCCTTCTGCGGATAGAAGCACCGAATGCTTTGACTCTCGCTGACCTGAGCCATAGGCGGCTCTTCCTGCCTGCAGCGCTCGGTAGCATATTTACATCGAGGCGCATACTTGCAGCCCTTGGGCAGATCGAGCGGGTGGGGAACAGAACCCGGGATCGCCTCCAAGCGCTTGCCCTGGTTACCGCTCAGCAGCGGGATGGAGTGCAGCAACGCCTCCGTGTAGGGGTGGGAGTAGTCCGTTACCGGCTTAAAAATGTAATCCACCGGCGCAACCTCAACCACCTGGCCGCAGTACATAACCGCAACATCATCAGCCATTTGGTTAATAACGCCCAGGTCATGAGTGATGAACATGATCGCCGTAGTGATATCTTTTTTCAAATCATTCATCAGGCGCAGGATCTGCGCCTGTATGGTCACATCCAAAGCCGTTGTGGGTTCATCGGCAATCAGGAGCTTAGGCTTGCATACCAGCGCCATAGCGATCATGACACGCTGGCGCATTCCGCCTGAGAGCTGATGGGGATACTGGCTGGCCACGTTCTCTGGGTTGGGAATCTTGACGGCTGCCAGCATCTCAACCACATGCTTACCGGCTTCTTTTTTGCTCATCCCCTGGTGGAGCATGAACACTTCGGCAATCTGCCGGCGTACGGTGAACACAGGGTTCAAGGAGGTCATGGGCTCTTGAAAAATCATTGAAATAGAGTTGCCGCGGATCTGATATAGCTCCGTGCGCGTCAATTTCGAAATATCGCGGCCTTCAAAATAGATTTCGCCGCTGTAGATCTTCTGGTTATTCTCAAACAGCTGAAGGATACTCATGGCAGTTTGGCTCTTGCCGCTCCCGCTCTCCCCCACGACGCCCAAGGTCCTTCCCACGTCAAGGGTAAGGGAAACGCCGTTGACGGCCTTCACCAGACCCCTGCGGGTATCAAAATAGGTATGAAGATCTTTGATCTCTAACAGTTTCATTCTTTCACCTTTCCTTAACGCTCATTCTCGCGTGGATCGATCGCTTCGCGCAAAGCGTCACCAATCAGATTGGCGGACAGCGCTGCTCCGACAACGAAGATACCAGGAATGAACCAGCGCCACCAGTAATATTGTATTACGATGGACTGCTGCGCGGTGGTCAGCATATTTCCCCAGGACGGTGTCGGCTGCGCCACACCAAACCCCAGGAAGGACAGCCCCGCCTCACTGAGGATAGAGGAGGCATAGGACAGTGTGATGTTCACGATAATCAGATTAAATACATTGGGCAGAATATGCCGCCACATGATTTTACTCTGCTTGATACCCAAAGCTTTGGCAGCCAGCACAAAATCCTTCTCGCGCTCAACCAGCAGCTGCGCGCGGATCAGCCGTGCAAGGCCCATCCACCCCAGCACGCCTAATATCACCATGATCAGATACAAGCGAGCCGATTGAGAGATCCTGTTGCCAATGGCATAGGACAGCGTCACAGCGATAGGATAAAAGGGGATGGCACTGAATATATCGGCAATACGCATCAGGAGGTGATCGATCCATCCGCCGAAATATCCAGCTGCGAGGCCGACGATGATGGCAATGAAAACGGATATTCCTGTCGCTATTGCGCCGACGGTCAGGGAAATGCGCCCGCCGTGAATCAGACGGCTCAGAATATCACGGCCGAATTCATCGCTGCCAAACACATAGCCCTTGTTGCCCCAAGTATAGATGTTTCCGTCTTCTCCCATACCATAATTCTGGAAGTAGTTAGTAAAAACAACCTTAAGCGGACCCATCTCTTGAGGCAGCCGGGTCTGCTTGAGTTCGTTGGCTCCCCAGGTGACAGGGCTTCCATCTTCCAGCAAGGCTGTGAAATGCTTGTAACCGGCGCTGATAGACATAACTTTCTGGTCAATCTGAGGCATCCTGGTCAGCCTGTCCTGAGAACTGCCCCAAGTATAAATCTTTCCATTCTCGTCCAGCACCAGTGCATTGCGGTTAGTAGCGGCTATGTCGACCGCCTTCACGCTTCCGTCGGTCAGGTTTTGGGGCACATTGAGGTAAAATTCGGAAGACTTCTCGCCGACCACCTTGATTGTCCCGTCATCCAGGAGAAGGATCATATTATTATCGCCGGCCGCAACTTTTTCTACATGTCCGCGGATCTGGCGGGTCAGCTTAAAGTTCATCGTCGCCTGCGCGGATCCCCAGATATACAGGTTTTTGTCCGAGGTTACGATCGCCGACCACATGGTGCTCGCGTACATCTGGTCTACCTTGACCTGATTGGTGTCAAGCTCAGCCTGCACATTTTCAGGTATTTTGGTCTGTCCATGGCCGTAGTAGCCCCAGCCATGCATCACGCCCTGATCATCGAGCGCTAAAACATGCTTGCCGCCCGCGGCTATGTCAACAATCCTGGCTTTCTTGACCTCCTCGGGGACCTGCAAAACAAAGTCGGACACATTGGCCATCTTCTGGTTAGGTTCAGAGCCCCAATTGACCAGCGTGCCGTCATTTTTCAATGCGTAGGAGAAGGACACGCCGGATACAATCTTCTTGATATCCTGAGTCTTCAGGTCCTTGGGTACATTCAAATAGCCGCGTCCGGGCGGCAGGTCGCCGTTGGTCAACTCAAGATAGGTCAGATTGATCGGGTAAAGCTTTGAACCGCCGAAGGCGAACAATAAAAATAAAATAAAGATGAACAGACCGGCCATGCCCAAACGGTTGCGGGAAAAGTTCTTAATGATTGTCTTGAGGGGGGTCTGTATGGCTTCTTCTTCGAGGACCGACATCTTTTCAGCCACGAACAGCCTTTTAAACATTCTGCCAAATGACGAGGCGAGGCGGCCAAATACGCTTTTCTTTCCCATTTCTGTCGCTCCTTTAGCTCAATCTGATGCGCGGATCAACAAATCCGTACACAATATCCGATATTAGTACTGCGGTGATGCTCAAGAGCGAGAAAAAAGCGTTCATGGTTGAAATGAGCATGGTATCACGCTGGTTAATGGCGCTGATCATGACTTTGCCAATGCCGTTCCAGGCAAAAACCGTCTCTGTAATGGTTGAGCCGGCAAACAGAGAAAAGAATGTCGCGACGACGACCGTAGAAACCGGGATCAAGGCGTTGCGGAAAGCGTGGGAATAGATCACGACCTTCTCCTGCAAGCCTTTGGCTCGGGCAGTACGGATATAGTCTTGATTAAGCGCGTCGATCATCGCGTTTCTAACAATACGGATGGTGGACGCGATGCTGATAAGCGACAAAACGATTGTAGGAAGCACAAGATGTCGAAGCCAAGCACTGATATACGCCCAGCCTGACAACAAGGCGCTGTTAGGCATACCGCCAAAGGGCAGCACCCCCAGCTGAACCGAGAATATATAAATCAGGCTCAGGGCGATAAAGAATGACGGCATAGACCAGGTAACCAGAGAGAAGACCTGCCAGAAATTATCAAAAGCGGATCTTCGTTTCACTGCGCACCATATCCCCACCGGGATGGATATCAACAGTTGGATAATGATCACACCAAAATTCAAAATTACAGTATTGCGGATGGGTTCAGCTACCACATCGGCAACAGGGCGGTTGTTCATACTGGACCATCCAAACTCGCCCCTTAACATATTTGTGAGCCATGACCAATACTGCTCAGGCAGCGATTTGTCAAGGCCTAATTTTTTATACATGGCATCGTATGCAGCTTGGTATTGATCGTGCTTGAGGCTTGTGGGCAGCATTGCCCGCACCGGGTCTCCCGGCATCAACTTATTGATAGAAAATAGAACGACCGTAATACAAAGAAAAACCGGAATCAAAATCAGCACGCGCTTAATGAAATACTTGAGCATTTAGCCGCTTCCCCTCACATGATATCACATTAGGGGAGGAAGAGAAGCCCTCTTCCTCCCCCATGCACTTAGGCCTGAAAATCAGTTCGCGGTTTTGGATACTTCACAGATGATGTAATCCCAGGTCGCGAAAGGTGTGGTGTTGAACCCTTCGATGTTGTTGGCCATGATATCAAAGTATTCGTTGGAGTAAAGCGGAACCTGGGGAAGCAGCTCCTGCCAGCGCTTCTCATACTTGAGCCAGACATCAACAAATTCGTCCTTCTGCTCAGGGGCCAAGGATCTCATTTCCATGATGTAGCCATCGAGCTCCTTATCGCTCAGCTGTGTTGAGTTCTCCCAGCTGCCAACTTTGTCGGAGTGCCAGGAAGCGAAGTAGGGGTCGAAGGGGCGGCCAAAGTTGGAGGCCAGGTTGAAGGTGTTGTACTGGCGGTCAGCGCCCAGATCATAACCATAATAATAGTTATTGAGCAGAGCGTTGAAATCAGACTTGGTTACTTCGAAGTTCAAGCCGGCCAGAGGGGCATTTGCGGTGTACTGGATCTCGATAATATCGGTCACAGCGTTATCGGTCGTGCCCAGGTGGCGGACAACCAGGGGCTCCTTCTTGTCGTTGTAACGCATATAGGTGCCTTCGGCGTTGGCTTTGGAAGCGTCAAAGGGTGTAACGCCATCAGCTTCGTACTTCCACTCGGTCAGGTCGAGCATTTCATTGGCCTTCTCAATGTTCAGGTTGAAGGGGGTAAGCAGCTCTTCGAGGTCTGCGCCTGCTTCCTGATACATCCACTGTGCAAAGCCGTACTCAGAGTGAACAACTCCGCCGTAGCCGCCCAGCACGTGGTCAATCACGGCATTACGGTCAATCAGGTAGCCCAGCGCCCAGCGGACATTGAGGTCCTTCGTGACACCCCAGTCGGTGTGCATGGACAGCATGCCGTAACCGTTGCGGAAATAGCTGTGCACCTTGGCGGTTGTAGACGCCTTGGCAGCCTCGATTTTTTTGCCTTCGATGACGCCGGTAACAACATCAATCTCGCCGGCGATAACCTGATCAACGTCAGTATCCTGCGGGATGGCCTTCTGAACGATATACTTAATGGTGGGCTTGTTGCCGTTGATATCTCCCTTGAAGTACTCGTTGACTTCAAGCGTGACGGTCTGGTTCTCATAGCTGATGAACTTGTAAGGGCCGAAAGAAATGCTGGGAGCAAAGCGCTCGGTGGAAGCAACGAT
>JAEWRJ010000053.1 GCA_023460055.1 Bacillota bacterium | reverse complement strand
ATGGATTAATCACAAAAGGGACAACCGCCGCACCCGGGGGCCCAGGCGGCGCGCGACCCGCGAGACGACCGTGATCTGGGTGTTGATCGAGGGGCCGGCGGTATCCTTGAAAGGATCGCCCACGGTATCGCCGATGACGGCGGCCTTATGCGCGTCGGAGCCCTTGCCACCAGAATGGCCGGATTCAACATACTTTTTGCCGTTATCCCACAGGCCGCCGGCGTTGGACATGAACAGAGCCAGCAGCAGGCCGGATACGATGTTGCCCATCAGGAAGCCGCCGATGGCGTTGACGCCGCCAATAAAGCCGACGGCAATGGTGGCCAGGATAGCCACCAGCCCGGCGGGGATCAGCTCCTTGAGCGCGCCGGTGGTGGCGATGTCGATGCACTTGTTGTATTCGGGCTCAACGCCGGGCTTGCCCTCGGCCAGGCCCTTGATCTCCCTGAACTGGCGGTGGATCTCGGCGATCATGCGCTGCGCGTTCTTGTCAACGCCCAGGATCAGCATGGAGGAGAACACGGCGGGGATGGCTGCGCCCACCAGCAGGCCGAAGAACACGGTGGGATCCATCAGGTTGAAGCCCTTCAGCTCCTCAATCAGCGCGGCGCCCGTTTCCAAGGCTTTCGCGTTGATTTCGGCAATGGCTACGTTCACTTCGCTCATGAAGGCGCCCAGCAGGCTGATAACGGTCAGGCCGGCCGCGCCGATCGCGAAGCCCTTGGTGACGGCCTTCACGGTATTGCCGGCGCTGTCCAGCTCATCCGCCACGCGGATGGCTTCCTCGCCCAAGCCGCCCATTTCGGCCAGGCCGCGGGCGTTGTCGACGATGGGGCCGTAGGCGTCGTTGGAGATGATCATGCCGACGATGGACAGCATGCCGACAGCGGCCATCGAGATGCCAAACATGGAATACTCAGGGCCGATCAGGCCGGCCAGGTTGTAGGCGGCCAGGGCGGAGATGGCAATGCCGACCATCGCAGGCAGCACGGACAGGAAGCCGTAAGAGATACCCGACAGGATGGTGAAAGCGGGGCCGGACTCGGAGGCCTTGGCGACCTTTTTGACGATCGGCTT
This sequence comes from Bacillota bacterium, assembly GCA_023460055.1. Taxonomy (GTDB): domain Bacteria; phylum Bacillota; class Clostridia; order Christensenellales; family Aristaeellaceae; genus UBA1038. The sequence goes on along the minus strand of JAEWRJ010000053.1, from coordinate 2,199 downwards.
GGAGTCGTCGGTGAAATAGTCCGTCGCCAAGCCGATGATCACGCCGACCAGGAGGCCGACGGCGGATGCGGCCCAGATCTCCCAGCGGAAGCCCTTGAACAGCAGGGTGGCCAGGGCGGTCAATGCCATGAAAATGCCGGTGGTGATATAGGTAGAGTTGTTCAGCGCCCTGGTGGGGCCGCCCTTATCGGTGGCCTTGGCAAAGAAGATGCCGATGATGGAGCTGAGCAGGCCCAGCGCCGCGTAGGCAAACACCATCATCACGTTGACGCCGGACATATGACCATCCAGCGCGAAGGCCATCACGATGGCCGCGGACATGGAAGCGACGTTGGAGTCAAACAGGTCAGCGCCCATGCCGGCCACATCACCCACGTTGTCGCCCACGTTGTCGGCGATGACGGCGGGGTTGCGGGGGTCATCCTCGGGGATGCCCAGCTCGACCTTGCCGGCCAGGTCAGCCGATACGTCGGCCGTCTTGGTGAAGATGCCGCCGCCGGCTTTGGCAAACAGGGCCAGGGAGCTGGAACCGAAGCTGAATCCCAGCAGCATGGTGGGATCGCCCACCAGGACCATCACGCCCATCACGCCCAGCAGGCAGCTTGCCACGACGATCAGGCCCATGACGGCGCCGCCGCGGAAACCGATCAGGAAGGCGGGCTTGATGCCGTGGGTGGCGGCCTCAGCGCAGCGCGCGTTGGCCAGAGAGGCCACATAGATGCCGATCCTGCCGGCGACGGCGGAGAAGATGGCGCCTGCCAGATAGCACAGGGTCATTTTGACGTTTGCTGAAACCACCGCGTCCTCCGCCCACACGGGATGGGGCAGAAAGAGGAAAATCAGCACCGCGACCACGCCGGAAAAAGCAGCCAGGATCATGTATTCCTTGCGCATAAAGGTCATGGCGCCCTCGCGGATCAAGCCCGCGATGCGTTCAATGGTCTTGTTATCGTTTTTCTGCTTCTTGACCCAAATGGCCAGGTAGACGGCAAAAACGAACGCGAGGATGATGGTCAGGATACCGATGGTGTAGACCAAGCCTAAAGACACGTCCATGGAGAACCCTCCCTGTAATAAAATTGGCCGAAAACGTCTACAGTATACTCTTTTGATGCATTCTGTCCATAGATATTCCACCAATACAGCCATGATGGGATATGTTTTTTTAAAGTATAGTTGTTATAACAACCTCTATACATCCCTGTCCATAAGCTCCCTGCGCAGGTTCCATAATTTGTCCGACAGGTCCACCTTATAGCGGTGCGGGTTGACGGGGCGGAGGTATTCATCCCAGATGGTTTTCTCCTGGGAGGCGCGGTAAACGCTGATCTCCTTCACATCTGTGGGGATGGGCTGCGCTTCGCCCGCGATGAACAGCGGCTGCAGCATTTTCTTCACGCTGTAGTGTTCCAGCGTCATCTTCTTCCATGTCTCCTGCGGGTGGAAGATGGTCAGCGGGGCAGTGAAATCGATCTCCTCGCCTTCCAGGGCGATCAGGTCGGCGGCCGCCATGCCCTCGGGCCCATACAGTCGCCAGAGCTCCTGCTTGCCCGGCAGGGTGATCTTCTCCAGAGTGTCCGACAGCTTGATTTTGGGCTGCAGCTGTCCATCCTTCTCCAGCGCGCACAGCTTGTACACGCCACCCAGAGCCGCCCGTCCGGCCGAGGTGATCAGCCTGGTGCCGACACCCCACAGGTCGATCCTGGCGCCCTGCAGCTTCAGGTCGCGGATCAGGTATTCGTCCAGATCATTGCTGACGCAGATTTTGGCATCCGGGAAGCCGGCCTCATCCAGCATCTGGCGGGCCTTTCGGCTCAGGTAGGCCAGGTCGCCCGAATCCAGGCGGATGCCCAGGGGCTCATAGCCCTTCTCCCGCTGTTCCCGGAACACCCGGATGGCATTGGGCACGCCTGAGCGCAGGGTGTCATAGGTGTCGACCAGCAGCAGCGTCTTTTCGGGAAAGCAGTTCGCGTAGGCGCGGAAGGCATCGATCTCGCTGTCAAAACTCATCACCCAGCTGTGCGCGTGCGTGCCGCTGACAGGCATGCCAAAGAGCTGCCCCGCCAGCACATTGCTGGTGGAGCCGCAGCCGCCGATCACAGCCGCCCTGGCGCCCAGCACCCCCGCGTCCGGCCCCTGGGCCCGGCGCAGGCCAAACTCCATCACCGCGTCCCCCTGGGCCGCGCGGACGACCCGGTT
>JAEWRJ010000052.1 GCA_023460055.1 Bacillota bacterium | reverse complement strand
CGCAGATCCAGTCGCCAGATCTTGTGTTATTGACATGCCCGTTCACGTCGACATCGCAGTAATGCAGCTCGCGCAATGCTTCTATCGTCTCCCCTTCCAGCATCTCCACGGCGGCGGGGAAGCTGCCTAGGGGTTTTGGCAAGTCGCTTGTGTCGGGCGTAAGGGCCGCGATCTCAGGCAGGCTGGCCATGCGGCGGGTGGTGATATCGCAAAGCGTCCAGCCGCCGATGCCTTCGGCCAGGAGGGTGCCGTCTTCCAGCTCAAAGGTATGGTAGCGGGGGTAGAGCCCGCGGCGGGCCAGGCCGGGGTGGGTCCTGGCGACGATGATATCGCCGGGCTCGGGCAGCCGGCGCAGCCTGTATTCGTTGCGGGCCAGCACCCAGACGGCGTTTTTTGCCAGCAGTTCGGCCCGGCCCAGGCCCAGCATCTGGCCGTGCCGCCCGCCCATCTCCTGCATCATCATCAGGATCTGGGAAGGCAGCCAATATCCAAAGCGGTCGCAGAGGCTGAGTGTGAATAAAAAGCGTTCGCTGAGTTCTCGCATGGGGATCCTCCTTCAGGATAGGCGTATGATAGCATAAGGACAGGCCGGTGGCAAAGTCATGGCAGCGTGCCTGCCGCCTCGCGCATACTTCGTATCGCATGTGTCAATGAAGGAAGGTTCGCGCGAAATGGTGTATACTGATTCCTGGAGATCCCCTGCCCGCAGGGAGCATCTCCCATCCATTGAACAATCGGAGGCCCCGCTATGATCACCGCCCTTTGCCTGAACCCCAGCCTGGACAGAACCGTCTATGTGGAGCGCCTGGAGATCGGCGGCACCAACCGCGTGCTGCGCGAGCAGACAGTGCCCGGCGGCAAGGGGATCAATGTGGCGCGGATGATGGCCTCCTTTGGCTTGCCCTCTCGGGCGGCATTGTTTTTAGGCAGAAAAGACGAGCGGCTGATGGAAGAGACGCTGTCGGGCTGGGGCTGCGGCATGCGCGCGGTGATGCTGGATGGCGCGCTGCGTGTCAACATCAAGGTGATGGATCAATCAAGGGGCGAGATCACCGAGCTCAACGCCCCCGGCAGCCCGGTGAATGACCGGCAGCTGGAGGCGATGGAAGATCTGGTGATCGAAAGCGCCGCCCAAAGCCGCTGGCTTTGCCTGTGCGGCAGCCTGCCGCCCGGTTGCCCGGAGGAATACTATGCCCGGCTGATCAGGGGGGTCAGGCTAAGAGCGCCCAGCTGCCGTATCGCGCTGGATGCCTCGGGGGAGAGCTTCCGGCTGGCGCTGCGCGAAGGGCCGGACCTGATCAAGCCCAATCTGGATGAGCTGTCCGCCTTCGCCGGATACACTATAGGGGACATCGACGAAGCGCCGCGCAGCATCGAGGCCCTTATGCAAGGCGGGGCTCGGGACATCATCCTTTCCATGGGGGCGCGTGGCGCGCGGCTGTATGCCGGCGGGACCGTCCTGCATGCCTCCGGCTTGAGGGTGCCCGTCGCTACCACCGTGGGTGCCGGCGATGCCATGCTGTCGGGCTATATCGCTGGGCTTGAAGAGGGTTTGTCACGAAAGGAAGCCTTCCGGCTGGCCGCCGCCGCCGCTGCCGCCCGCGTGGCGGGGCAGGAGGACCGGCGGGAGGAATATGTCCGGCTGATTGGCGTCCGGGAAGAATGACGATGTTATAAGTTTAACGTAATTTTATAAAGAGCGGGGGGACGGCTCTGAACAGGCTGTCACGCGTACTTAAGGGAATTTAGTGGTTATCCATGACTAATTTTTGCGCTTATACATAATTTAGCGATAATAATGATGCAAAAAGAAATAGCCTGTGGTATAATGTCATTCGGCCAATTATGTTAATTATTTACCCATCAAGTTGGCCTGAAGGAGGGGCACGCGCATGTGCGAATGCTGTAACCCATATGCGGAGCTTGACGCGATCATACTAAAGCACAGGGACGAGCCGGGCGGCTTGATGCCCGTGATGCAGGAGGCGCAGAACCTTTTTGGCGCGCTGACCATCGATGTGCAGCAGCGCATCGCCGACGGTATGAACACCACGCTGAGCGAGGTGTACGGCGTGGCTACTTTTTATGCCCAGTTCGCGCTGGAGAAGAAGGGCGAGCACGTGATCAGCGTGTGCATGGGCACGGCCTGCTACGTCAAAGGCGCGCAGGCGGTGCTGGACAAGCTGGCGGAATATCTGGAGATCCCTGTGGGCGCCACGACGCCCGACGGCCAGTTCACACTGCAGGCGACGCGCTGCCTGGGTGCCTGCGGCCTGGCGCCGGTTTTGACGGTGAACGAGGAGGTATACGGCCGTGTTACGCCCGATCAGGTGGCCGGCATACTCGATAAATATCACCGCTGATGCGCGACTGGTCGCTCCATCTGCTGGATCTGATGGAGAACAGCCTGCGGGCTGAGGCAAAGCTGATCAGGCTGTCGATCGAGCTGTTCAGCGACGGGGTGATGGATATCACGCTGGAGGATGACGGCTGCGGTATGGCGCCGGAACTGGCAGCGGCGGCGGATTCGCCGTTCACCACCACCCGCACCACCCGCAAGGTCGGCCTGGGGCTGCCCCTGGCCCGGCAGAACGCGGAACTGACGGGCGGGTATCTGCGCCTGACCAGCTGCCCCCATCAGGGCACCACGGTGATGATCCGCGTTCTTTCCAGCCACATCGATTGCCTGCCGCTGGGCGACCCGGCACAAACCATGATCAGCCTGATCTGCATGAACCCCCTGTCACCGGATTTTGTGTGGGATCTCTGTTCGCCCCAGGGGCAGGAGCACTTCAGCACCGCGGCCGTCAGGCGGGTGCTGGGGCCTCAGGTCCCTTTGGATGAACCGGATGTCAGGGCCTACCTAAAGGGCCTGCTGAGCGAGCAGTGCCAAACAGTATTTGGAGGGATAATGCTATGAAAACCCTGCAGGAACTTGAAAACATCCGCCAAAAGACGCTGGAAAGGATCGCCCTGCGCAAGGATGACCGGGATGACAGCGTGCGCATCGTGATCGGCATGGCCACCTGCGGCATCGCCGCTGGCGCCCGCCCCGTGATGGCCGCCTTTATGGAAGAGATCGACCGCCGCCATCTGCGCAACGTGACCGTGACGCAGACAGGTTGCATCGGCATGTGCCGGCTGGAGCCGATGGTGGATGTGATCCGGGCGGACGGCAGCAAGGTGACCTATGTGAAGGTCAATCCGGAGAAGGCCAGATTGATCGTGGCCGACCACGTTGTCAACGGGCATCCGGTGAAGGAATATACCATCGCCGCCGCCCAAGATCAGGCCTGAGGGAGGATTTTAGGATATGGAGTATTTTCGTTCACATGTGCTGGTCTGCGGCGGCACGGGCTGTACCTCATCGGGCAGCGAAACGCTGCTGAAACTGCTGGAAGAAAAGCTGGTCGAGCACGGCCTTGATAAGGAGATCAAGGCCATCCGCACCGGCTGCTTTGGCCTGTGCGAGGCCGGCCCGGTCGTCATCGTCTACCCGGAGGGCACTTTTTATTCCCGCGTCGCCCCCCGAGATATTGAGGAGATCGTCACCGAGCACCTGCTGAAGGGCCGCGTGGTCAAGCGCCTGCTGCATCATGACACGCAGGCGGAGACGGCTGTGGATCTCTCGCTTGATGAGATGCCCTTTTACAAACACCAGACGCGCATCGCGCTGCGCAACTGCGGCGTGATCGCGCCGGAGAATATCGATGAGTACCTGGCCTTTGACGGCTATAAGGCGCTGGAAAAGTGCCTGCTCCACGCCACGCCCGAGGATGTGATCACCTCGGTCATCGCGTCGGGCCTGCGCGGGCGCGGCGGCGGCGGCTTCCCCACCGGTGTCAAGTGGCAGCTGGCCGCGAAAAGCAAGTCGGATACCAAATACATCATCTGCAACGCCGATGAGGGCGACCCGGGCGCCTTCATGGACCGCTCCGTGCTGGAGGGCGACCCGCACTCGGTGCTGGAAGCCATGGCCATCGCGGGCTATGCCATCGGGGCCAATGAAGGCTACATCTATGTGCGCGCCGAGTACCCCATTGCCGTCAATCGCCTTCAGATCGCGATCTCGCAGGCCAAGGCCTACGGCCTGCTCGGCCGGGATATCCTGGGCAGCGGCTTTGACTTTGACATCCACATCCGCCTGGGAGCGGGCGCCTTTGTCTGCGGCGAGGAAACGGCTCTGATGGTCTCCATCGAAGGCCGCCGCGGCGAGCCGCACCCCAAGCCCCCCTTCCCTGCTGTGAAGGGCCTGTTCGGCATGCCCAGCAACATCAACAATGTGGAGACGCTGGCCAATATCCCCCCCATCATTTTGAAGGGGCCGGAATGGTTCAGGAGCATGGGCACGGAGAAATCCCCCGGCACCAAGGTGTTCGCGCTGGGCGGCAAGATCAACAATACCGGTCTGGTGGAGGTGCCCATGGGCACCCCGCTGAGGACCGTCATCTACGATATCGGCGGCGGCATCCCCGGCGGCAAGAAATTCAAGGCCGTGCAGACGGGCGGCCCCTCCGGCGGCTGCATCCCGGCTGACCTGCTGGATGTGCCCATCGAATACGACTCGCTGACCCAGATCGGCTCCATGATGGGCTCGGGCGGCATGATCGTCATGGATGAAGACAACTGCATGGTGGATATCGCCCGCTTCTTCCTGGACTTCACGGTGGATGAAAGCTGCGGCAAATGCACCCCCTGCCGCATCGGCACCAAGAGGATGCTGGAGATACTCAACCGCATCGTCGCCGGCAAGGGCGGGGAGGGCGACATCGAGAAACTGGAAAAGCTGGCCCACACCATCAAAGCGACGGCCCTGTGCGGCCTGGGGCAGACAGCGCCAAACCCGGTGCTGTCCACCATCCGCTTCTTCCGCGAAGAGTATGAAAGCCATATCCGCGATCATAAATGCCCCGCGCACCACTGCCGCGACCTGCTTGAGTATGTGATAGGGCAGGATTGCCGCGGATGCACGGCCTGCGTGAAATCCTGCCCTGTGGGCGCCATTACCGGCGAGCCCAAGGCGGTTCATCAGATCAACCGGGATAAGTGCATCAAGTGCGGGGCATGCATGGCCAAGTGCCGCTTTGGCGCCATCAGCAGGCAGTGAGTGAGGAGGAACCGCGAATGAGCAATGTTACACTGACCATCGATAATATCAAGGTGAGCGTGCCCAAGGGCACCACGGTGCTGGAAGCTGCCAGGCAGTCTCATATCCATATCCCCACCCTGTGCTTTTTAAAAGGCCTCAATGAGATAGGGGCCTGCCGCGTGTGCGTAGTGGATGCGGGCGGCCGCAGCCTGCAGCCTGCCTGTGTGCTGGAGGCAACCGATAACATGGTGGTCAAGACCAATACCCAAGAGGTGCGGGAAGCCCGCCGGGTGATCGTGGAGCTGATCCTCTCCAATCATGATAAAAAATGCCTGAGCTGTGTGCGCAGCCAGAACTGTGAGCTGCAAAAGCTGTCGCTGGATCTGGGCATCAGCGAGGATAACGAGTTTGAAGGCCTGCGCAACACCTATGAGGTGGATGACCTGTCTCCCGCCATCGTGCGCGATAACAACAAGTGCATCCTGTGCCGCCGCTGCGTTTCCGCCTGCCAGAGCCAACAGGCCGTCGGCGTAATCGGCCCGGTACACCGCGGCTTCGCGACGGCCATAGAGTCCGCCTGGTCAAAACCCCTTGCCGCCACCGCCTGCATCTCCTGCGGGCAGTGCATCGCGGTGTGCCCGGTGGGCGCCCTGCGCGAAAAGGATGAGACGGGCCTGGTGTGGAAGCTGCTGGGTGACCCCAAAAAGCATGTGGTGGTGCAGGCGGCCCCCGCTGTGCGCGCGGCCCTGGGCGAGGAGTTCGGCATGCCCATGGGCAGCAACGTGACCGGCAAATTGGCCGCCGCCCTGCGCAGGATGGGCTTTGACCGCGTGTTTGATACCGATTTTGGCGCCGACCTGACCATCATGGAGGAATCGGGCGAGCTGATCGACCGCATCCAGAACGGCGGCGTGCTGCCGATGATCACCTCCTGCTCTCCCGGCTGGGTGACCTACTGCGAAACTTTCTACCCTGAATTCATCCCCAACCTTTCCAGCTGCAAATCGCCCCACGAGATGACAGGCGCATTGGTCAAGAGCTATTACGCCTCGAAGAAGGGGATCAAGCCCAAGCACATCGCCGTCGTCTCCGTGATGCCCTGCACGGCCAAGAAGTATGAGGCCGACAGGGAAGAGCTGCAGGCAGATGGCCTGCGCGATGTGGACGCGGTCATCACCACCCGTGAACTGGCCCGCATGATCAAGGAAGCGGGGATCGATTTCAGCAGCCTGCCGGATGAAAATTTCGACGAGCTGATGGGCGAGAGCACCGGTGCCGCCACCATCTTCGGCGCGAGCGGCGGGGTGATGGAAGCCGCGCTGCGCACCGCTTGCGAAGCCTTGACGGGGGAGGAGCTGAAGGCGCTTGACTTCCATGCCGTACGCGGAGTTCAGGGCGTGAAGGAAGCGTCTCTGGAAATCGGCGGGCTTGTGCTGAACGTGGCGGTCGCCAGCGGCACCGCCAACGCCAAAGAACTGTTGGAGCGGGTGAAGGCCGGTGAAAAGGCCTATCACTTCATCGAGGTCATGGGATGTCCGGGCGGCTGCGTCAACGGCGGCGGCCAGCCCATCGTGCCGGCGTACCGCAGGATGGATGTGGATATCCGCGTGGAGCGGGCAAAGGCTTTGTATGACTCGGACAGCAGCGCCCCGCTGAGAAAGAGCCACCAGAATCCCGAGGTGCTGAAGGCTTACCGGGAGTACATCGGCGAGCAGGGCGGCCACAGGGCGCACGAGCTGCTGCATACAAGCTACAAGGCGAGGGAAAAGTACCGCACAATGTAAAGCCATCGCAGATATGCCCCGGCTGTGATTCTCGGCCGACGGCAGAGCCCGACATATTGATCAGTTTGGATGATATGCGCCTCCAACGCTGTACAAAAAAGCAGCGAAGGGGGCGCGTATTATTTCAGCACGCTATTGCATTGATGTTCTGTTTATGTTATAAATATTGCGCGAAATAAAATTTTGCTAAATTTAAGGAGGACACCGTATGTCGGTTTATGATTATGCCTATACATCCATAGAGGGAAACCCTGTCAGCATGTCCCAGTACAAGGGGAAGGTTGTTCTGATCGTCAACACAGCCAGCAAATGCGGGTTCGCGCCGCAGTATGAGGGGCTGGAAACGCTGTACCAGCGCTACAGGGATCAGGGCTTTGAGGTGATCGGGTTTCCCT
>JAEWRJ010000051.1 GCA_023460055.1 Bacillota bacterium | reverse complement strand
TAGGAGGGAGTCATGTTGCCGATGGCGATGGTATGCAGCTGGGTGGCCAGGCAGATGACGGTGGTGGCGCGGCGTACCAGGCCGCGCATGGCATCCTGCGCTTGGTACACATCGGCGATCACCTCCGGCAGGGGGCCGTCATCCCGAATGGAGCCGGAAAGAACAAAGGAGACGGAACGCTTGACACAGGCGCGCATGATACCGTCTTCTATGCTGAACTGCCTGATAAATTCGGGGATGGAACCGCAGGCGCGGACTTTGTTGATCACGTCAATATGGTGGTAGTGGCCGTTATGGATCAGCTCCTGTGAATAGATATCCTGTCCCAGGCCTGTACCGAACAGCCCGGCCTCCAAATCGTGGGTGGCGAGGGCGTTGCCGGCGTGGAGTGCGTGGACGAAGCCTTGATCAACCAGGGCAGCCATAGCCCGGCGGGCATCGGAGTCAAACGCGCAGGCAGGGCCAAGCACCCAAAGGATACAGCCGTGCTCGCGCTCATGCCGGAGCAGGCTGTAGAAGCTGTCGTAATCACGAGAATAGGCTGTCTCGCGTGAACGGCCTGTGCGGAAGGAGAATTGCTCCCGGGCGGAGGATGCCTTTGTGAAACCGTCCATGTGCACGTATATGCCGTCCTCGCCGCGTTCACTTCGGCCCACAGCGATCAAATCACCCTCTTTAATGCTGCGGAACTCGCGGATGGCGATGCTGTTCTCTTCCAGCACAGCCAGGCAATCCATGCGGCTGTCCTCCGGTAATAGCCACTGACCCCCGACCTTGAAATACTCGGGATAGATGGAGGAGGCGTGGTAATTGTCAGGGGCAATGCCGTCTGCCGGTGAGGGGTTGAACACGGCGTCCGGCGCTTGGGCAAGGGGCGGCGCGCTGAAATCGGGCGCGGTATAGGCGGGCATTTCTAACATAACACGGTTCCTCCTTGTTTTCACAAAGGGTATCCGCATAGCGGGGATCTGTCAATATCCGCACTTCTTGCTTAAGCGGGCAAAGCGCGATAATATAAAGGCCGTCTGCCGCTCGCGGAGGCAAATGACGCAATAAAGGGTTGGGACATGATGATCAAAAACATCGTATTTGATATGGGCAATGTGCTGGTGGGCTGGACGCCCATGGACTTTGCCCTGCGGGCTGCAGGGAATGAGAATGACGCGAATGTATTATACGCTGCGCTTTTTGAACCCCGGGAATGGGGGATGGCCGATGCCGGTCTTCTTTCGCGGGAGGAACTGCTGCGGCTGGCCCTTGAGCGCACGCCTGATCGTCTGCGTGAAACCATGCGGAAGCTGGAGGCGGACTGGCCTTTGTGGATGCGTCCCATTGAGGGGGCTGAGGGCTTTGTCCGGCGTTGCAAGGCCGCTGGGCTGAAGCTGTATCTGTTGTCAAACGCGGGCCTGCAGTTTCCGGCGGTACTGGAGAACAGGCCATTTTATCCTCTGTTTGATGGTTTTATGGTGTCAGCCCACGAAAAGCTGGTCAAACCCGATCCTCGCATCTACCTCAGGCTGTGCGAGCGGTTTGATTTGAAGCCCGAAGAGTGTTTCTTTATTGATGACATAGAGGCCAATATACTGGGAGCGGCATCCATCGGGATGCAGGGTATTGTGTTTGACGGAGATTATACGAAGGCGCGCAAAGCGCTTGAAGAGCTGGAGCTCAGTCCCCGGATCCTATAAATCAGCATACAGCAAAGGGCTGACCGATACATTCGGCAGCCCTTTGCTGTATTGGCGACGCTGTCAGCCCAGCAACTTTTCTCCGGCCTCGGTCAGCGCCATGCTGCCGCCTTCCATGACCGGCAAGTCAAACAGAAAGCCCGGTTTGTCCCCGCCTTCCCTGGCGGCTTTTTCCAGCTGAGCGAACAGGGCGCTTTCGCGGTAGCCGGCGTAATCATAGCCGGTGATCGGGATGTCATAATCCAGCGTGATCAGCCCTTTGTCCTCCAGCGAGAGCAGAATGTTTCCGCGCTCCCGGACTGCCTCTATGCTGTCGTCTTCCCGCTCGATGGTGACGGGCTCCAGGGCCGTCATATCCAGCGAATCATCCTTGCTGCTGCGAAGGGCAAAGCGCGCGACGGGCAGGCAGCTGTAGCGGCCGATCACGCGCAGCATCTCCGCCTCCGTGTCGCTGAGGCCCTCGATGCCGCCTTCGTAGGCATGACAGCCGCAGTTTTCACCGTGCTCGTGGCTGTGATGCTCATGCCCGCAGCCGCAGGCTTCGCTGTGTTCGTGGCTGTGATGATCGTGATGGTCGTGGCCGCAGGCGCAGCCGGCTTCGTGCTCATGGGGTGTATGCTCCATGCTTTCCTCCTTGTCCCTCTTGGGGCTCACGCTAATATACCCTAATTATGACGTAACGCAAAGCCCTTCGCTGTGATATAATGGAATTGCGTTGTTAGGAGCACCAAACGGAGGATTTATTATGGCCATCGCGGAAATGATCACCCTTGACAATAATCCCTTGCTCGCCGGAATGGCGGGGCTGGAGCAGAACATCGTCTACTCCGAGCAGACCGGACAGACGCTGACGCTGATCAGACCCTGGCAGCAGGAGGTCCAAGCGCCGGCCAGGAGGCCGCTGATCGTCTTTTTGCAGGGCAGCGCGTGGACAAGCCCGGACCTCAACTATGAGATCCCGCAGCTGTCGCGCTACGCGCAGAAGGGCTATGCTGTGGCGACCCTGACCCACAGGAGCTCAAGCCAGGGGCATCCCTTTCCCGCCTACCTGCAGGATACCAAGGCGGCGATCCGCTTTCTGCGGGCGAACGCGGAACGCTTTGGGATAGATCCCGAGCGCGTGGCGATGTTCGGCACTTCCTCCGGCGGCAATACAGCCCTGCTGGTCGGCCTCACAGGGGATGATCCGCGCTACCGGACAGAGGAGCATGCCGGTTTCTCCGACGCGGTGAAGACCGTGATCGCTTGCTTCGCCCCATGCGATATCACCGCGATGGTGATGGAGCAGTATCAGATGATGGCCCAGCATCCGGCCTTTGAAGGGCTGATCGGAAAGTCGGACCCGCAATATGTAGCCCACGCGATGAGCCCCATTCTTGAGATCAGGAAGGACAAGATGTGTCCGCCCGTTCTGCTGGCGCACGGCGACGCGGATGAGCTGGTACCCTTTGATCAGAGCGAAAAAATGTACCATGCGCTGAAGCGGTCCGGGCATCGGGCGCACCTGATCCGCGTAAAGAACGCGCCGCACGAGGGGAGCTTCTGGAGCGGCCAATTGCACGAAATCATCTATCAATACCTGCAGGAAACCCTGTAATTCACCGACGGAGGCCATCCGCATGGCGCTGAACCTCGAAAGCTACCTGATCATCCTTCCTTTGGTATTCCTCGCGGGTTTCATTGACAGCATCGCCGGAGGCGGGGGATTGATCTCCCTGCCGGCCTACTATCTGATCGGCCTGCCCCCTGATATGGCGGCGGGGACCAACAAGATGAGCGCCTTCTTTGGAACGGCGGTGGCCACAGGCCGCTATGCCGCAAACCGCAGCATCCCCTGGAAGGAGGGGCTGTGGGCACTGATGGGCTCGGTTCCCTTCAGTTTTCTGGGAGCGGAGCTGATGAAGCGCATGGACGCGCGGGTGATCAAGCTGAGCGTGCTGATTGCCCTGCCGATCGTAGCGGCTTTTGTGCTGCTCAACAAGGATGCGCTCAAGCCCCGAGATTTGGTGGGTGAGAAGCGCAGGCTGCCCGCTTGCTTCGCGATCGGCGCGCTGATCGGCCTGTATGATGGGCTGGTGGGGCCGGGAACCGGTACCTTTTTGCAGCTGCTGTTTGTATCGGTGATCGGCATGGAAGCCCTGATGGGGTCCGGCGCTGCCCGGCTGGTCAATCTGGGCAGCAATGTGGCGGCGCTTCTAAACCTTGCCCTCAGCGGGCATGTGCTCTACGCGCTGGCCATTCCCGCCGCCGCCTTCGGCATGGCGGGCAACTATCTGGGATCGACCCTTGCGATTACCAAGGGCAGCCGGGTGATCCGCGGCATCCTGATCCTGGTGCTGGCGCTATTGATGGGCAAGCTCTTGATGGATGTGCTGGGCATCCGTTTCTGATCGGGGTATATTGTATAGACAGAGCCTGTAAAGGAGGATATGGACATGACGGATGAAGAACGCCTGGATATCATTGAAGGGGAAGATGATGAGGGCAACCCCATGCTGCTCAAGGTGGAGCGCTATTTCTACTACAATGGGGAGGAATATGTGCTGCTGCGCCAGATCGACAGCGAGGACGATGAGGGTTCTGACAGCGACGACCGTCTGTATGTGATGCTGGTGCAGGTCTCCAAGGACGAGGATGGGGAGGAAGTGGAAGACTTCCTGCCCGTAGAGGATGACCTGATGGAGGCGTTGATCAAAGCCGCCCGCACCGTATTCATTGACGACGCGATAGACGAGGTCATTGACACCAAGGAATGAATGACAATATCCGCCTCAAGCTGAGTCTTCTGCCGGACAGCCCCGGCTGTTACCTGATGAAGCAAGAGGACAAAATCATCTATGTCGGCAAGGCGATCAGCCTGAAAAACCGGGTGAGCAGCTATTTCCGCCAGACGGCGCATACGCCTAAGGTGGCGGCGATGATCAGTCACATTGATGATTTTGACATCATGATCTGCAATACCAATCTGGAGGCTTTGCTGCTTGAGAGCAACCTGATCAAGCTGCATAAGCCTTATTACAACATACTCCTCAAGGATGACAAGCGCTATCCCTACATCCGGATCGATCTGAATGAGCCCTATCCGCGCCTGAGTATCGCCAGACAGCCGCAGGATGACGGCGCTAAGTATTTCGGCCCCTATATCGGCGCGAACGCGATCCGGCAGGTGATGGACCTGCTGCGCCGCGCTTTTCCGTTGCGCACCTGCAAGCTGAAGCTGCCGCTGGCCAGGCCGATCCGGCCCTGCATCAACTACGACATCGGGCAGTGCCTGGGTCCGTGCGCGGGCAAATGCACCCAGGATGAGTACCGCGATGCGGTGGAAAAGGTGCTGGGCTTCCTGCGCGGCAAATACCAGCCCGTGATCGATCAATTGCGCGAGGACATGATGAAAGCCGCCCGCCATATGCAGTATGAGCGGGCGGGTGAGCTGCGCGACTGCATCCGGGATATCCGGGGCTTGATGGAGCAGCAGAATGTTCAGCGTGCGGACGCCGTTCAGCAGGACATCATCGCCCTGGCGCAGGATGGACTGGACGCGATGGCCCAGGTGATGTATATCCGCGGGGGCAAGATGCTGGGGGCGGACGCCTTCTCGCTGCCCCGCGAGGGCAAGGAGGAGCCTGAAGAAGTGCTTAGCGCCTTCCTGCTTCAGTTTTACCGCGACCGGATGCCTGCCCGCGAGGTGATCATGGAAGCGGCCAGCGATGTTGAGGATCTGGAAGCCTGGCTGCGTGAGCGCAGGGAAGGCCCGGTGACGCTGACGGTACCCCAGCGCGGAGACAAGCGCGCGCTGGTATTGACCGCCAGGAAAAACGCCGAAGACGCGCTGCTCAAGCGCAACGCCAATGTAAAAATCAAAGAGGAGCGCACCGTTGGCGCGGTCAGGGAATTGGCTGAGGCGCTGGAGCTTGATTTTATACCCCACCGCATTGAGGGCTTTGATATATCCAACACCCAGGGCACGCTGTCTGTGGCATCAATGGTCGTGTTTATTGACGGTGAACCGGCCAAGAAGGAGTACCGTCACTTCCGCATCAAGACAGTGGAAGGGGCCAACGACTTCGCCTCTATGAACGAAGTGCTGAGCCGCAGGTTTCTTCGCACCCAGCGGGAAAAGGAGGAGGAGCGCTGGCCTCTGCCTGATCTGGTGCTGGTGGACGGCGGACCGGAGCAGCTGCGATTCGCGCGCGCCGCGATGCTGGCCACCGGCATTGAGGTGCCGATGTTCGGGCTGGCCAAGCGGCTGGAGGAGATCTATCTGCCGGATCGTCCGGAGCCTATCCGGCTGGACGCGAGAAGCCCAGCCCTGCACCTGATCCAGCGTGTTCGCGATGAAAGCCATCGCTTTGCCATCACCCATCACCGCAATCTGCGCGCGAAGTCCGGTGTGCACTCCCGCCTTGAGGATGTGCCGGGGATCGGCCCGGGCAGGCGGCGCGCACTGCTGGCGCATTTTCGCACGATGAAGGCGATCGGAGAGGCAACAGAAGAAGAACTGATGAAGGTGAAGGGTATACCGGCTCCCGCCGCCCGGAACCTGTACCTTGCCCTTCACGCCGATGCCCAAATCGATCCGGCATAAAATATACAGTGCCAGGCATGAATCGGACCTTCGCGGCCGTTATATAGCGGAAGGAGAGAAGAGAGTGACGCGATTCGTAAGACTGACCGCGCTGATCATGGGGCTTCTCCTGCCCGTTTTTGAGGTTTTGGCTTTAGAGCCGCGCGGGTTTAATGAGCTTTCCGCCGCTTATGAGCAGGGTGATGACCTGAGCCTTACGCTAACCGCTGAATTGGGTGAGTGGAAAGAGCTGTCAGCCGGCAGTTTGCCTGCCTTTGCGGAGTGGCTGAAGGACGCGTCCATGCGGGTGTTTTTTTCAAAGGCTGGTTATGCTCTGCGAGTAAACAGGTTGGGGGAAGAGCTCCTTTCGCTGTCGGAAGCGGAGCGCGAAGGCAAACGCCTTCTGACGCTGGAAGACCTGGGGTTCGAAGGATCGGCGGGAGAGGATATTTTAAGTCTCCTTTTGGGGGAGAAAGGGCCAGACTTTGGCTGGCTCCTTCAATTGCCTGATGCATCCGTGCTTCGCGACCTGCCGGATGAAGCCCTGGGATTGCTTGCCCCCTATGCCAGGGAAGTCAAGCGCAGCGCGGCTGTGAAAAATGTCGGAACCTCTCCCCGAAGGCTTGAGTACAGGCTGGAGCCGCAGGAATGGAACGCCATATGGCCCGCGCTGAAAAAAGAGCTTGACTTCGTCCTCCGGGGACTGCCGATGAATGTTAGGGATGCGCTTGAGAGTCTGAGCTTTGAAAAACCCGTGACGATGAAGCGTTTGCTTGACCAGCAGGGAGAGCCGATGGGGTGGCAGATGGCTTCCACTGTCCTGCTGCCCTCCGGCGTATCCCGCAAGCTGAGCTTTTCCGGCGGATACTCGGACAATAAGGGGCTTTATCTGAGTATCAAGGCCCCCGCCGTGAGGGGGAAGGACGATTTGAACCTCTCTCTTTCCGCGGCTTTTAACGAAAGGGATGTGAACGCGGATTTATCTCTCGTCTCCCGGATGGGTGAAGAACGCTACAGCCTGAAGGGTTCAGCCAGGCTGCAGCTGGCGGATACTGATTCCGGAGAAAGGGTTTACGGAGGCCTGTGGTCAGAGGAAAGGCGAGGAAGCGAAAGCGCCCTGCGCCTGACGCTGGAGCCGGATCTTGTTTTTGAAGGCGGAAGCGCGCGGGGGAAAGTGCGCGTATTGTCCGAGCGCGCGGGCAAAACACGTCTGGATGTTGCTTTGAACGCGGTCATGGGGAAAGGCGATGCATCCCCGACTGCCGCGCTTGCCCGGATCTATGATCTGCGCGCAGAGCTTCCGCAGGCGCAGGAGGCGCTCTCCCAAGCGCTGCTGCCCCTTGTCAAAAAGGTACTGATGGACTTTCCCGAGCCCGCGCGGCTGCTGCTTCTCCATGATATGGGCCGGACTTTGCGTACGGAGGGCGAGGCTGTTCCGGCAGCGGAACGTACACCTGAATTTCTTGTCACTGAGGATGCTTTTTAAGGAGGTTACCTAATGAAAAGAACCATTGCCCTGCTTCTGTCGGCCTTGCTGGCGCTCAGCGCCTCTTCTGCTTTCGCGAGCGAAGTCATGACCCTGGATGAAAAACTCGCTTTGCAGCTGCAAAACGGCTCGGGTTTGACTGTGACCGCGGATTTTTCCGCCTCGAGCGATTTGAACCTGTCCGTTCTGGACGAGCAGATGAATACCCTGTTGAAAGCCCTTTTATCCGGTTCCCGGCTGGACATCAAGAGCGTTCAAGGCGCAGGCAGCGGCAACCGCGGCAAGGAGGATATGACCCTCACGCTCAGCCGAGCCGGCGTGACGCTGGCGGATCTCCGGCATACTTCCGACGGTGTGCTTGAATCCTTCACATCCAGCCTGTTTGGTGGGAAGAGCTATGCTTCCGCCCGCGGCGACGGGCTTCTGCTTGATCTGCTGATGGACCGCGGGACCGCCTGGCCGGGCCTGGAGCGCGCGATCTACGCGGTCTATGGGGCTGATCTGGAGTGGCGCAAGCAGGCTGACGCGCAGCTGAAATCGGTGAGCGATAAGCTCAGCCTCTGGCTGCAGGGCTATACGCGCGTCTCCACTGAGCGTGACGCCCAAAACCAGCTGATCACTGTGAACACCATCACCGTACCGATGGCTGACCTGAAGGCCCGGATGAAGACGATGCTTGCGGATCTGTACGCCAACCGCACCCTGTTGGGCTTGCTGAGGGAGGTCATGACTGCCGCAGAATCCTCGGCTTATCTGGAGCCCTCGATGCTGCAGGGTTTCAGCGCGGCCATTGACAGGCTGCCTGTATCGGGCAATGTGAGCATTTCCCGCCGCTATAACGCGGCCGGACGTACCCTGCTTGATGATATGACCCTGCCGATGGGCGGAACGCGCGGTATTGACAGTATCCATTACCGCCTGGAGGCGGCAGGCAGCGACAGCGATAAAACGCTGCTTGAGATCGCCATGCAGCCCAAGGCGGCAGGGCAGGCCCAGGGCAGTTTCTACAGCCTCAGCTTTGAGGGCGGACCTGTGGCGGATGATCCCGGCGGTTCGATGCATAGCTTCACCGGTACGCTCCTGATCCGAACTGAGCCTGAAGGAACCGAGGGCTTCACTGTGCAGACAGGCGAGGAGAATGATGAACGGACATATGAGTTTAACCTATCTTATGACCAGGGGATCGAAGAGCAGGACGCGCAGACGCGCCAGTACACCCGCGCGCAGGAGTACAGCCTGCTCATCAAGCCTCAGAATATAGAGGGGGAAGGCGACCAATCGATGACGCTGAAGGTAACGCTTTCTTCCGGGGCGGATACCCGATCGGCTACCCGCTTTGAAGGAACATTCTCCTGGCAGGATATGTCCAACGAATCGAAGATCGAAGCATCTGTCTCGGGCGGCTCTGCTGCCCCCTGGCTGATCCCCTCTGTGGAGGCAGCGGGTGCCATCCGTCTTGACCGCATGAATGAAAGCGAGCTGGCCCGGCAGAAGACAGCGCTTCAAGCGGATCTTCTGGCGGCAGTTACCCGTCTGGGTGTCGCGTTCCTCATGCCCAAGCCATGATAAGAGGAATAAGCGCCTGCTTGATTCATAAGCCCCGGATAGGGTATAATTTTCGCAAGGCTGTGAAAGTCTGAACGATACCATAACAAGCCTGTAATATTGAGGAGGAAGCCAACATGAATCATTATTTGAAACGTATCGCTGCCATGATGATGGCCGTTCTGCTGATGTTGACCGGTCTGAGCGCTCACGCCCAGGCACCCGCTGGGGCAGAGGCGGAAGTATTCGCCCGCGGCGGCAGGATCAAAACTGAAACCAATATCGATGTTAACTCAGAGTCGCTCAACAGCATCTTAGCCATGTTCACCGGCATGTCTTCCCAGGATGGCCAGGACGCGCAGACGGCGATCCTCAATACTGTGCTGGGCGCTCTGAGGAAACTGACGGCCAGCGTTGTGACCGACGGGAAGGCCGCCTATCTCAGCGTAGGCAGCGAAACCGGCGAGCTGTTCAACGTTTTTGCCTCGATTGACGCTGAGGACGGCTTCGCCCTGACCAATCTGTTGCCGGGGATCGAGCTCAGCCTGCCCTCGAACCTGATGGGCTCCTTCACCCCTCAGCTGGAAGACGCGCAGAACTTGCTTGGCAATTTAGGTGCCTACGCCGAGGTTGCGATGACATTTATCAATGACGAACTGCTCGCGAAAGCTTCCCTTGAGGAGGGCAGTTTCGCGCTTGAAGGCTCCGGCACCTTTGACAGCAAAGTATCCCTTGAGCTGCGCAGCCATCAGGTGGCTGATATGCTGGAGGGGATGCTGAAGCTGTTTAAGGAAGACAAGCCCCTGCAGGAGCAGCTGGACACGGCCCTGAAGAGCGGCGCGGTGAACGCGGAAGCAATGGGGCAGCCTGTCCCCGGTTCCGAGGAGATGATCAAGGAACTGGAAACGGGCATTGCGGATATGAAGGCGAATGAAGACAAGAAGCTTGCCGACCTGACAGTCTACACTGCCAATGAATCCGAAGCTGCGCAAATTGAAGCCGAAATACTGGCAGATGAAAAACCTGCCGCCTTGCTGACACTGGCCGTACTTCCCGGTGACAACGGAGAGGATATGCGCTTCTCCCTGCTGTTGCCTGACAGCACCGCGCAGACCGAAGGTCCGGTTGACTGGGCCGCGACCCGGCAGGGTGTACTGGACGGCACGCAGCCTTATGCCACGCTGCTTAACGCGGCATTCAACCAGAAAACTGACGAGGCCGCCAACCGCGAGGCGATGAAGGGCAACATTGATATCTATGTGATGGGCATTTCGATCGGCATGGCCATTGACGGCGGCGCGAACATCAGCGGCGAGTATGCATCAGACGGTTCCTTCATCCTCAGCGCGTTTGGCGCCGGCCCCCTGTTGACCGTGACCAGCAAGGGCTATGAGAGCACGGAAGGGTTTGTTGCGCCATCCCGCGAGGGGCTCAAAAAGATAGCCCTGTCCGAGGAGATGTCAGAAGAGTCCGGGAATGAGATCATGGCCGCTCTGCAGACCGCTCTGCCCCAGCTCCTTGAGCGGCTGGTGACTGTTCTGCCTGAGGAAGGGCCGATGATGCTGACCATCCTGGGGAGCATGATGAACCCCGGAACCCCCACCCAGCAATAAACCATAGCAAATGATGCAGGCCGCTCCTTCGGGGGCGGCTTTTCGCTGCGCGAATGGCATCTTTACAAGAAATTTACAAGGAAATGCAGTTGCCTTTACGCTCATATGGTATGATGCAGGTGTGCCGCATGAACGATGGAAAAATGAGAGAGATATTCGGCATCCAGGCGGCCGCGGCGCATCTGATCTCTGCTGTCAGGATAGAAGAACTGGTCAAGGAGATGAAAAAGAAGTATACTATAGCCATCGTCACGCATAACATGCTGAAGGCGACTCGTGTATGGGACATCGCCGCGTTTTTCTTTTCGGGAGAAAGGGCAGAGGCGGTGTTGCCGGGCAGGTCTTCTTTATGACGCGTGATCAGAGGGCTGAAGATTACAACACAGGGAGATTTGGATAATGATGCGCAACAAGTTTGACCATCAGATGCAGGTGCTGAATAATGATCTGATCGAAATGGGCGCCCTGATCGAGGCGGCGATCGCCTCCTCAATCAAGGCCTTGAAGGAACAGGATACAGAGCTGGCCAAGAAGGTCGTCGCGGAGGACCAGACCGTCAACCAGAAGGAGAGGGACATTGAGGCGATGTGCCTTCGCCTGCTGCTTCAGCAGCAGCCTGTAGCACGCGATCTGCGACTGATTTCGGCGGCGCTTAAGATGATTACTGACATGGAACGCATAGGAGACCAGGCCGCGGATATCGCTGAGATTTCGGTCTTTTTGGCGGACAGGCCGCATATCTCCGAGCTGATCGATATACCCCGTATGGGTGAGGCGACGGCTTTGATGGTCACGCAGGCGATCGATGCTTTCGTTGAAAAAAATCTTGATCTCGCGCTGGCTGTGATTGCTTATGATGATGTGGTGGATAACCTGTTCACCCAGATCAAGAATGAGCTGATCGACCTGATCCGGAATAACAAGGACGCGGCCGAGCAGGCGCTGGATCTGATGATGATCACCAAATACCTGGAGCGTATCGGCGACCACGCTGTCAATGTGGCGGAGTGGGTGGTATTTTCGATCACCGGCCAGCATGTCAAGGGCAAGGCCAAGGTGGGGGAATAGATGCCGCTGGTTTATATCGTTGAGGATGATGAGGATATCCGGGAGCTGAGCGTTTACGCGCTGCGCAGCGGCGGTTTTGACTGCGAAGGCTATGAAAGCGCCGCCGATTTTCTGGAAGCTTTAGAACACGAGCGGCCTGATCTTGCGCTGCTTGACATTATGCTGCCCGGAGAAGACGGGCTGAGCCTCTTGAAGAGGCTGCGCGGGAGCAAGCGCTTTGCGCAGATCCCCGTCATCATGCTGACCGCCAAAGGCAGCGAGGCTGATAAAGTCAAGGGGCTGAACCTGGGGGCGGATGACTACGTCAGCAAGCCCTTTGGGGTGACGGAATTGACGGCGCGCATTCACGCGGTGCTGCGAAGGGCCGGCGGCACACCTATGGAAGCGGAAGAACTCATCTTTCATGATCTTGAACTCAGCGGCCAGCGTCATGAAGTGCGCGTTGCGGGCGAGGGCGTACAGCTGACCTTCAGGGAATTTGAGTTGCTGCGATATCTGCTGATCAACCGCGATATCGTGCTCAGCCGCAACAAGCTGATGGATGAGGTGTGGGGCTATGATTACGCGGGCGAAAGCCGCACGGTGGATATGCACATCAAGTCCCTGCGGCAGAAGCTGGGGGGCGCCGGTGATTATATCAAGACTGTGCGCAACGTAGGATATAAGATAGGGGATTAAGTATGGAAAAGCGCATCTTCCGCTCGATGAGCCTGCTGGTGCTGCTGACCGTGCTTTTTTTTGCCCTGCTGTGGGGCGTATCAACAGCCCTGCGTTTGCCGGACGAAGCAAAGCAGGGCTTGAAAGATCTGCGCGTCACGGTGCTGGATGAAACGGGCCAGGTTCTGTTTGACAGCGAAAGGAACCCCGGGGAGCTGGAAAATCACATAGACCGTGCCGAGGTACAGCAGGCGATCTCCGCAGGCTGGGGGGAGAGCGAGCGTTTTTCCGACACGCTTGGCAGGCAGACTTATTACTACGCCAAGGTGATGGAGGATGACCGCATCCTGAGGGTTTCCTATGCCTCGGACACCTTAACTGATCGCCTGACGCGTCTGCTGCCGGGGCTGGCACTGAGCATTGCGGCCGCGCTTGCCTTTTCCTGGCTGCTGGCCAGGCGGCTGACCCGCAGCATTGTAGATCCGATCAATGGCCTGGATCTTTTCGGTCCCCAGCCCAAGGGATATGATGAATTGCTGCCCTTGTACAGGCGCATAGAAGCCCAGCGGCGGGAACTGTCCCGCCGGATAGGAGAGACGGAAGGCAGAAACGCCACCATTGCCGCCATTATGGAAAACATGCGCGAGGGGCTTTTGCTTCTGGATGAAATAGGTTGTGTTATTTTGGCCAATGACAGCGTGCTGTCCTTGCTTGGGCAGAAGGAGGCCGCGGGCAAAAGCGTGCTGCTGCTGCACCGCGATCCGGTCTTTACGGCGGAGGTAAAGCGTTGCCTTGAGGGACACAAGGCGGAATGCACGCTGAAGCTGAAAGGCCGGACATATCAGGTGCTCTTGAATCCTGTCTATCAGGATAAACTGAACGGCGTCGTCGTGCTGTTTATCGATGTGACGGAACGCCAGAGGGCCGAACTGCAGCGCAAGGAGTTTTCCGCCAATGTGTCCCATGAACTCAAGACCCCGCTGACCACCATATCGGTGCTGTCGGAACTGATGGCAGACGGAAAGGTGCCGCCAGAGGACATCCGGCCCTTCGCGGGGAGAGTGAAACAGCAGTCAGACCGCCTGGTCAACATTGTCAACGACATCATCAGGCTGTCCGCCTTTGATGAAGGCAAGACCGAAGGCCGCATGGAGCCTGTGAATATCTTCGGGCTGTGCGAAGGTGTCGCGGACAGCCTGCGTGAGAAGGCGGCCCAGCGCGGGGTCAGCCTGAGGGTTGAGGGCAAGGATGGATTGACGCTTCTGGGCAGCAAGGGGATGCTTGATGAGATGGTATACAACCTGGCGGACAACGCCGTCAAGTATAACAGGGAGGGCGGCAGCGTCACCCTCAGCTTTATGCGTGAAGGGGATGATTGCCTGATCCGCGTAAGGGATACCGGCATCGGCATCGCCCCCATGCATCTGGGGCATATCTTTGAACGCTTCTACAGGGCGGACAAGAGCCGTTCCAAAAAGACGGGCGGCACCGGGCTGGGCCTGTCCATCGTCAAGCATGTGGCGGAGTACCATGGCGGCCGGGTTGAGGTGGAGAGCACGGAGGGCGAAGGCAGCCTGTTCACCTGCCGCCTGCCCATCATATCCTGAGAGGAGGTTAACTATGTGGCTGGTTTACGCGCTGCTGTCGGCACTGTTTGCCGCGCTGACTTCGCTGCTGGCGAAGATCGGAATCAGTGAGGTCAACTCAAATCTGGCGACCGCCATCCGCACCACGGTGGTGCTGGTGATGGCCTGGGGCATTGTACTGCTGACCGGCAAACAGCACGGCATTGAGGACATCACGCGCCGCAGCTGGACATTTTTGATTCTGTCCGGCCTGGCGACGGGGATTTCGTGGCTGTTTTATTACAAGGCGCTGCAGATGGGAAAGGTGTCACAGGTGGTGCCGGTGGATAAGCTCAGCGTGGTCATCAGCATTGTGCTGGCCTATATGATCCTGGGAGAGGAACTGACCTTGAAGTCTGTTCTCGGCGGCCTTCTGATCACCGCGGGCACGCTGGTTCTGGTGCTTTAACCCTGAACGGTTTAACCAAATTATACAAGCGTCTGGTGAAGTGAATTTATCAGACGCTTCCTTATTATATCCGCGATTTATACCCCCGCTTCGCGCTTCACTTTTTGACCATTTTATGGTATAATGTCTATCGTGATAAGCGCGCTGTTTCAGCGTAGAAAACGAGGGAAACAATGACCGAACACAAAGAAAGCATGAGCGCGATGGCAACCCATGTCAACGCGCATTACGATGAAAACCAGATACAGGTGCTGGAAGGGCTGGAGGCCGTTCGCAAGCGGCCCGGCATGTACATCGGCTCCACCGATGTCAACGGCCTGCACCACTGTGTATATGAGATCGTAGATAATTCCATTGACGAGGCGCTGGCCGGCTACTGCACGCAGGTGGAGGTCCGCTTGCTGAAAGATGGTTCCGTCGAGGTGAAGGATGACGGCCGCGGCTTCCCGGTGGGCATGCACCCCAAGCTGAAGCGGCCCGCGGTCGAGGTCTGCCTGACCGTGCTGCACGCCGGCGGCAAGTTCGGCGGCGAAGGCTATAAGGTGTCCGGGGGCCTGCACGGCGTAGGCGCTTCGGTTGTTAATGCTCTGTCCAGCCACTTTATGGTGACGGTGTATCAGGACGGCAGGATCTATCAGCAGGAATACAATCGCGGCAAGGTGGAATACGATCTGAAAGTCGTGGGCGAGACGGACCGGACAGGGACCACCATCCGCTTCTGGCCGGATATCAAGTCTGCCGAAAATCCAGACGGCGTGTTTGAGGAAGAGGCGGAGTTCCGCTTTGACACACTGCGCGTGCGCATGCGGGAAATGGCCTTCCTGAACAAGGGCATCCGTATCATCATCCGGGATGAGCGCGGGGACGCGCCGGATGAGCGTGTCTACCACTTTGAGGGGGGCATCGCCGAGTTTGTCAAGTACATCAACAAAAATAAGGAAGTCCTCTTCCCTGAGCCCATCTACATCGAAGGCCTCAAGCAGGATGTGGCGGTGGAGGTGGCGATGCAGTATAACGATACCTACTCTGAAAACATCTTTGCCTTCGCCAACAACATACACACGCCCGAGGGCGGTACCCACCTGCAGGGCTTCTCTGCGGCGCTCACCCGCTGCATCAATGATTACGGCCGACGCTATAAGTATTTAAAGGAGGCGGACGCCAACCTGAAAAGCGAGGATGTGCGCGAGAGCATCGCGGCCGTCATTTCTGTGAAGCTGAAGGAGCCGCAGTTCGAGGGGCAGACCAAATCAAAACTCGGCAACAGCGTCGTGCGCGGTATCGTGGACAGCCTGGTCAGCGAGGGGTTGAGCGCCTTTCTTGAAGAGAATCCGGGTGTCGGCCGCGCTATCCTTGACCGCTGCCTGGGCGCCGCCCGCGCCCGCGAGGCGGCCCGCAAGGCGCGTGAGCTGACCCGGCGCAAAACGGTGCTTGAATCCGCTTCCCTGCCCGGCAAGCTGGCCGATTGCTCGGAGAGAGACCCTGCCAAGTGCGAGATTTTCATCGTCGAGGGCGATTCAGCCGGCGGCAGCGCCAAGACCGGCCGCGACAGGCACTTTCAGGCCATTATGCCCCTGCGCGGCAAGATATTGAATGTTGAAAAGACCCGCATCGACAAAGCCCTGCTCAACGCCGAAATCAAAAACATGATCACGGCTTTCGGCTGCGGCTTTGGCGACGAGTTTGATCTGGGCAAGCTGCGGTATCACCGCATCGTCTGCATGACGGACGCCGATGTCGACGGAGCCCATATCCGCATCCTGATGCTCACTTTCTTCTACCGTTACATGCGTCCTTTGATCGATAACGGCTTCGTTTATATTGCCATGCCGCCGCTGTACAAGGTCACCAAGGGCAAGCAGGAGAATTATGTCTACGATGACAAAGAGCTGCAGGTATTGCTTGACCGGATCGGCCGCGACCCCAAGCCTGAGATCCAGCGCTATAAAGGCCTTGGCGAGATGAGTGCCGAGCAGCTGTGGACTACGACGATGAACCCTGAAACCCGCACCATGAAGCAGGTGACGGCGCACGACGCCATCGCGGCGGACGAGGCCATGACCCTCCTGATGGGTGATCAGGTTGAGCCCAGGCGTGAGTTTATCGAACAGAATTACGACCTGGTCAGAGACCTTGACGTGTAAGCGGAGGAGGGACAGATATGAGTGATATTAAAGACAGGCTGCTTCCGGCGGATCTGGAAAACGAGCTGAAAACATCCTTTATCTCCTACGCGATGGCGGTCATCATCAACCGCGCTTTGCCCGATGTGCGAGACGGGCTCAAGCCGGTGCACCGCCGCATCCTCTATGCCATGAACGAGCTGGGCATGACCAGCGACAAGCCTTTCCGCAAGAGCGCCCGCATCGTCGGCGAAGTGCTGGGCAAGTACCATCCTCACGGCGACAGCAGCGTGTATGACGCGATGGTACGCCTGGCGCAGGACTTTTCCACCCGCTCTTTGCTGGTTGAGGGGCAGGGCAACTTCGGCTCGGTGGATGGCGACGGCGCGGCCGCGATGCGCTATACAGAGGCCAGGCTGTCAAAGCTTTCCGGCTTTTTGATCGGCGAGATCGACAAGGACACAGTGGACTTCTACCCCAACTTTGACGAAACGCTGATGCAGCCCTCCGTGATGCCCGCGCGCTACCCCAACCTGCTTGTCAACGGCTCCAGCGGCATTGCCGTAGGCATGGCGACCAACATTCCCCCGCACAACCTGGGCGAGGTGATCGACGGCGTTGTGGCCATGATCGACAACCCCGAGCTGTCGATGGATGAGCTGATGGAGTATATCAAGGGGCCGGACTTTCCCACAGGCGGCGTGATCCTGGGGCGCAGCGGCATCCGGGAAGCGTACTATACGGGGCGCGGCCGCATTGTCACCCGCGCCAAGTCGGAAATAGAGGCTATGGCTAACGGGCGCGACCGCATCATTGTGTCGGAGATACCCTACGCGGTAAATAAAGCGAAACTGATCACCAAGATCGCCGAGCTGGTGCATGAAAAGCGCATCGAGGGGATCAGTGACCTGCGCGACGAATCTGACCGCAACGGCATGCGCATCGTCATTGAGCTTAAAAAGGACGCGCAGCCCAGCGTAGTGCTCAGCTACCTCTATAAGCACACCCAGATGCAGGAGACTTTCGGGGCCATCATGCTGGCGCTGGTGAACGGCCAGCCCCGCGTGCTCAGCCTCAGGGAGATGCTGCATTACTATATTGAGCACCAGAAGGATGTGGTGACGCGCCGCACCCGCTATGATTTGAACAAGGCCAAGGCCCGCTCACATATCCTGGAAGGCCTGCTCAAGGCGCTGCTCAACATCGATGAAGTGGTGCACCTGATCCGCACCTCCAAGGATACGCCGACTGCCAAGACCCGCCTGATCGAGCGCTTTGATTTTTCTGACATCCAGGCCCAGGCCATTCTGGATATGCGCCTGGCGAGGCTGACCAATCTGGAGGCTGACAGGCTGCAGGCTGAGTTTGATGAGCTGCAAAAGACGATCGCCTACCTGGAGAGCATCCTGGCGGATGAAAAGCTCTTGATGAGCGTGATCAAGGAGGAACTCTTGGTGGTTCGCGCCAAGCACGCGGACGGCCGCCGCACCGAGATCAGCATGGTGGAGGGCGAAATAGATATCGAGGACCTGATCCCCGTGGATGACATGGTGGTCACGATGACGCACTTCGGCTATGTCAAGCGCCTCAGCCAGTCCACTTACCGGTCTCAGAACAGGGGCGG
>JAEWRJ010000050.1 GCA_023460055.1 Bacillota bacterium | reverse complement strand
GTCCCAGGCCTCCGTGTCCAGCAGCTACAACAAGAATGACGTTCGTAAGGATCTGGTGACAAGGCTTGATGATATCGGCCAGAATTATAAAGAATGGAAGCCTTCCAACACCGCCGAACGCGCGCTGCTTAACGGACCTGGCTATTACGCCAACTATCGCGCCATCATGATGGATGGTACCATTGTCCGCGGCCGCATCCACATGGCGCTGCTTGGCAACAGGGTGATCACGCTGCAGATCGAGCACCCGGCGGAATATAATGAAGAGTATGTAGAGCTGCACAGCCACATCCGCAGCACGCTGAAGGAAATCTGATTTCACTCCATATTGAAGGACCGCCGCGTCATGTGTGATACGGCGGTCCATTAATATTTACAGTGTCAGCTGCTCATAACGCTCGCCCGCTTCCTCATCCTCTTCATCCCCGGCGTTCTCTGACAGGAAGTCTTCGGGGTCGGGCAGGTCATCAAGCGAATGAAGGCCGAAGTGGGACAAAAAGGCATCGGTGGTGCCGTACAGGATAGGCCGGCCGATGGTTTCCTTTCGGCCCAGTTCCTTCACAAGGTTCTTATTCATAAGGGATTGCAGAGAATAATCGCATTTGACGCCTCGTACGGCTTCCAGATCGAGCCTGGTGACCGGCTGGCGGTAGGCCACGATAGCCAACGTTTCAAGCGCGGCCTGGGTTAGTGACTGCTTTTGAACCGGCTGCAGGAGACGCTCTATATAAGGCGCGTACTCGGCGCGGGTGGCAAGCTGGATGTGCCCGCCAAAGCGCTTAAGCCGCAGGCCCCGCATATTATCATCGTAGTACGCTTCAAGGCGACGGACGGCTGATTGTATCTGCGCGTCATCCTGTTCAAGCGCCCGGGCTAAATCACGAAGAGCTATAGGCTCGCCTGCTACATATAATATAGCCTCAATGATCTGTTCAATCTCCATGCTCTTGCTTCCTTCTTTTCGCCGGATGCAGCAGTATTTCTCCGTAAGCTTCATCCTGCGTGATGTAGATGCGTCCCAGCCGCAGCAGTTCCAGCAGCGCCAGAAAATACGTGACGATCTCTTCCTTGTTGGGCCTCTCTCCGATCAGCGCGGAAAATCCGATGCTGCCCTGCTTGAGAAGTTTGCCTATGCGCAGCATGCAATCGGGCACGCTGTGCTCCTCTCGCATGATCTGCCTGGCGATATCCGCTTGCGGCTCTTCTTCTTTTGGCGTTCTGGCCATCACGGCGGCAAAAGCCGATATCAGGCCGGACAGCGTGAGGCCGGATATTTCAAAGCTGGGCGGAGGCAAAGGATACTCCTCCGGCAGCTTTTCATACATCAGGGCGGCTGCCTTCTCGAAGCCCTGCATATCGGCCGCGATCTGCTTAAAGCGCGCGTACTCCTCCAGCTGCCGGATCAAGAGGGCCTGGGGATCCTCTTCCTCCCCTTCCGGCGGGGCCGGTTTGGGCAGCAGCGAGCGGCTTTTGATCTCAAGCAGTGTTGCCGCCATCTGGATGAAGGATGATGCTTCATCCATATCCATATCATCCGCTTCGCGTACGGAGCGTATGTACTGGTTTGTTACTTCCGACACAAATATATCTTTGATGTCGATCTTAGCCTTGCCGATCATAAACAGCAGCATATCCAGCGGCCCGTTGAAATCCTTGAGTTTCAGCGTCAGCGCCATCTCAGTCCCTCACAGCCCAAAGATACGCAGGTAACCGCTAAGCACCAGGCCTTGCACAAAGCTGACCGCGGCGCCTACCGCGCGGCTGACGATATCGGTTGAGAACATCAGCACGATCAGCGCCAGATGGGTGATGCGGAAAGCCTTGCCCGAAAGGTTGATCCGCCCCTTGAGCACCAGGTCGTTGAGAACATGGAAGCCGTCCAGCGGCGGGAGCGGTATGAGGTTGAACAGGCACAGACCCAGGTTGATCATGCAAAAATGCAGCAGGAAGCGCTGGATATGCAAGAGCCAGGGGGCTTTTAACAGCGATGCCATCTCCCCCGCATAGGCCGGAAACAGCTGGAGAGTATAGCCAGTCTCCTGAAAACCGAGCATGAGGCGCATGCCCTGAGGATCTCTTGTCAGCTCAGACACATAGAGCGCAAAGCCGACCAGTACGGTCAGCAGGGTGCTGATCAGAAAGAGTATGAAATTGGTGGTTACGCCCGCCAGGGAAACCAGCAGGTCATCTCGGCTGCCGCGCCTGAAGTTGTTGGGGTTGACGGGCACAGGTTTGGCCCAGCCAAAACCCAGCAGGAACATGCTGACCGTGCCGATCGGGTCCATATGCTTGATGGGGTTTAGTGAGAGCCTGTGCATCAGCTTTGCCGTCGGGTCGCCGCAGCGCAGCGCGACATAGCCATGCGCGACCTCGTGAAAAGTCAGCGCCAGAAGCACCGCGGGCGCGCGGTAGAGCATAAACAGCAAAAAGCCCATGGGGTCCTTCTGCAAATAATCAAGCACGCTTTCGTTTCCCCTTTGCATATAATCCGGCCGCAAGCGCCGTCATCATCAGCCCTGACATCGTTCCAAAGATATCCAGCAGCACATCGCTCACCGCAGCACCCCGCCCGCTGGTCAATTGCAGCGACTCATCCAACGCGGCAATAACACCAGCAAATAAAAGCAGCCATATAAAGCGCAGGCGCAAGGCCGGGCGAAGCAAAAGCGCCAGCAGCATCAGCTCCACGCCCAGCAGGAAGTATTCGGTGAAATGCCCCAGCTTTCTGGTAATAAAGGTCACCATGTCCTCGCTGTGCCACTGCTTAACAGGCAACGCAAGAACAATAGGACGAATGACCTTCTCGGCAACATCGCTGCGTTTCATGGACTCATCCGGGTTTTGCAGCGAGTTGGACCAGATGAAGGCGATCGTGCAAGCGATCAGCGCCATCAAAATCAGCGCCGCCCGGCGGCGCTTGAAAGGCAGGCCGTAAAAGCACTCAATCATCGCGCTTCAGCCGCTTGATCTCCTCCTCCACCTGATCCCTTGAAACATGATTCAGCGGGGAGAATCGGCCTTCCAGTGCCGTTTCCAGCTTGTCAAGCGCCGCCGCGGTATCCCCTGCCTCCAGGTCATAGCGGGAGAGAAACCAGAGAGTGTCGATCTGACCGGGCTTTATTTTATGAGCCTTATCAAAGTATTCCTTGGCTTTATCCTTGTCGCCCAGCAGGCGGTAATGCAGCTGGCCCAGATTATCCAGGGTCACGCTGTCTTCATCGTCATACTCATAGGCTTCGTTGTTAAAGCTGAGTGCCTGCTGAGCGTCTCCGATTTCCACATATAGAAAGCCCAAAGTTTCATAGGTGAGACCGCAGGGGTGATCCCTGTGAGCGCTTTCCAGCAGCTTGACAGCCTTATCCCGGCTGCCCAGCTTCCAGTCCGCCACGGCGTAGTTCATCAGCAGCTGCGAACGTTCATCCTTGCTCAGCTCCGGCGAGCGCTGGATCTTTGCCAGCAGATTCTTGACCTTTTGGTAATTTTCATCACCGCCGTCCCGCAGCAGCAGCACGGAATAAGGAAGCAGAAAGTTGGGCTTCATGATGC
This sequence comes from Bacillota bacterium, assembly GCA_023460055.1. Lineage (GTDB taxonomy): Bacteria > Bacillota > Clostridia > Christensenellales > Aristaeellaceae > UBA1038. The sequence goes on along the minus strand of JAEWRJ010000050.1, from coordinate 20,252 downwards.
CCTGGCTGATCAGCGCCTCATACTCCTGCTTCGCCCCCTGTATGTCGCCCTTTTGATGCTTGGAAAGCGCCGCTCGTATTTTGAAGCTGTCCATCAAGCCCATGTCTGTGTCCTCCGTTTTTTTCAATCAGCCTGCGGCTGCGGTACGCGAGGTCCTGATATTCGCGTGACTGGGCCCCGCCGCCATCAAGTGCCTCCAGACAATATATCATGCCCTGACGAGCGATGGCAAGCGCGCGCGCGGGGTCACGGAATCGGTGCTCATAGAGCTTGGCCAGCGCTATATATACCTTTGCGCCCCCGCAGCCCGACAGGCGCAGACGCTCATACCCCTCAGCGGCTTCCCGTGTGTTCCCTTCACGTCTGAGTATTTCAGACAGGCGCAGCTGAGCCAGATCCCTGACACCGCTGTCCCGGCACAGGCGAAAACAGGCCTTGGCCCGCTCTCCCTCGCCGCGCTTTTCAAACACGCGGCCAAGGCTGTACAGGTCCCTCTGATCGGCGGCTTCAAGAGGCCGCTCGTGAAGATTGACCAGCGCGTACATAAGCCTTGCCATGGATACGATGTCCTGCGCGTTGTGTTCGATGATATCTTCCAGCAACGCCGCCTCGCGCGTTTTGATATAGGTGAAGTAGCGCGCGGGCACCTCGCTGCCCGGCAGGTCGTCCTCGCGCGGGGTATTGAATATCTCGCTTTCAAGCTGGGTCAGCTTGCAGGGACGCACACGCAGCTTGAATACACGCCGGGCAATGTGGACCAGATCGATATTATCAGGCGCTTCATAGCCCCCGTGCATCCTGTTCATGGTCAGCCTGCTTTGAATCAGCGGCATATCAAAGCTGGCGCCGTTAAAAGTGACCACCGCCTCGCAGCGGCTGAGGGCTTCCATCACCGGCGCCAGCACGAACGGTTCCTCATCATAGTCGCGCATCAGATATTGCGTTACCACAAACTCATTGCCGGAGAACCGGCCCAAACCGATCAAAAAAGCGACCGTGCCCGCGCCGCCGTTCAGGCCTGTGGTCTCCGTATCCAAAAAAAGAAGCGAAGAAGGGTCTATGTCAGACAAGCTCTCCCGCCCCGTCATCAGGCGCAGAACATCAGCCTGCAGGGGTCTGGCGGGAAACTCATGGCAGGGGAAGCGCTTTTCGCGTACCAGGCAACCTTCCGCCGCGGGCTTTTCGGGGGCGGAAGACGGTTTTTTCCCTGGCTGCGAAGCACGCAGCTTGTCAAGGAGCGACGGCATGACCTGCCAGGGAGAACAGAGACGTCTCCTCATCCTCATCAACACGCGGTCCGGCAGTCGGCTTGGGCGTGGGATAGATGCGCCACAGCGCCTGCTCGTACCCCACGCCCTCGGGCAGATAGGGTATCGTAGCGGTACGAAGCGCCGCCTGCTGTTCCTCAATGGTCACGGCTGAAAGAAGGGCTTGCGGGATAGGCAGCGGGTTATCATGGAGCTGTCCGCGCGCCAGGCCTTCCAGCAGCACATCGGTGGCGCCCGCCAGCACATACGCGGGAAGATCCTTGATGACCTCATAATACTTCTCATAAGGGATATCAAGCGCGTGCAGTGCCTGCGCGTGCGCCTTGCCCAAATAGCGCAGATGCCAGGGCTCATAGGCGTAGCCGGTGATCTCCCGCCATTCCTCTTTATAGCGGATCACAAAGCCGAAACGGTGGGCGTTTCCTGCCACCCACTTCCCTTCCTCCGTATCCGCGAAGGTCTCATTGAGCTGAAGAAAGCTTAATGACTGCACATCCATCGCCAGCCCGAGCTGATGCTCGCTGGTTCCAGGAGGCGCGACGGTACGCATGGCGCGTTCACGCCCGGCCTCACTCACCTTTCCGTTGAACAGGATCTGCTGGATCCCATAGCTGCGGAAACCGCTTACAGCGTATAGAACATGCTTTCCTTCACGCTTGGCAGCGGCAAACATCTGTTCAAGCGCTCTGGCCGCCTCTTCGCGCAGCATGATGCCATCCTCCATCCCTTTTTTACGGGTGGGAACATTTGGAACGACCAGGTCATCCGGCACGTAGGAAGCGCTTGCTTTCTTATCGCGGTTGACCAGGTACAGCAAGCCCCCTTCATCCAGCATGCCGCCATACGGAGCGGAATGCTTCTGCTGGGGGCCGGCTGTCATTTCAGGCAGAGGCAGGTCCTCAGGGACGGCTTGCGCAAAGGCGGCGCCCCCAGCAAATAAGCATAATATCAGCACAAGCGATAATATTGTGACGCGCACCATAATCTCCTTCATGGTTTAGGATAGAACAGGGATACCTCCCCGTCGCCCTCTTCATCCGTTTCATCAAGCATGATGGGCGCTGGCGGGGCGTTCAATTCCCTGCACAGGGCCGCGAAATCACCGCCCCGGGATTCATAGTCTTTGATGGCGGCATTTGCTTCCTGCGTGAACTCTTCAAGCGTCAGGCGGTTTTCCATCATATAGGCGGCCGCTTCCCTGCCTACATAGCGGAAATGCCAAGGCTCATAGATAATGCCTGTGATCTCCTGCTTTTCGGGCATATAGCGCAGTATAAACCCAAAGCGGGCGGCGTTCTCTTCCATCCACTTGGCCTCTTTGGTCTCGCCAAAGGCTGCGGTCATTCCTTCGCGCTGCGTCCATTCGTAGTTGAGAAGGTCCACGCCAAGGCCGGTCTGGTGATCGGAGGAACCGGGAAATGCTACCACGCCATCGTCTTTGCCATAGCGCGACAGCCGGCCCTCGTACATGGTGCTCTGCGTCTGGTAGCTGCGGTAGGCGCTCTTTACATAGAGCTTCAGCCCGGCCTCCTCCTCCGCCGCTTTGAACATCCGGGCCAGGGCCTCGGCCGCCTCGCCGCGCAGCTCATAGCCGCGGCTGGTAGCCCGCAGGTTGAGCCCTACAAGGTCCTGCGGCTCAAAGGAGGCATCCATCAGCACGCTCTTATTGGTCAGCACCAGATATCCGCCCTTGTCTTCAAGGATATTGGCTGCCAGGGGATAGGTCCATTCAGGAGCGGCCCAAGCCGCGGCATTCAGCAATAAAAACAGGAACGAAAGGGCTATGAGCCTACTAAATCTCACTTCAGGCTGTCCTCCGTGATGTATTCGCCAAATTGAGCCAGGCGAAGCTGTTCGATATAGAGCTCCAGCGGAATGTCAAGCTCATGGATGCGCTGGGCATGGTCCCGGCCGACATAGCGGATGTGCCATGGTTCGTCCGCGTATCCGGTGATCTCCGTCCAATCCGCCTTGTAACGGATGATAAAGCCAAACTCATGCGCGTGCTCGCGCACCCAGGCGCCTTCTTCGCTGCTGCCAAAGGCAGCATTCAGATTTGTTTTACCCTTCCGGCCCAGATCCATTGCCAGGCCCAGCTGATGCTCGCTGGCGCCCGGCGGAGCCACAAGCAGCCTGGCCCGTTCCTTCTCCTTCTTATCCCCCGAGCCTGTCCGGCGGCTGTAGATGGTGCGCTGGGTACCCCAACTGCGGTAACCGCTCACAGCCACTAAAGTATAACCCGCTTCCTTCGCCGATGCAAACAGCCCATCGAGGCTGGCAGCCGCTTCCTTGCGCATCAGGGTACCGCTTTCAGCGCCCGCGCACAGGGGCTGCACAAGATCCGGCGGGACATAATCCTCGCTTAAGGTGTAGCTGCGATTCACCAAATACAGGCTGCCGCCCAGATTGGTCTGCGCGGCATAGGCGTCAAGCGCCGTCTGCGACAGGCTCATCAGGGCGGCCAGCAGGGATAAAAGTTTTACAATCATTCTTCCTCTGTGGAGACCCGGGCCATCCTATCAAGCTTTCCCCCGTACTTCGCCTGGAGGCGGCCATGGGCAGCATGATCGAGCATGACGCTGACCAGCGTTCCTTCTTCTCTGTGCTCCTCCGCCACAAGCCGTCCCTGCTTTCGCAGATCGCTCAGCAGAGCGTATTCGGAGAAGGGAACGAAATAGTAAAACAGCCGTTTGCGTTCCCGCAGGAGGCCGGCGATGTGGGTAATAAGCTCATCAAGGCCCTGCCCGTTCACTGCCGATACAGGGAAGGCTTCGGGCATTTTTTCCTTTACGCCGGGCAGCGCCAGATCGCACTTGTTGAGCACCTCAACGCGCGGCTGATGGTTGGCGCCCAGGGTATCGAGCACCTCTTCCACAACGGCGCGCTGCGCCGTCAGCTCGGGGGAGGAGGCGTCTGAAACGATCAGGAGAATATCCGCCAGGGCGGCCTCCTCCAGCGTGGAGTGAAAAGCCTCGATCAGATCCGTTGGCAGTTTGTTGATGAAGCCAACCGTGTCTACCAGTATAAAACCGTCTCCGTCAGGAAATTCAAGCTTGCGGTTGACCGCGTCCAAGGTAGCGAAGAGCTGGTTTTTAACCAGCACATCAGCCCCCGTCAGGCGGTTGAGGAGGGTGGACTTGCCCACATTGGTATAGCCCACCAGGGCGACAACAGGCGTACCCGCCCGCGCCCTGCCCTTGCGGCGGATGCCGCGCTGGCGCTCCATTTTACTCAGTTCATCCTTGAGCTGTCCGATGCGCTCGCGGATGTTGCGCCGGTCCATCTCCAGCTTGCTCTCGCCGGGACCCCTCACGCCAATACCGCCAAGCAGGCGGGACATGGCCTGGCCCTGGCCCTTTAAATGGCTTGCCCGGTAATTGAGCTGAGCCAGTTCCACCTGCAGCTTACCCTCGCTGGTGATGGCGTTCTGAGCAAAGATATCAAGGATCAGCGAGGTTCTGTCCACCACCCGGATACCGACCAGCTCCTCCAGATTGCTTGTCTGGGAAGCGGTCAGTTCATCATCAGTGACGAGTATATCAGCGTCCAGCGCCTGCGCTTCAAGAGAAAGTTCCCCTGCCTTGCCGCTGCCGACATAAGTGGCCGAATCCGGGCGTTTTTTTTGCTGCAGTACCCGGCCAACCACGACGGCCCCCGCGCTGTCGCACAGAGCGGCCAGCTCATCAAGCGATTTTTCGCTGTCCACCGAGACCAGCAGCGCCCGCTCCGGCCCTTTTGCGCTTGACATGTCTCCCAATGTGAACAAAGCCCGGTCGCTCTGTTCAATTTCTTCAAACCATTCTTGCTGAGGCAGCTCATCCAGGGAATATACCGGCGTCAGGCGCGTGACGAGCCCTTCGCCTAAAAAAGCGGCAGTGACGCCCGTAACGCGCCCGTCCTCGCTGACCCCGATGGCGCACATGGCGTCCAGCCGCAGGTTCTTCAGTGCCGTCAGGTCAACATCCGAAAGGGCTGCGCTGCCGCCGGGATGGGTATGGATGCAGCGTACCATGCTCAGCCGGTCGCTGCTGCGCCGGAGGCTCCACTGCTCCAGCGGCACATTGTCCAGATAACCGACCGTCACGCTCAGTACCTCGCCCGTGCGGGACACATATACCGCGATCTCCCGGTTGAGGGCCGCGCTGTGGCTTGCCAGCCGCCGGGCGAAATCAGGCGGCAAAAACTCATCGCCGCCGATCTCGTGATCATATATTGTTTTCAGCTGTTCGATAACGCTGTTTCTGATGCCTGATAGATTGCCGTTGATGTCGGGCATTGATTCTCCTTATCCCTTAGGATGCTTCTTCTGATAATCTTCTATCGCCGCGTGAATGGCTTCTTCGGCCAGCAGCGAACAGTGTACTTTGGCGGGCGGCAGGCCGTCAAGTGCCTCCATGACCGCTTTGTTGGTGATCAGCAGCGCCTCCTCAATGCTCTTGCCCTTCACCATCTCAGTGGCCATGGAACTGGTAGCGATGGCTGCGCCGCAGCCGAAGGTCTTGAACTTGACATCCTGAATGATGTTATCCTCCACCTTCAGGTATATCTGCATGATATCGCCGCATTTGGCGTTGCCGACAGTTCCCACGCCATCCGCCTGCTCAATGGAACCGACGTTGCGGGGATTGGAAAAGTGATCCATGACCTTATCCGTGTACATTTCTTATACCTCTTTCCTGGGAAAAATGGGGGACATGTCGCGAAGCGTGCTGACGATGCCGGGCAGAACCCGGACCACCTCGTCAATGTCTTCGCGCGTGCTGTTATCAGACAGGGAGAAACGCAGGCTGCCGTGGGCGATCTCATGCGGCAGGCCGATGGCCAGCAGCACATGGGAGGGATCGAGAGAGCCCGAGGTACAGGCGGAGCCCGAACTGGCGGCGATGCCGGCCAGATCAAGCCGAAGCAGCAGGGCCTCTCCTTCGATGTAGCGAACAGAAATATTGACATTTCCGGGGAGACGCCGGGAAGGGTGGCCATTCAGGCGTATATCGGGGATAGCCGCCATCAGCCGCCTGATCAAGTCGTCCCGCAGCAGGGTCAGCCTGGCGGCATTCTCCGCGCAGTTGGCCGCGGCGATCTCCATCGCCTCGCCCATCCCCACGATGGCCGGAAGATTCTCGGTGCCGGCCCGCTTTCCCCTCTCCTGAGCGCCGCCGTGCACCAGGGAATCGATCCTGACGCCGGTGCGGATATAAAGGAGTCCTACGCCCTTGGGACCGTGGAATTTATGGGCTGACAGGGAGAGCATATCCACGCCCCACTCCGCCGTGTCGATGGGTACAGCGCCCATGGCCTGCACGGCATCCGTGTGCATCAGGATGCCGCGCGCGCGGGCAATCTCAGCGATCTCCCTGATGGGCATCAGCGTGCCGATTTCATTGTTGGCGGCCATAATGGTGATCAGGATGGTATTATCCCGGATCGCCTCCTCAACCTGCCGGGCGCAGACCTGACCATACTCATCCACCGGCAGATAAGTCACTTCAAAACCCTGGCTTACCAGCCACTCGCAGGTATGAAGGACGGCATGGTGTTCCACCGAGGTGGTGATGATGTGGTTGCCCTTGTTTCGCCTGGCAAACGCAGCGCCTTTGATGGCCCAGTTGTCGCTCTCGGACCCGCCAGCGGTAAAATAGATCTCCTGAGGCTTGGCGTTGATCGCTGCCGCCGCCTGCCTGCGGGCGGTGTCGACCGCCTTTCTGGCGTCACGCCCCGTCTCATAGATACTGGAGGCGTTGCCGAAGTGATCGGTAAAATAAGGCAGCATCCTGTCAAGCACCCGTTTGGATACCGGTGTGGTCGCCGCGTTGTCCAGGTAGATACGATTCATCAGGCGTGTACTCCTTTGGCATAAGGTTTATTTTCAAGGATATCTGACAGGGTAATGCCCTGCATGAGGCTGTTGATGCTCTCGGTGAGGTAGCGCCAGGTGCGCCTGGTCTGGCAGTCGCTGCCCTTGCCGCAATGGCCTTCATCCTCAGCGCATTCGGCCAGGCTGACAGGCCCTTCCGTCGCCTCAATAATGTGCGCCACTGTGATCTGGGAGGGATCGCCTGATAAACTGTAGCCGCCCGCCGCGCCGCGCACCGTGGTGACCAGGCCCGCCCTTCGAAGGGTGCCCAGCAATTGCTCAAGGTACTGCTCGGGCAGGCCGTCTTCCGCGATGGTTTTCAGCGGCTGGGGCCCGTCCATGCGGTGCTTGGCTAAAAATATCATCGCGTGCAGCGCGTACTGCCCGCGTGTAGAGAGCTTCAAAACCCTTGCCACTCCTTTCCGATCGAATCCCGATAAATTTTATCGGGTTTCCTGGAAAGAATAGCATCCTGGCCTTTTCATGTCAATAAGTGGACACGGTTAGCTTATGCTAATAATATTGGACCCCAGGCTGTTGCCTGAGGCCCAATATGGTCAAATGTCTGACCACAGATCGCGCTTGCGCTGCGCCATTTCATCGACACGCCCTATATACTGGCTGATCTCCTTCACATTGGCCGCCCGGTACACCATGACCCGCCCGGGCGTGACCCTCTTTGAGATACCGCCCGCCCCCATTGCCAGTACGCTCAGGGTATCCTCCATGGTGTCCACGTTATACAGGCACTCCATGCCGGGCCTGGCGTATCCGACATTCTCCAGGTTGCCCGCCATGTGCTTTTGCCGGTAAAGGTAATAGGGTTTCATGCCCAGAGAAAGCGCCGCATCCAGCCCCATCCTGACCATTTCTTCCACCGCTTCGCCCGGCGGCAGGCTATCCTGCCAGCGATGCATGTCACTGGAGCGCTTGACGCACAGCGTATGCACGGTCAGACTCTCAGGCGAACTGCGCTTCACCCAGTCAAGGGTCCGGCGGAACATATCAGGCGTTTCACCGGGCAGGCCGGCGATCAGGTCCATGTTGATATGGTCAAAGCCCATGGAGCGGGCCAGGCCGAAGGCCTCTTCTGTCTGCGAGTGCGTATGGCGGCGGCCTATCAGATCAAGGGTGACATCGTGTATGGTCTGCGGGTTGACGGATATGCGGCTGATCCCGTGGCGTTTGAGTACCTCCAGCCGCTCGCGCGTCATGCTGTCGGGGCGGCCTGCTTCCACGGTCGACTCACAGCAGGCGTCGATCAGAGGTTTCGCGGCCTGAAGGACTCTGTCCAGCTGCATGGGGTTGAGGGCCGTCGGCGTGCCGCCGCCCATATAGAATGCGCGGGGACGCAGCTTCTTTTCTCTGATCAGCCGGATCACCGCGGCGATCTCTCCTTCCAGCGCCCGGGTATAGGGATCAAGCAGCTGCCCGCTCCCTACCTGCGCGCTGATAAAGCTGCAGTAACGGCATCGGCTTTCGCAAAAAGGAATGCCGATATAGAGATCGACCTCGTCATCACCGGCCTTCTCAAGCGACTGCTGGGCTTTCACCGTCATCCCCAGCAATGAGGTCTTTTGGGGGGTGACATCATATTCTTCTCCCACATGGGCAAGCGCCTCCTCAAGATCCATTCCTTCCGCCATCTTTTCATAAACCAGGCGGGTAGGGCGGATGCCCGTCAAAGCCCCCCAGGGAGGCTGCATGCCTTTCACATCTTTCAAAAGCTGATAGAGCGCCAGCTTCAGCCGGCGCTTGCACAGGCGTTTATCCCTGACAGGATCAGGCAATACAGGATCTGTATAGACAGTTTCCGCCTGCAGCAGGCCGCTTAGCTTAAGGCTCGTTGTTCGCAGTCTGCCTTTTTCCTCTTCCAGGTGTACAAGGCTTAGATCGGCATCATCAGGGCCCTGCGCAAGGTCAACATCAGGATAAAAAATGCCCGTAACATCATACATTTCCTTGCCAAAATCCGCCCTGGGCGTATCCGTCCACAGCCTCATGAGATAAAAAAGCTCGCGCCGTGTCCGGGGTGGGCATACAGCCCTTGCATGGCAAGCAGCCGGCGAAGGGACTGGCGCATCTGCTGCATCGACCCTCCCGGCAGATCCGTGCGGCCGTAATCACCGTCAAAGATGGTATCTCCTGTGAATATATCGCTGCCTGCTATGTAGCACACACCGCCGGGTGTATGTCCGGGGGTGTGGATCACCTGTAATGTCAGGCCTGCGATCTTGAGAATCTGCCCCTCGGTCACAAAATCTGTCGGAGCCGGGCGCTCTTCCAGCTGCCTGTGATAGCCTCCCGCGCTGAAGTGTCTGACCGACAGCATCGGCGCGTCCAGCTCATGGATATAGATCGGCACACCGGGAAAATCCTTCAGTGCCCCCGTATGGTCCCAATGACCGTGGGTCAGCAAAATGGCCGCGACCTTCTTCGAGCCAAGCTCCGCGCGGATATTTTCCGGCTCGCTGCCGGGATCGATCAGGATAGTGTCATCGCGGCCCGGGAGGGTTAAAATATAGCAGTTCTCCTGCAATTCCCCGTTAGGGATCACCTTTACAATCATCGTGTACTCCCTTAGAAATTCTTTTTGCTGTCAAGCAGCAGGGTCACAGGGCCGTCGTTGAGCAGCTCCACCTTCATGTGCGCCCGGAAACGCCCGCGCGCCACCTGAAAGCCCCAAGCTTCTTCTAGCCGCTTACAGCAAGCTTCGCAAAGGCGCTCCGCCTGATCAGGCTGCTCCGCCCGGGTAAAGCCGGGGCGGTTCTGGCCACGCGCGTCGCCCAGCAAAGTAAATTGGCTGACTACCATCACCTCGCCGCCCGCGTCTTTCACGGAAAGGTTCATCTTGCCCTCCGCGTCCTCAAAAATGCGGAGCTTGGCGATCTTATCGGCCAAATAGACAGCGTCCTTCTCATCGTCTCCGGCTTCAACGCCCAAAAGGGCCATCAAGCCCCGTCCGATCCGGGACACATGTTCCCCGTCCACACTGACACGGGCATAGCTTACCCTTTGTACAACGCTTCGCATAGATGCTCCTGAACTATATTGATAAACTTGTCAGCTGACGCTTCTGAACGCCTCCAGCACATCCGAACGCTTCTGGATGCGCGTGACAGCCTGGCGCAGCTGCTCTTTGCTGGAAACCTGAAGCACCATGTGGATGGTGACCGTGCCGTTTTTATTGGCCCGCATGGATACCGCGCTGACCGGCGCGCCCATATCGGAAACAAACACCGTGATCTCGCCAAGGAGGCTGGGATGGTCATAGGCAACAATACGCACTGACGCGCTGAAGGTGCCGGTGCCCTCCTCAGCCCAGCTGACACGCACAGCGCGTTCAGGCTCGGAGTTGATGGCATTGACGCAGTCCGACTTATGCACAGTCACCCCGCGGCCGCGGGTGATGTAACCCACGATCTCATCCCCCGGCACGGGGTTACAGCAATGCGCGAAACGCACAAGCATGCCGGCGCCGCCCTCCACATAGATGCCGTGAGTGGGCTTGCCCTGACGCAGGACCTCGCTGGGCTCGGGAAGCGAAGGCGCTTTTTTCTCCGTCTTTTCAGATTCGCTCTTTTGCTCTTCCACAAGACGGGAAATAACATACAGGGATGTCAAGCCGCCAAAACCGACAGCGGCGTACAGGGTCTCCAGATCATCAAAGCTGTATTTTTTGTAGATCGACTCAAGGTACTCGGCACGGGTGAGCTCGCCCAGCTTGACGCCGCGGCGCTTTGCCTCACGTTCCAGCATCTCCTTGCCCTTGGTGACATTCTCGCCGTGCAGTTCCTTTTTAAAGAACTGCCGGATCTTGGCCTTGGCCTGCTGTGTTTTGACCACATTAAGCCAGTCCATGCTGGGGCCTTTGGAGGCGGACGAGGTCATGACCTCTACACGGTCTCCCGTGTTAAGCTCCGTATCGAGGGGCACAATGCGCCCGTTGACCTTGGCACCCACGCAGGCATTGCCGACGGCTGAGTGGATGCGGTAGGCGAAATCAAGCGGGGTTGCCCCGCGCTGCATGTTGATGATGTCGCCTTTGGGCGTAAACACAAAAACCTCGCCGCTGAACAGGTCGGTGCGCAGGCCGTCGATAAACTCCTTGCTGTCTCGGGTCTCCGACTGCCAGTCGAGGATCTGTCGGAGCCAGTAGAGCTTTTTATCAAGCCCGCTGCCCGATACGCCCTCCTTGTAGTTCCAGTGCGCGGCGATGCCGTACTCAGCTACGCGGTGCATTTCATAGGTGCGCACCTGCACCTCAAAGGGCGTGGGGATGCTGCGCCCGCCGATCAGGGTGGTGTGCAGCGACTGGTACATGTTGTTCTTGGGGACCGAAATATAATCCTTGAATCGGCCCGGTACCTGGTTCCACAGCGTATGGACAGCGCCAAGGACCGAGTAGCAATCCGGTATGCTGTCAACCAGCACGCGCACGGCAATGAGGTCATAGATCTGGTCAAAATGCTTGTTCTGGATGACCATCTTGCGGTAGATGCTGTAGAGGTGCTTGGGCCGGCCTTCCATCTCAAAGTTCTTAATGCCCATTTCATTGAGCTTCTCGGTGAGGCTCTCGATGATATGCCTGATCTGCTCCTCGCGCTCAACCCGCCTGACCCCCACCTTATGCGCTACCTCCCGGTAGCCTTCGGGATCAATGTAGCGCAGCGCCAGATCTTCAATTTCCTGCTTGATGGTGTAAACGCCCAGGCGGTGGGCGATGGGGGCGTAGATATCAAGCGTCTCATTGGCAATGGCGACCTGCCTGTCAACTGGCTGGAAGGCGAGGGTGCGCATGTTGTGCAGCCTGTCGGCCAGCTTGATGAGCACCACGCGGATATCGCGGCCCATCGCCAGGATCATCTTGCGCAGGGATTCGGCCTGCTGCTCCTCGCGGTCCGTGAAATTGAGGTGGCCCAGCTTGGTCACCCCGTCGACAAGCTCCGCAATCTCCTTGCCAAACTCCTTCTCGATGAGTTCAAGAGTGACGCCTTCCACATCCTCCACCGTGTCGTGCATCAGCCCCGCGGCGACGGTCGGCGCGTCCAGCATGATCTCGACCAAAATGCTGGCGACATGCTGAGGATGGCTGAAATAAGGCTCACCGCTCTTTCGTACCTGGCCCTCATGAGCCTTTTGCGCGAAGTGGAATGCCTTTTCAACCACAGTCAAATCAGCGCCCGGATTATACTGGGACATCCGAGCGAGCATCTCTTCCAGAGAGAGGCAATCAAATTTGCTGCGTGCCACGAAGTCTCCTCATTTCAAACACTTGAATACCATGCTGCCTTTGGGATCGGCCTTTGCGCCGGGCACAAGGGTGATCTTTCCCTGAGCGCGCCGGATCAGGCCGATTTCTTCAAAGATCAGTGCCGCGGCACGCGCCTGCCGCGGGCCGCGGCCTGCGTCTATTATACCATGCCCTGCCCTGAATTGAACATAAATCTCTCGAAGTTCATTCAGGCTGTGACTCAAAGAGCCAAGCAGACCCTCAAGCCCCCGCGTTCGCGGGAAGGCATAGATCGCGGCGCCTGGGAATCGCGCCGCAGCAAGGGCTGCTTCCCGCGCGCAGACCAAACCGTCGCAAAAGATGATCGCATCGCAAGGCGCGTTGATACGATCGATTGGCACATTGTAAAGCACAGCGCTCCCACCCCGGGGATCCTCGTAGAATCCCTGGGCTGTATCATAATCCGGGTACATTGCGCGCATGCGGCAGGCGGTTTCGAAACTTCGGCACAGCAGCAGTTTGCCCTGAAGCCCCGTGATCTCTCCGGGCGGGTCGACCTCGGGTATGCTGCCTGTCGGCAGGGAGATCATGGCTTCCAGATCCGCAAGCAAGGTATCCTGCTCCGTTTCGGGTCTGTTTTCAAACGCTTCGTCTCCCGCCTGGCAGTCCACCAGCTCAAACTGCGGCGTGACTTTTCCCCTGAATTCGTTGTTGCTCAGGCGCACGACAGCCCGAAGGCTGGGCGGCATATTTTCCATCCGCTCCCCCATGCCAAAGGCAATGCCCTCACGAACTTCGGATCCCGAGCGCAGGCTGAGTTTCAAGTGCTTTTCATCAGCGCCTACACGGCGGCAGGATATCCTTTCCACACTCGAGAGCAGGAAAACAGGGCTGGGATTGCCTATACCAAAGGGCGCCAGCATATCAAGGCGCTCGATGTTTTCCCTGGTGATATCGGATAAGGAAAGCTCCGCGTCATAATTCACGCGGGCAATCAGAGGGCGGCCATCCATCTGCGACGCGACAGCCGCTTCAAAGCGCCCGCGCAACACTTCCAGATTGTCCGCCTCCAGGCTCATGCCCGCCGCGGCTCTGTGACCGCCAAAACGAGTGAACAAGTCTTCGCAGTCACGCAGCGCGGCATACAGATCGATATCTCCAGCCGTTCTCCCCGATCCGGTCGCCTTGCCCCCATCCCGTGACAGCACCAGCGTCGGCAGGCCATACTGCTCGGCCAGCTTTCCGGCAGCCAGGCCGACCACGCCGCTGTTCCAGCCTTCTCCACATAGCACCAGGCTGTTGGCGCGCAGCAAGTCCATGCCCTGCATCTGCTCGCGCGCTTCCTTGATCACCTGGGCTTCCTCCTGGCGGCGGCGGGTGTTGATGTCGTTGAGCCGCAGCGCCAGTTCCGCCGCTTCCTCGGGGCGGTTGCTCAATAAAAGATCAAGCCCGTCCCGCGCGGTGGACAGCCTGCCTCCCGCGTTGAGGCGCGGGGCGAGGCCAAAGCTGACCCTGTCAGCGGAAACCGGTCGCCCTTCTTCAAGTCCGCTCACCTTCATCAGGGCACGCAGTCCGAGGCGCGGCGTATCCGCCATCCCCTTCAGACCAAAGGACGCGATCACGCGGTTTTCGCTCAGCAAGGGCACCATATCAGCGATCGTCGCCAGGGCAGCGATATCCAGTTGGTTTTTAGCAAATGTCAGGCCATGCAGCGCCCAGCTCAGTTTCCATGCCACGCCGGCCCCGCACAGGGAAGGGAAGGGGTATCCGCCCAGCATCGGGTTGATCAGGGCATCGGCGACGGGCAGCGTGTCCGGCGGCGTATGGTGGTCAGTAATGATCAGGCGCAGGCCAAGCTCTTTGGCGAGGGCAGCCTCATGGACCGCGGTGACGCCGCAGTCCACAGTCAGCAGAAGCTCTGCCTCTCCCGCCAGCCTGCGCACAGCCTCCTCATTGATGCCGTATCCCTCCGTGTGGCGGTCGGGAATATATACAACTGTTTTCAGGCCTGCCGCCTGCAGCGCTTCCCTGGCAATCACGCTTGAACAGATGCCATCCACGTCATAATCGCCGTAAACAACCGCCCTGGCGCCCCGCGCGCCCAGCTCTCTGATCAGGGCTACGGCTTCCCTCATGCCTGAGAGCAGCAGAGGATCATGCAGCGCGTCAAGGCTGGGGCATAAAAAAGCCTCGGCATCCTCCGCGTTATCTACCCCCCTGGCATTGAGCAGACGGGACAGCCAGGGCTCATAGCCCGGAATTATAAAGTCTTCGCAGCGGCGGACAAACTGACGCATCATATCTCCTTCAACAGATGGATAAATAAGGGAAGGCGCAGGCTTTGCCAGCCCGCGCCTTCCCGCGAGGGTTCTTACTTTTTCCGGTTTTTACCGAACCTGGCGCCGGCAAGCAGCCAGACCTTGCCGGTCAGCACGCAAGACGACAGTAGCGCGGCTGCCAGCCCAGCCAGCAGGGGCATCAGGGTAGCCGTCAGCTTGAGGCCGCCCGCGGCACCCGCCGCAATGAAAAGCATGGCCAGTACAGCGCTGCCCATGCGAAGGCTGCGGGTGGATTTGACCGCCTCCTCAGCCACCTGCTCATCGCTCATATCGCGGGCAGAATTCGCGGCGCGCAGATCACGCGCGGCCCGGATCACGGGCAGGCTCAGCGCGAAGGTAAACACAGGCGTAAACATCACCAGGACGGGCATGATGGCAGCTTGCGGCAGGACCAGGCTGACAAGAGCCGTCAGAGCCAGCGTCAGCAGCAGATCATGCAGGCTGATCAGCGCGAGGCCTAAGCCCACTGAGAGGCTGTAGCGCACGGCGCCGAAGCAGAACGCGATGAAGACGGTGATCGCTATGCTGACGTACAGCTGGGAGAAGTTGATCATATCCGAGGCGCTTGATTGAAACTTGGGGACGATACCGGCAAGCACGGCGACCAGGCCGGCCGCGAGCACGACCAGGGAAGGGATAGCGCTTTTCAGCAGGGAGTTTGTCTTGTTCATTTATGCCGCCTCCTTCTTGGCGCTGATGTATAAAGAGGTGCTGGTGCCGAATACCGTGATGGCAGAGCCCAACAGCACGCGCAGGCAGATCCCCACCAGCGCCAGGTCAATGATCAGGCCGATGGCAAAGGGAAGCATGAAAGCTCCGATGGTCTGGTGGTCTGCTATGATGAGCACGACAGCGATCACCAGCAGCACGGCAAGCGCGTCGATGGCCACCTTGCCGCCGCCTGAATAGGATTCCTTCAGAGACTGGCGGATGGAACGGCCGCGCGCCAGGTCCCGCTTCATGCTGCGGTAGAGGATCAGCAGCGCCCAGGCAAGCAGGGCGAAGCTGCCCCAAACGGCCAGCAGGGTGGAGACCGTGAATCCGGCTCCCAGCAGGGCAGCGAAGAAGTAAGCCGCGATGAGCTGAATAGCCAGAAGCCACACGGCAATGAGGCCGCCCAGCCGATAGGTAAACAGGGCATACAGGCAGACCAGCGCCGCCGCGATGAACAGGGCGATGATCAGCGTATTGGCCGCGTTCTCGCCAAAGAGGGGCGCGCCGTCCATCACCTGGCTTTCCTTGACAAGAGAAAGCGGCAGGGGGCCGTACTGCATCATGGATGCGTAGGCCACCGAGTTTTCATTGTTAAAACCGGGCAGGGAAGCTTGTCCCGTGGTGAGGGGGGTGTTGATGCCGGGTGAGGCGACGGCCACGCCGTCGATCATCAGGCTGATGCTCTGTCCCATCAGCTCGGTGGTCTTTTCGGCAAAGGCCTCCTTGCCCTCGTTGTCCAGGATAAAGCTGACCGCGTAGGTGCCATCGGAGCCGGATACGCCGTAGCTCGCCTGCTTGACATTCTTGTAAGTCACAAAGGGCGTGCCGTCAGGAGAGGCAAGGGCGAAATCCCCCTTGGCCGTGAGCATCTCGAATGCATGATCATGCGTGCCATCCAGCGGCAGGCTCAACTTGATCTTGCTGCCATCGACTACTTCGGCCTGGGCGCTGCTCCAGCCGCCGAAAGCCAGGCGGCGGGTCAAAATGTTGACAGTCTCCTTCAACTGTTCCGCTGTCACCGCGGCGCCCTCTTCCAGGGGAGCGACGGTGTAGATCTGGACCATGTTATCGCCAAGATCGGTGCCGGGCACAAGCGCCTCGCGCCATGTGCTCGACTGGGAAGGCGTTGGGATCCAGCCCAGCAGCTTATACAGGCCGTCCTGGTCCAGTTTCATGCCGCTGACGCCGATGATGCCGGCAGCGATGGTCAGCACAAGGATGACCGCCAGCGTAACCGCCGCGACCGCCTTGCCGTTCACCGTTTTTTTGTTTGATTGAACAGGTTTTGCCATGATGTCATTTCCTTTCATTTTCAACAATTCGGTTTGCGCAAATTACGGCCGCTATCCCGCCTCGTCCGAAAAATGGAAGGCATAGTAGGCTTGTTCGTAGTATGGAGAATACTGCTCAGGCGACGCATATCCGGCGAGAAGCGGGGAGCTCCCAAGCGCAGAGGCCGCCAGCTTCCATCCTGAGGGAAGCGCCTTCACCCCGGCCTCTCCATCCGGTGAGGACGGCTGCGCCTGTGGCAGGGCCATGGATTGTATGTACATTACTGAAGGCTCAGCCGCCGGGGCCGCGTCTTCGACCGCCATCAAGCTGAGCGCGAACAGGAGGCCGCAGCATAAAAACAGGAGGCCAAGAAGCCTTGCCTTCATACCGCTCCCCCTTCCCGCGCCGGGTCATCCCCGATTTTTACCTTATTGCGGGCATTATACCCTAATCCTGTCCGCGGAACAACAATGATGCTAAAAGCCCGCTGAATGGATATGATAGATAATATAACCATTCAAGGAGGACACCTTTTCTGATGAAACAACACCCCACCGTACTGTGCTATAACCTGCACGGGGACCGTGCGCGCCGCGTTCAATTAATCGCCATGCGTCTTGGCATCCGCCTGCGTCCGGTCAAAAAAGAGGAATACAGCCGCACCATCGCGGCCCTGCTGGATATGGAAGAAGGGCCCGCTGCCCCTTATGAAGGTGAAGGCTTTGAGCATGAAATGATGCTGATGGCCCACTTCCCCTCCCCTTTGATCAACAGCTTCCTCAATGCTTTCAGGCAGGCGAAGGTGCCGGCCGTCAAGCTTAAATGTGTATTGACTGAGAACAACAGCAAATGGGATTCCATTTACCTGCACACGGAATTATCCGACGAAGCGGCTTATTTTGACGCCGCGCGCAAGGAAGCGCAGGAGCGCATGAAGGCCGCGAATGTTACCCCCCTGCATGAACTGAATCAGGAAAAAGCGACGAATTGAGCAGAACAATGGCGGCTGTAATGCGTATTCGGCTGCTATCCGCTTCATGAAATATCAAACCCAGTTCAGTATAATCTTGTATTAAAAAAAGAAGCTCACGGTGTTTGACCATGAACTTCTTTTTTCAATTAAGGCATGCCAGTTCGGCTTTTACCTCACCCTGCTCCCCTATCTCCAGCACCGCGTAGCGGCCGTCACGCAGCGACCCGGGATTCAGCAGCAGAATGCCGCCTTCCCACCGCGCCATCGCGCTGTGGGTATGGCCGAAACACGCAACACGGGCCCCCACCTCCTGCGCGCGGTAATACAGGGGGAGCAGGCTGTTCTTCACGCGGTGCGTATGCCCGTGCGCGATATAGACCCACAGGGTTTCCATCCGCTCAGTACGTTCCAGCGGTATGCCGGGCGGATAGGTCAGATCACAATTGCCTCGAACGGGCCAAAACTGTAAAACGGCCTGCCGGTAGGGAATGACATCATTGATCCCGTCGCCGCAGAAAATCAGAACGTCCGGCTTGATTTGCTTCTCTGACAGGATCATCAGGGCACGGAGATCTTCCTGCGCCCCGTGGCTGTCGCTGATGACAAGTGCCTTCATGTACCTTATTCGCTTTCCAGCGCTTCCAGAAGCTTTTGCATGGCGCGCGCTCGGTGGCTGACGGATGACTTCTCCTTCTCCGTCATTTCGGCAAAGGTAAGGCCGTTTTCATACTCGAAGTAAGGGTCATAGCCAAAGCCATGATCGCCTCTTGGCGCGAAGGTGATCTTTCCGGGACAAATACCCTCAAACAGCCTGGTCGGCAGGAAGGGATGGGCCAGGGCCAGAGAGCTGACGAACTGCGCGGCGCGCGGCGCGGGTACGTCTTTCAGCTTTTCGATCAACAGGTCATTGTTGGCCTGATCATCGCCGTGCGTGCCGGCAAAGCGGGCGCTGTATACGCCGGGCGCGCCTTCCAGCGCGTCCACCATCAGGCCGCTGTCATCCGCCAGGGCGGCAAAACCGGTAGCGTTCCTGACAGCTTCCGCCTTAAGGATAGCGTTGGCGGCAAAAGTATCACCTGTTTCCTCCACTTCCTCTTCAAAACCCGCTTCCCTCATGCTGATCAGGCGGAAGCGGTCGCCCAGCATACCGCGCAGCTCCGACAGCTTGTGAGGGTTGTTGCTGGCGATCACCAGTGTCTGCTTCCCTCCGATCACATAGGCCATCTCGCCCAGGGCATCGGCCTGACTGCGAAACAGCCGCTCTATGCCTCCCTGTGCCAGGCTGAGCATCTGCGCCAGTTCCCCCAGCGAGAAGGCCTTGGCCTCCCCGGTCCCCTGAAGTTCAATGAACCGGTACTGCTCATTCATCACGATGTTCATATCCGTTCCCGCGATGCTGTCTTCCCTGTAGCACAGATCAAGCATCGGGATGCCCGCGATGATGCCGCAGCTGACCGCCGCCACCTGATGGCGGATGGGCGACTCTTTCAGGAGACCTTGTCTGATCAATGAATCGATCGCCTGGCAAAGCGCCACAAAACCGCCGGTGATGGAAGCCGTTCGGGTGCCTCCGTCCGCCTCCAGCACATCACAGTCGATGGTAATGGTTCGTGGGCCCAAGCAAGACATATCCACGGCCTTGCGCAGCGCGCGGCCGATCAGCCGGCCAATCTCCACACCACGTCCGTCCTTTTTGATACCATCCCGCTGCTTGCGCTGTCCGGTGCTGGCGGGCAGCATGGCATACTCCGCCGTGATCCATCCCATGCCGCTGCCCTTTAAAAACGGCGGCTGACGCTCCTCCACCGAGGCGGTGCAAAGCACCCTGGTGCCGCCGCAGGCAATCAGGCAGCTACCCGCCGCTGTTGATATAAAGCCGGGCTGCATGCTGATAGCGCGCAGCTGGTCAGGCGTCCGTCCATCCATTCGTTTCATAGGTTAAATCCTCCTTGAAAAAAAGCGCCGCAGTATATGCGGCGCTTGCATGCGTTACCGATCTTAAGCTAAGATCTCGCCCTCGTTCTCCACCGTGACGGCTTCGACGTTGCGGATAGCCCAGCGGGCCAGAACGATGGGGGTATCCTTGCTGCCGACGGACAGAACAATGGTGTCCTCACGCAGGCCGGTGATGGTGCCGTAGATACCGCCGATGGTGCAGATACGATCGCCAACCTTCAGGTTGGACAGCATATCCTTCACCTTCTTGTCCTTCTTGCGCTGAGGACGGATCAGCATGAAATAGAATACGACAACAATGAGCACCATGGGCAGCAGCATCTGGATCAACGCTGCCGCTGTGCCGGGGGCTTCCCCGGCGGCAGCAGCCGCCTCGGGAGCAACCGCGCCCGCTTCCGCCAGAGCGGTTTGAATACCAAGCAACCAATCGAACATGTGTACCACCTTTCGGCCAAGGCCTTCTTAGATCAAGAAGTATTATACCAATTCGGGGACAGTGATGCAAGAAAGATTATTCTTGAGTTTCCGTATGGTGCGAAGGGTTACAAAGGAGGAGGCGGGATTGTAGTCCATAAACCATGAGCCAAAGGAATAAAGTGTCAAAAAGCCAGTTATTTCGACATAAAAATGAGGAGTCCCTGCT
>JAEWRJ010000049.1 GCA_023460055.1 Bacillota bacterium | reverse complement strand
GCCTACGATCGGGATCTCAAAAAAGCGGAAGAGAACGAAAGCAACGGCGGAAAGGAGCGCTACCCGTACCATCATCTGGGTGGAAATCAGTTTCTTGCGTGAGTTTGTCATAAAACCCTCCTGTGTTTTGCAAGCAGCTTCCGGCATCGAAACGCCCCTCGAAATACTTCAAGGGGCGATGCTGCGCATTCGCAAAACGCGTTCTTCTCTCATCCAGACTATACTGTCGGCCATGGAATCACACCATATCAGCCTTTCGGCTCGCGGGCTTTACCGCCGGTGGGGACTTGCACCCCGCCCTGAAGTTGCTTGGTATTCAATTCGATGTGAGTATAGCACCGGCCTGCGGGCGTGTCAACAAAGTGTCAAGGAAAACAAAAAACCCTAAAACACGCGCACAGCCCCTTCAGAGCGTACATCCAGGATATGGCAGGAACCGGAACCAAAGACCGCTTCCAGCTTTTTAACGAAGCAAGGCAGCAGATCATCCGGTACAAAGTTGAGCGTTGTCCCCGCGAACCCTCCCCCGTGCACGCGGCAGGCGCCGCGGCCGCCCAGCGTTTCCTCCGCCAGCGCCAGGGCGATGGCCAGGGGCTGATCGCCCCTTTCGGGCGAAATGTTTTGAAGCAGCTGCCAGCTGGAGCGGCCCGATGCGTTGATCTGCGCAAAAAAGCTGTCCAGATCATCCGCTCGCAAGGCTTCAACTGCCAGCGTGACGCGCTCGTTTTCCTGATAGTAGTGCATGGCGCGCAGCACGGCCCGGTCGCCGCAGGCTTCCCTGACCTGCGGAATGGCCCGGTAGAATTCCTCCCGGCGCACAGCTCTCAGGGTCTGTTCGCCAAAGCAGGCGGCTGCGGCATTCATCTCTTCCCTGATGGCGGCGTACTGAGGTGTGAGATCGTCGTGGCTTCCGCCGGTCCCCACGACCACCAGCGCATAGCCGGCCTGGTCAAAGCCGAAACTGAGCGGCTCGATCTTGGGCTCATCCTGCTTGAAATCAATGGCTGTCATGCCGCCCACGCTGCTGGCCATCTGGTCCATCAGGCCGGAGGGCTTTCCGAAGTGGACATTCTCGGCATACTGGGCGATCTTGGCCCGCTGAACGCTGTCCATCCCGCTGTCATTGTAGAGGGTGTTGAACACGCAGCCCACCATCACCTCAAAGGCGGCGGAAGAGGAAAGACCGCTGCCGCCCAGCACGTCCGATGTAACGGCCGCGTCAAAACCGCCAACCTTGAACCCCGCCCTGGCCATGCCGTCGGCCACGCCGCGGATCAGAGCGGCTGACGTGCCCTCCTCCCGGGGATTGACCGACAGATCCCCAAGGTCAATCGTCATCGGCGGGTAGCCCTCGCTGTGCAGATTGACCAGCGTATCTTCTCTGGCCGTGACTACAGCCAGGGTATCCAGGTTGATAGCCGCCGCCAGCACCTTGCCCCGGTTATGGTCGGTATGATTGCCGATAATTTCCGTGCGGCCGGGCGAACTGATCACATACAGGGGCTTCTCCGACCGGAAAATGTCCTTGTGCAGCTTGATGATCGCGTTGTATCGCCTGATCTGGCTGACCAGGGTGCCTTCACGGCGGCCATAGAGCCTGGCCAGGCGGTTCATGCTCTCGGGAGACTGCATCTCACGCAGCAGACTGGTGTAGTTCATCGTACGTCCTCCGGAATATCGTTCAGCACAGCCTGCCAGAAAGACAGGAACGGCTCGAGGCCAAGGCTTTGAAGCTCTGTCTCAAACAGGGCAAACCGCTCGTCACTGGTCTCCCACTCGCCGGTCACAAAGCGCGCGATGCTTTCATCCACATAGCGGCCAAGGGCCTTTTGCATTGGGGCAATCTGCTCCTCCTGCGCGCGGGTCAGCGAAAATGGCGGGAATGGATCACGCGCGATCACTGATACTTTATCGATCTGCTCGGATACCCTGCGCACGATCTGTTCATTATAACGGCGCTGGAAGGCGTCATTGCTCACGCCGGGAGGCGTTGTGCCGGTCATGATGGATACGCTGGATAAAAAGCTCTGCTGGGAAGCGGCTTCCGTCTTGCGCCAGGTTCCGTCGCCGTCCACCAGGAAATCAACACCCTCCTGACCGGAGGTCGCCAGAATGGCTCCTTCATCGGTGTAGAGATAGTCCACCCACCGGAGCAACCGGGCCGGGTCTTCGCAGGACTTCGTCAGCGCAAAGGTGCCGGGTGTCGCGCGGGGAGAGATGCTGCGGTAGACCTGCCGGCCCTCATAGACAAAAGGAGGCACCACGGCATACTGATCCGTCCACGCGGCGGGCAGGATATAGGTGGGCAGGGGCGCGATCAGAGCGCCGTAACGCACCGCCTGCTTTTCATCGGTCACCCTGCGCAGCGTATCGGCAGTGGTGAAGCCGTCCCGGTCAAGCAGCCCGCGCCCGTATAAATCGCGCAGCCATTCGATAAAATCACGGAAGGCGGGATCCATGGGCATGAATTTAGCCTGCCCACCCTCGGCATAGACATTGAAATCGTTGGCTGCAAGGCCGAAGGCATGGGCCAGATACTTGAGGTCATAGGCGCCGAGGAAGGCAAGCGGGATCTCATCCGCCTTCGCGTTGCGGTTGGGATCGCCTGTTTTGAAGGCCTCAAGCACCCATGCCAGTTCCTCTGCCGTAGTGGGCATCTCAAGCTTCAGCTCATCAAGCCAGCTTTGGTTGATCCACAGGCAATTCTGGGAAGGCGTCAGGTTGATGTAGGGCAGCGCGCCTATGCGTCCGCCGGGGAGCGTGACAGCCGCTTTGATATCCGGGTTTTCCTGGAGCAGCCGATGCAGGTTGGGCGCGTTTTCCCGGATGAGCGGCGCCAGGTCGATCAGGATGCCGTCGTCGAGCATGCTGATCGTTTCCGCCGGGCTCAGCTCAGCCTTAAACAGCACCTGGGGAAGTTCAGTTTCCCCGCTGTAAAACCCGGCCTTCGTTTTCTCCCAGCCATCAGCGCTTTGCGCCTGGCGGTACTCAAAAACGAGGCCGGTCAGCTGTTCCATCCGTTTGAAAAAAAGGTTCTCAGACCATAGCCTGTAGCTTTCCTGATCCTCATACCCCGCCATGACAAGCGGCTGCTCAGCCGGGGCTGTCAAGGGGAGAAGCACCAGGCAGGCAAGTACAAAGCTGATAATCGATTTTCGCAAGGCTTTCCCTCCAAACAATATTAGGCTTTTATTATACAGGAATTTTACAATTCATACCAGACAGCCGTCCGGCCTATCCAACCGCCAGCTTGATCAGCCAAAGGATGAGCAAATGGCCGGGATACATGGAGTATCCAAGCCACTTGGGCACGCGGATGCCCGTATTTGTATGAAAATACATGAAGGGCAGGCTCAGGATGGCCAGGGCCTGCAGGCGCACCATGGAAAAAACCATTGAGATGACGGGATAAAATGGACTGCCCAGATCAAGCTGCGGCTTGATCTGCATGCCAAACAGCCTCGTTACCTCGCTCGATCCCGCCCCCCAGTACAGGCAGAAGGACACCATCAGCGCGGCAAGCGCGCCCCGGGAATCACGTGCCAGGTACATCAGGATGATCAGCAGTACACCGCGCCAGCCATAATCCATCTGCTGCATGGCCGCCAGGCCCAGGCAAACGATCGGGGCCCAGATATGGGAAAACCACTTCTCTTGCTGAATGCCGGCAATCGCAAGCAGGCCCAGCAAAAGGGTAGCCATGACGTTCCATTCCCTGATGGTGTGATTCAGCGCCAGCATGTAAAAAGGCTGGGCGATCAGCCCGCCGATCAATAGCCTCAGCGCGTATTTGGGCAGGCTTTTTGTATGCACGGATCCGGCAGCCACACCCCAGCAAAAAATCGGAAAGGCGATCCGGCCGATCACCCGCAGCTCTATAAGGCCCGGGAAAAAGATGGCCCCGACATGATCGATCAGCATCGTGATCATGGCCACCGCCTTCAGGAGCCCCGCGTCGGAGTTCGGCTGTATGGGCATGTTGATTGCTTCCTGTCTGTTCATTGCATTCACCTCGCTGGAAGTATAGCCCCGCGCAATCTCCCGCGCAAGCATTTATTCATTGTATTGCTTTACCCAATTGGCCAAATGTGGTATCTTAACGTATTGAAAGGGGCGGAGGGATTTGCAGGCACAGCTGGCGATGGATGCAGCTTCACTGGCTGCGCAGACCATCTTGGAATGCAGCGGAGAGATCTACCGGGCAGAGGAGACTGCCATCCGTATGTGCGAAGCCTTCGGTCTTTTGAGGACGGAGATTATTTGTTTTCCCACCGGTTTTACCCTGCACGCCCTGACGGATGACGGGCAGAGCCTGACGCGCATCAAGCGGGTAAAGGAGCGCAGCATCCAGCTGCAAACGCTGGACGATGTCAACAGCATCTCCCGCGCCAGCGTGGAAGGCCGCATGGACGCAGTTCAGGCGTTCAGTTCCCTGAGCGCGCTGCGCGAGACCCCTGTGCCCCGTACCCGCATGAAGGTGCTGGCTTTTGCCGTATCCGCGGGTTTCTTTTCCGTGATGTTTGGCGGCGGGCTTCTCGAGTTTTTTCTGGCGGCCATCGCCGGCGCGCTGGTACAGTGCGTATCTCCTCTGCTGTCCCGGCTGCGAGCTCCGGCCACCCTGATCAGCATAGCGGGAGGATTTACGGCATCCGCGGCCACGCTGGCCCTGATCACTCTGTTCGGCGGGAACCAGGAGCCTGTCATCACCGGGGCCATCATGCCGCTTTTACCGGGTCTTGCCGCGACAAATGCCGTGCGTGATACCATGCGCGGCGACCTTGTCAGCGGCATGGCCAGAACCACCGAAGCGCTGCTGAGTGCCGTCCTGATCGCGGCCGGCGTAGCCATCGCGCTGATGCTGTAGGAGCTCAAAGACGCAATGACCGTATTGATTCAATGCCTCGCCGCCATGTTTGCCTCCGCCGCCTTCGGCTGGCTCCTGCGCCAGCCCAAGCGGACCATGGTGTTTACCTCGCTGATCGGCGTAAACGGCTATGTGATCTTCCTGCTGATGGGGCAGACTGCCATGGCGTATTTTGTGGCATCGCTGGCCGTTGGCCTGCTGTGCGAGCTGACTGCGCGGGTGACCCGCATGGCGACTACGCTGTTTTTAGTCAGCGCGATCATCCCGCTGGTACCCGGCCTTGGGCTCTACCGCACCATGATGTACATCGCGGAGGATAATTTCGCAATGGCGCTATCCATGGGCGTGGAGACGGTCACGGGCATCGGCGCGATCGCGCTGTCGCTGACCATCGCCACAACGATTTTTTCAAACATCCGCCTTCACGTGAAGCCGGATTCCCCGCCAACCTGAAAGGAATGATTTTTCATGCACATCCTGATCTCAAACGATGACGGCATTTTTTCACCCGGCATCCGGATCCTGGCCTCGGCAGCCGTCAAGCGCGGCCATCATGTCACTGTATCAGCCCCCGCCACACAGCAAAGCGCCATGAGCCACCGCCTGACGCTGAACCAGTCGATGATGGCCAAGCCCTACGAACTGGCAGGCGCCCGCGCCTTCGCGGTGGATGGAAGCCCGGTGGACTGCGTGCGCCTGGGCCGCTACCTGGCTGAGGATGAACCGATTGATTTTTGCCTGTCGGGCATCAATGACGGGACCAACCTGGGGGCCGCCCTGTACTATTCGGGGACGGCCGCCGCGGCCAGGGAGGCCGCCATGCTCAACATCCCCTCCATGGCGCTGTCCATCGGGGTGCGCGCGACCGAAGAGATGATCGAAAACCTGGCCGATTTCGCGCTTGATCTGATCCCTCACTTCAAGGAAAGGACCATGCCGCGGCTGACCTTCCTGAACATCAACGCCGAGGCCATCCCCCCCGAACAGCTCAAGGGCGCCAGGCTTTGCCCGATCTCCGACAGCTTCTTCAAAGACCGTTATGTACAGCGCGTCAACCCCCGAGGGGTGCCTTATTTCTGGATCGAGGCGGGCGTTGAGACTGAGGCGGTCAAGCCGGGAACAGATATCGACCTGTGCGAACAGGGTTACATTACCTGCACCTTCGTAGGCGGTTTCACGGATAACAACCACCTGTTTGAAGGCATGCTGGGTACAAGAGAGGATTGACCGCTATGGAAGAATACCAGCCTATTATGAATCAGCTCAACCTGTCCGGCCAGCGGCTGAGCAAGGGCCATCGCAAGATCGCGGCTTTTATCGAAGAAAACTACGACAAGGTGGTCTTTATGACCGCGGCCCGTCTGGGCGAGGTGGTCAGCATCTCTG
>JAEWRJ010000048.1 GCA_023460055.1 Bacillota bacterium | reverse complement strand
CGGCGTGTATATCGTCTTCCGGGCCATTTTTAACGGCATAGCCCATCGCGATGCTTAAGGGGCTGATATCTTCGCTTTGCTCCTTGCAAGCCGCGGTCACGCGCTCGATGACAGCCTCTGCCTCCTTCGCGTCCTTCTTCGGCAGGATCATCAAAAACTCATCCCCGCCCCAGCGGCCGACGATGTCATCGGGGCCGCAGCTGTCCCGCATGGCGCCGGCCACCTTTTGAATCATCCTGTCGCCCGCCAGGTGACCGAAGGCGTCATTGACCAGCTTCAGCCCGTTCAGGTCGCCCATGATCAGGGCGCAGGTATCCTCGGGTTCCCGCTCATAGCGATTGAGCGCTTCCTCCGTATACCAGCGGTTATAAAGCCCCGTCATGGAATCGTGGCTCATGATGTGTTCAAGGCGGGCTCGGTAATCCTTTTCCTCCCGGAAGTCCCTGAGCACCAGGGCCGCCCCCAGCAGCTGGCCTTTCTCGTCCCGGATGGGCGAGGCGCTGTCGGCGACCGGTATCATCTCACCCTGACGGTTGAGCGCCGCCGCGCGGGCTGACAGCGTCGCCGGCTCACCTGTTTTCAGCACCAGATCGATGGGGGAGATGACCGCTTCCCCGGTCGCTTCGTCCACCAGGCGAAGCACCTCGGACGCGGGCAGACCCAGCGCGTCTTCGCCCCAGCCGGTCAGGGACTGGGCGGCCGGATTGATCAGCGTGATTCTGCCCCGGGTATCTGTCGCGATCACGCCGTCCCGGATCGAATGGATGGTGACGTTGATCAGTTCCTTTTCCTGATGAAGTTCGCTGGTTTTCCGCTGCACCGCCCGGCGCAGCCTGTGATTCCACACGACAATGAACAGGATCACAAGGCCGGCAGCGGTCAAGCCGATCACCAAATACCGCAAGGACTCCGCGGAGTACTGCCATCCGCTTGCCTGGCCAAACCAGGTTTCATCAATCGCCCGGTATTCGGCCTGCGAGATCAGGCCAAACCCCTCGCTGATCAGGCTGAGCATAGCGGCATCCCCGCTCTTGACAGCGCGGTGGAACTCGCCGGTATTCACCGCGACGCTTTTGTTGAACCCTTCCGCGATCTGCTTTTTGTGCAGCAGGTAGATCGCCGGCGGCTCATCCATGATGAACAGGCGGGTTTCGCCTTCCTTCGCGGCATCAATAATGGCTTCGTAGCTGGGATACTCGGCGATGTCGCTGATCCCGTTTTGCCGGAGCATCTGTATGCTGTTGTCTTCTGCTTTCACCGCGACGGAAAAGCCGCGCAGGGAACGTATATCGGTGATGCCGCCTATGTTCTTGTCGTGAAATACCGCCACGTCGATCGTGACGTAGGGGGCAGAAAAGTCCAGCCATTCGTCGCGTTCTTCGTTGAGAAAGACAGTATCGATCACGTCGTACCTGCCGTTTCTCATGGCATTGACAGCATCAGGCCAGTTCATGGCCGTGACCGCGGCCTCGATGCCGGTTTTACGGCTCCACAGATCCCACTGATCGATCAGGATGCCCTTGAGCGTGCCTTCCTCATCGCGGAACACATAGGGCGGATAGTTGTCATCCATCACGACGCTGATCGCGTTCCCCGCGCCGCTTTCGGGTTCAGAAACTGAGGCGTCCGCGATGATCATCCGGTTCTGGGAGATGAGAATCATCAGGACAGCCAGAACGCAAACCCGCGTCATGATTGGCTTTATGTTCATGTCGTTTTCCCCCCCGAAGCGCTGTCAACATCAGTCAAACGCGGCTTTTCACCGCGCCGGGGCCCTTATGCCTTGCTTTAATTTACCCATTCTGTTGTGAATCAATAATACCACGATTCCGGGCGGCGCGCATAGCAATCCGTTATTGATTGCTGTCAGACGGCTCCCCGCCGGCGCTGCACAGCTGTACCAGCCGGCTTAACGTGTTCAGGTTGCGGGTCGTGAAGGCGGTTTTGCTGATCCGCTCCAACAGCGCGTTGTTCAGCCTGGTGCGGGCGGCGCTGCCGGGGATATACAGGTACAGGCAGCCGGGGCCCATGCGCAGATCTTCTTCCCCATCAAAAACCAGGGCCTGCAGTCCGGCGATGGCCTCCCTTGTCAGCGGCGATTGCGGGAAGGCATAAAAAACGCGCTCCGGCAGGAAGCCCGTTTGAAAGGGGCATTCCCGCAGAGCGCGCAGAATTTCTTCAGGACTTCGGATGATCACGGCCAGATCGGGGCCGATCCGTTCCCTGATCAGGCGGCGGATGTGCTCCGCTGTTTCTTCTTTATCTTTTTCGCTTTCCAGCAGCAGATTGCCGGACTGTATCCAGGTCTGTACCCTGCCGTAGCCCGCTTCCAGGGTGATCTCGCGCAGCCGCGCCATCGGCACCTTGTTTTTGCCTGTGGGCATCACGCCGCGCAGCAGGATGATGTGGGTGTGCTTCATTTCCCGTCTCCCTCAAGGCTCCTATCGTGCTGATCGTCTAGAGCCCGGTGTCACTTCTCCCCAAGCATGTCTTTGACATAATTGGGCAGATAAAACGCCCCCTTGTGCAGATCCGTATTATAGTAGCGTGTCTTGATGTTCAGCGCGTTCCACCGATCCGCCTCCAGATGCTCCAGCGGGTCAAAGGTGATGCTGGCAAAGCCGAACAGCCAATGGCCGGAGGGATAGCTGGGGATGTGCGCCTGGTAGACCCTGTGGATGGGAAAGCTCTCCTGTATGCGGCGGTGGGCGCGCTTCATGGCGTCGGCCTCATAGGAGTAAAAGGGGCTCTCATGCTGGTTGATCATGACGCCGTCCTCCCGAAGGGCTTTGTAGCAATTGCCGTAAAACTCCTTGGTAAAGCGGACCTCGCCCGGGCCGAAGGGATCGGTTGAGTCCACGATGATCAGATCATACACGTCCTGCAGCTTGCGGATGAATTTCAGCCCGTCCTGGATGTGCACATTGACGCGAGGGTCCTGGTAGCCGACGGAGCAGGTAGGCAGGTATTCACGGCAGGCATCCACCAGGGTGCCGTCGATCTCCACCAGGTCAATGGATTCGATATCCGGGTAGCGGCACAGCTCGCGCAGCGCGGCGCCGTCACCGGCGCCTACCACCAGTACTTTTTTTACCTTGGGGTGCACGGCCATCGCCGGGTGGATCAGCATCTCATGGTAGATAAACTCATCCTTCTCCGTCAGCACGATCACATCATCCAGTGTCAGCACGCGGCCGAACTCCCGGCTCTGAAAGATGTCGATCTTCTGGTAATTGCTGGTTTTGGAATACAGCTGGGCATCCACCATGATGTTCAGCTTTACATTATCCGTGTGGCTTTCAGAAAACCAAAATGACATACGCTCTATACCTCAGCTTACAACTTGTATTGTCTGGGCTGTGATATCGCGCGTGCCGGTCAGTACGCAGCCCTTTTCCTTGGAGGAGAGGATGAAATCCACGATCTCCCGGGTGATCCGCTCGCCCGGAGCCAGCAGGGGGATGCCCGGCGGGTAGGTCATCAAAGCCTCCGCGCTGGTCAGGCCCGCGGCTTCCTCAAGAGGCACCGAGTGCTTCCTGGCCCAGAATGCCTCCCTGGGTGTCAGCACCAGCTGCGGGGCCATATATTCATAGCTGAAGACCTGGCCGCCGGGCTTTTTGTAGCGGCGGCGGATCTCGTAGAGCGCGCCGATCAGCCGCTCGATGTTCTTGTTTTTATCGCCGATGGAAATGTAAGCCAAAAAGTTGCTCAGGTCACCGAACTCGATCTGGATGTCATACTCATCATGGAGGATGTCATGCACTTCTATGCCGGCCAGGCCCAGATCGCGCGTGTTGACAGAAAGCTTGGTGGTGTCAAAGTCAAAGATGGTATCGCCGTTGATCAGCTCATCCGAATACACAAGATAGTCGCCGATCTGCTGGATCTCCTCCCTGGCGTAGGCAGCGTACTGCTTCACTTTTTCAAATATTTCCTTCCCGCCCAGGGCCAGGCTGCGCCGGGATATATCCAGGGAGGAAACCAGCAGGTAGCTGGCTGAGGTGGTCATGGTGAGGTTGATGATCTGGCGCACATAATCCGGATTCAGGTCCGGCCCGCACAGCAGAAAGCTTGACTGCGTCAGGCTGCCGCCCGATTTGTGCATGCTGACCGCGGCCATGTCGGCCCCCGCCTTCATGCCGCTGACGGGCAGGCCGTCCCCGAAATAAAAGTGAGCGCCGTGCGCCTCGTCGCACAGCACCTTCATGCCGTGGGCGTGCGCGCAGCTGACGATCTCCCGCAAGTTGGAGCAGATGCCGTAATAGGTCGGGTTGTTGACAAACACCGCCTTGGCGCCGGGGTTGGCCGTGATGGCGCGTATCACATCGCTCACCGACATGCCCAGCGCGATGCCCAGCCGCTCGCTCGTCTGGGGGTTGATGTATACCGGGACGCCGCCGCAGACCACCAGCGCGTTGATCACGCTTTGGTGCACGTTGCGCGGCAGGATGAGCTGATCGCCTTCCCGGATGGTGGAGAAGATCATCGCCTGGATGGACGCGGTGGTGCCGCCAACCATAAAAAAAGCCGCCGAAGCGCCGAAGGCCTCAGCGGCCAGCTCTTCGCCCTCCATCAGTATGCCGGTGGGATGGCAGAGGCTGTCGAGGTATTTGGTGGAATTGACATCCACAGACAGGCAGCGTTCGCCCAAAAAATCCATCAGTTCCTTGTTGCCTCGTCCGCGCTTATGCCCGGGGACGTCAAAGGGTACAAGTTTCTCCCGGCGCATTTCTTCCAGCGCTTCCCAGACGGGGGCCTTGTGTTGGTCCAGCATTGTTAATATATCACCTTGCTTTACAAAAAATGGTGTCAAAAAAGGACGCGCTGCGCTTGCAGCACGTCCCTGTCAGCTCGCATATCGCCAGCGGCTGTTGTCAACAGGGTGCAACCGGCTCGCCTCCGGCACGTTCCTTTATTGGAACTCGGCCTGAGTATACGGTTAAAGGAGGGGAGGTGTCAACTGGAAAAACTGGAAGGAAATCTGACCTTATTGTATTGGTTTCACTTGTTCATGGCGTTGCTCAGCTCAATCGCTTCTTCCATCCACTTGAGGTACAGCCCCTGATCCTGCACATCCTTGATGATGAGGTTGAGCGCTTCGATCAGTTCAGGCGAATTTTTGGGGGCAGCCATCACCACGCCCAGCGAATTGTATTCAAAGGGAGTCTCGCAGATCACCAGGTCATCGTGGGTGGCGACATAGTTGTCGGCCACCACGGAAGCCAGCGCCACGCCATCCACCTTGCCGGTTTTGAGCATCATGATGGCGTCGGGTATCTTGGCGATCGGCTCCATCACCGCGTCGGGCAGCTGCTGGCTTACCAGATCCTGCTGAAGCGTGCCGTTTTGGACGGCGACCGGTTTGCCGGCGAAATCCGCCAGGGTCTTGAGCGCATCGGCTTTTTCCTTCAGGATCACGATGACCTGATTGCCGTCATTATAGTACACATCGCTGAAATCCATACTTTCCGCGCGTTCGGGCTTGGGCACCATGCCGGATATTGTCAGGTCAACCTTGCCCATGGCAACGGCGGCCAGGCAGGCATCAAAATCCATGGTTTCCAGCTGAACCTCAACGCCCAGCTGCTGAGCTGTGTAGTAGATCAGGCTGATATCCAAGCCGACAGGGTTGCCCTGCAGGTCCAGAAACTCGTAAGGCGCGTAATCGGGGGAGGTGGCCACCACGATCTTGCCGGCAGCCTTGATTTTGTCAAGCAGATTGCCCTCCGCCTGAACAGCGCTCAGCATGCCCAGCATCATCATCAGGGCTGCCGCGAGGGAAAGGGCCTTTTTCATCAACTTTGTCATGGTATTGACCTCCTGCATAAAATGAGTATGAACAAACGATATCACGGATAAATATGCATGTCAAGCGGTTCTGTCAAATTTATTTCAGGAACGAACATCAAATCCGGTGCTTATATAAAACAAATATAAGCGATGAAATAACACTATACAAAGAAAATGAATCGTGCTATACTGTGCGTGTTCCTGATGAATTATTATGCAACGGAGGATACAATGCCAAGCCTCAGCCACAGGGTCAACAGTTTCACGGATTCCGTGATCAGACGCATGACGCGCATAGCGGACGCGCACGGCGCGATCAACCTGTCTCAGGGCTTCCCGGATTTTGACCCGCCCAGGGAGATCATGGACGCGCTGGCCTGCGCGGCCCATCATGGCCCGCACCAATATGCTGTCACCTTCGGCGCGCCGGATTTCCGCGAGGCGCTGGTCAAAAAGCACGAGATGTTTTCCGGCCTCAGCTATGATCCGCAGGAGGAGGTGGTCGTCACCTGCGGCGGCACCGAAGCCATGATCTGCGCGATGATGGCCGTATGCAATCCGGGGGACAAGGCTGTGGTATTCAGCCCTTTTTATGAAAACTATGCGGCTGACGCGATTTTGTCAGGCGCTGAGCCTATCTATGTGCCCCTGGTGCCGCCGGACTTTCATATCGACGAGGCGGCGCTGAAGGCTGCCTTTTCCCGGAAGCCCAAGGTTATTGTGGTTTGCAACCCCTCCAATCCCTGCGGCAAGGTCTTCCGGGAGGATGAGTTGCTGCTGATTGCCGGGCTGGCCGAGGAGCACGACTGCTTTGTGATCACCGATGAGGTCTATGAGCACATTGTGTTTGAGCCTCACAGGCATGTACACTTTGCGGCGCTTCCCGGCATGCGCAAGCGCACGCTGACTTGCAGTTCCTTGTCCAAGACCTACTCCATCACCGGCTGGCGGCTGGGTTACCTGATGGGCCCGCCGGAGGTGATCGACGGCGCGCGCAAGGTGCACGATTTTCTGACCGTCGGCGCCGCGGCGCCCCTGCAGGCGGCCGCCCTGCCGGG
Organism: Bacillota bacterium; assembly: GCA_023460055.1. Taxonomy (GTDB): domain Bacteria; phylum Bacillota; class Clostridia; order Christensenellales; family Aristaeellaceae; genus UBA1038. Next base: position 3,293 of record JAEWRJ010000048.1, on the reverse strand, counting down.
CCTGAAGTTCGGGAGAGATTATTATGAAGGCCTGCGGGCGCTCTATACCGCGAAGCGCGATTTCTTTCTAAAAGGTCTGGATGAGGCGGGCCTGAAGCACAACGATCCGCAGGGCGCGTACTTCGTGCTGGTAGATATCAGCGAATTCCTCGGGCGGGATGAGTTCAAAGGCATGGATGACATGGCCTTCTGCGAATGGATGATCAGGGAGATCGGCGTCGCGGCCGTGCCCGGCTCCAGCTTTTTCCGTGAAGGCGGCGGGCAGTACATCCGCCTGCACTTTGCCAGGAAACAGGCGACGCTTGAAGAGGCGCTGAAGCGTCTGAAAAGGCTGGTGAAATAGATGAATGCACATTATTCTGTCTGCCTGCCCGATTACACGGCGGGGGCGGACGCCTATCTGGATGCCGCGAAGGCAGCGGCCGGGTATGGAAACCGCCTGCTGCTGGTCGGGGGCAAAAGGGCGCTGGCGGCGGGCAGGGACAAGCTGACTGCGGCGCTTGGCGCGGACGCGGAGATTGTTCACACCGAGGTATTCACCGGCCATTGCACCGACGCGGAGGCGCTGGAGGTCGCGGACCTGGCGCGGGCGTACCGGGCGGACATCCTCTGCGGCATGGGCGGGGGCCGGGCCATCGATACCGTGAAGGCAGCGGGGGAATACGCGGGCCTGCCTGTATTTACCTTCCCCACCATCGCGGCCACCTGCGCGGCCGTCACGGCGCTGAGCGTAGTTTACCATGAGGACGGCACATTCAAGCGTCTTTTTCATCTGAAGCAGCCGCCTGTTCATGCCTTTATCGATACGGAGATCCTGGCCAAGTCACCGCCCAAATACCTGCGGGCGGGCATGGGCGACAGCCTGGGCAAGCATGTGGAGACGGCCTTCTGCGCCCGCGGCAGCGTGTGGACGCACGGAGACACCCTGGGGCTTTCCATCGCCGGCGGGCTGATGGCCTCCATGGAGCTGCATGGAGCGGCGGCGATGGAAGAGATCACGGCCGGGCAGGGCGGCGCCGCGCTGCTTCACATGGCATTGCTTAACATCGTCAGTGTCGGCTGTGTCTCACTTTTAGTGCGCGATGAATTCAACAGCGCCTTGGCTCATTCGCTCTACTATTCGCTGGAGGGCAAGCCGGGCATGGAGGATTGCCTTCACGGGGACGTGGTGGCCTGGGGGGCCGCGGCGCAGCTGGCGCTGGACGGCCAGATGGATAAGGCCCGGTCACTGCTTCAGCTGCTTCGCGCCATCGGTACGCGCTGCAGCCTGAAGGAGATGGGGGCCGATATCAACAACCCCGCGATCATCTCCGCCATCCGGGAGGCTGAGCACAAGCCGGACATGAGCTTCCTTCCCTACCCCATCAGCGCGGATATGATCCTGGATGCTGTCCTGCAGGTTGAGCGCATGGCTGAGGAGGTATAGAGCTTGTTTGCAAACATGATCCCCAACATTGAAAAGATGCTCGGCCGCTACAGCGGGCTGTTTGTCCAGGGCCTCGGATATACCCTGCTGCTGAGCCTGCTGACGGTGCTGGGCGGCACGGTGCTGGGCTCTCTGCTGGCGCTGATGCGCCGCTCGCGCGCGGTGCCCGTACGCGTTATCGCCACCACCTAAGTGGAGGTAGTTCGCGGTACGCCCCTGCTGCTGCAGCTGTATGTCTTCTATTTTATGCTGCCGGAGCTCAACCTGAGCAAGTTTGCGAGCATCGTCATCGCGCTGGTGTTCAACTCAGCCGCCTATGTCTGCGAGATCGTCAGGGCCGGCATCGATGCGGTCGATCCCGGGCAGACGGAGGCCGCCAGAAGCCTGGGCATGAGCGGCGCCCAGGGCATGCGCCGCATCGTGCTGCCCCAGGCGGTGCGCAATATACTGCCCGCCCTGTGCAATGAGTTTGTCGCCGTCATCAAGGAGACCAGTCTGGCATCCACCTTCTTTGTCGGGGACCTGATGACGCAGTACAGTGTGATACGCGGCAATATGTTTTTGGTGATCGAGCCGCTTTTAGTCGTAGGTGTGATATACTTTATGCTCACCTTCACGCTGTCAAAGGCGGTTGCAATGCTTGAGAGGAGATTAAAAGCAGGTGATTGAGACCATTAATTTAGTCAAAAATTTCGGTGAGCTGCAGGTGCTGCGCGGCATCAATGAAAAGGTGGAGAAGGGCGAGGTGATATCCATCATCGGGCCCTCGGGCTCCGGCAAATCAACCTTTCTGCGCTGCCTTAACCTGATGGAGCAGCCCACCTCCGGCCAGGTGCTGTTCCATGGGGTGGACCTGACGGGCAAGGGCGTGGACGTAGACAAGCACCGCCAGCGCATGGGCATGGTGTTCCAGCACTTCAACATCTTCCCGCATCTGACGGTGAAGGATAACATCACCCTGGCCCCGACGCTCCTAAAAAAGCGCGGCAAGCAGGAGGCGGATGCCTACGCGCTTGAACTGCTGCAGCGCGTCGGCCTGTATGATAAGCGCGACGAGTACCCGCGCAGGCTCTCCGGCGGGCAAAAGCAGCGCCTGGCCATCGTACGGGCGCTGGCGATGGATCCCGAGGTGATGCTGTTTGACGAGCCCACCTCCGCGCTCGACCCCGAGATGGTGGGCGAGGTGCTGGCGGTCATCAAGGAGCTGGTCAAAAACGGTATGACCTCCATCATCGTTACCCACGAAATGGGCTTTGCCCGCGAGGTATCCAGCCGTGTATTGTTCATGGATGAGGGCCTGATCGAGGAGCAGGGAAGCCCGGAGCAGATCTTCGGCAACCCCCGGAGCCAAAGGACGCAGGCATTCTTGAGCAAGGTTCTGCGATAGGGCAGGTCTATTGGCCTTTCATCAAATCCTCGTATATTTTTCCGGTTCTTGATAGCAATGACGCAATGATTGCGTTGGTTTCATTGTGTTTTTCAGATATTTTCTGCATCTCTCTCATCAGTTCGCCCAACGCGGCGTTCTCGTCCTCTGATATCACGCCGTCAGCTTCTGCGGCAATAGAAATTTCCCGGAATGATGTCATGAGAGCGGTCATCTGTTCCTGATAGTATAGCTGCCGATCAGTATAATGTTTCACCAGCCGCTGATAAAACGGTTCGCTTGCGGGCGATGTTGCGACTGCTTGGGGGATGCCTGGAGCGAGGGCCGCGGTGCCTGCGAGGTTCTGCGTCCTGATACTAATATGCGATTAACCTGCCGATAAAATCCAACTGCGATGAGTGATTGACCTGACGGTCGCATGATCCAGAGAGCAAATGGTCTCGCACAGTCTTTCAACTACCTTTTCGAGGGATACGAATA
>JAEWRJ010000047.1 GCA_023460055.1 Bacillota bacterium | reverse complement strand
CGGCAGATTGGCATGCATCGCGAGGATGCGGGCATTGCTTGCGTTGTCATACAGTCTATTGATCTCGTTAGCCGCATTCTGCGGGGCGCCGGAAACAAGCGTTAAGCGCCCTTTGGGAGCGTAGTGGCGGTGGCGCATGCCGGGGGAGGGAGCGTGTTCTCCCGCCAGCAGAGGCCGCATGACAGAAGATGCCACATCGCAGCTTCCGGTAACCATTGCGATCTGTTCGGCTGTGACGGCGCCGGGCCGCAGGATGGTGGGGGTATCGCCGCTTAGATCAAGCACGGTGGATTCAAGCCCCACTTCACAGATGCCGCCATCCAATATGAGGGGGATGCGGCCATTCAGGTCCTCATAGACGTGCTGCGCTGTCGTAGGGCTGGGACGGCCTGAACGGTTTGCGCTGGGTGCGGCCAGGGGAAAGCCGCAGGCCTTCAGCAGCGCCTGTGCCGCGGGATGGGATGGAAGCCGTATGGCAACCGTCGGCAGGCCGGCTGTAACAATGTCCGGGACAATGCTCTTTTTAGGCAGCAAAAGGGTCAAAGGGCCGGGCCAGAAAGCGCTGGCCAGGCTCTCAGCTATATTGTTCCATACGCATAGAGCATCAGCCTGCTCCTTTTGATCGATATGAACGATCAGCGGGTTATCGGCAGGGCGCTGCTTGGCCGCGAATATTTCATAGACCGCTTCTTCATTCAAGGAATGCCCGCCCAGACCGTAGACCGTCTCGGTCGCAAAGGCAACGACTTTGCCCTGCGACAGCAGCCGCGCGGCCTTGGCCAGGCTGTTATCATTTACCTTGAGAATTTCTGTGTTCAAAACTATCATCTCCGGAAACAAAAACAGGGCGCAAAGCCCTTTTAACTTGCAGGGAACCCCAAAGTGCCGCTGTCCTCTATTTTTTCACCCGCTATGTATAGCAGGCCGGTGTCCCGCATCCGCCTTCTGCAGTCCCCAAGCGTGTTGCCACGGAGGCGTGGCATCCGACGAAGTAACAAAGACTCCGTAATGAAAAATGTGGGTAAAAACAGAGGGCTGGCGCACACTCCAGGGAAATCCCTTGCATAGCAAATTATAAGGACTTGATCAATCTGTGTCAAGGCTTTGACCTGAATGTACAAACATACAAAGGAGCGGGCATCGCTGCCCGCCCCTTTGCTGATAGAAGATCTATATGCGGATGGCTTAGAAGGTTTCCACAAGTTCGATGTTCTTGTACCGCTTCAGGCCGGTGCCGGCGGGAATCAGCTTGCCGATGATCACGTTCTCCTTCAAGCCTTCCAGCGGATCGATCTTGCCTTTGATAGCGGCTTCAGTCAGTACGCGCGTGGTCTCCTGGAAGGAGGCGGCGGAGAGGAAGCTCTCTGTGGCCAGCGATGCCTTGGTGATACCCAGCAGCACGCGCTTGGCGATGGCGGGACGGCCGCCGGCAGCGATGGTCGCCTCGTTCGCCTGTTCAAACCGGAAGATATCAATCAGGCTGCCGGGAAGCAGGTCAGTATCAGCGGAATCCTCCACGCGTACTTTACGCAGCATCTGGCGGATGATCACTTCGATGTGCTTATCGGCTATTCCCACGCCTTGTGAGTGGTATACGCTCAATACTTCACGCAGCAGATACTCATACACTGCTTTGATGCCAAGGATGCGCAGCAGGTGATGGGGATTGATGGAACCATCGATCAACTCATCGCCAGCGTTGACATGCTCGCCCTCATTTACCTTCAGACGCGCGCCGTAGTGAATCAGATACGTCTTCTTCTCGTTGGGATCATCATCAGAGGTGATGATCAGTTCACGGCGCTTCTTAGAGTTGTTCATGGATACCGTACCGCTGATTTCGGCCAGGGTGGCCTCCACCTTGGGCTTGCGGGCCTCAAACAGCTCCTCAACGCGGGGGAGACCCTGCGTGATGTCAGTCGCGGTCGCGACACCGCCGGAGTGGAAGTTACGCATTGTCAGCTGGGTACCGGGCTCGCCGATGGACTGAGCGGCGATAATGCCGACAGCCTCACCGATATCCACTTCGCCGCCATGCGCAAGGTTGCTGCCGTAGCAGCGGGCGCAGACGCCGGTTTGGCAGCGGCAGGTCAGCACGCTGCGAACCTGCATCTTTGAAACGCCGGCTTCGGAAATTTTCTTGGCCAGAGCGGCATCGATGGAATCGTTCACGTGGCAGAGTATTTCGCCTGTTACGGGGTGGATCACGTCTTCAGCCGATACGCGGCCCTCGATGCGGTCCTCCAGGGGTTCGATCTCAGAGATAGGCTCGACGCTGATGCCTCGCACCTTTTCGCCTCTGGTTTCAAAGCAGTCAATTTCTCTGACGATCACTTCCTGCGATACGTCGACCAGGCGGCGAGTCAGGTAGCCCGAGTCAGCCGTGCGAAGCGCCGTATCAGCCAGCGATTTTCGGCTTCCGTGCGAGGACATGAAGAACTCAAGCACGTTCAGGCCTTCGCGGAAGTTCGCGCGGATGGGCAGCTCGATGGCTTTGCCTGAGGGCGAGGCCATCAGGCCGCGCATGCCGGCAAGCTGGGCGACCTGGCCGACAGAGCCGCGGGCACCGGAGTTGGTCATCATGTAGATGGGGTTTTTGGGGTTCAGCACACCCATGACGCGCCCCTTGAGGCGGTTGGTGGTGTCGTTCCAGATGGAGATGACGGCCTTGTAGCGCTCGTCTTCACTTAACAGACCGCGGCGGAAACGCTTTTCAATGTTGGCGACCTTCACGTCCGCCTCGTTGAGCCATTCCTGCTTTTCGGGCGGCACGATGATGTCGGCGACCGATACGGTGATAGCGCCCTTGGTGGAGTAGGAGTATCCCAAATGCTTGATATCGTCAAGCACCTTGGCGGTACGGGTCACGCCGTGCACATGGAAGCATTTGTCAACGATCTTGTTCAGGTCCTTCTTGATGACCTCGTGGTCGATCTCCAGGCGGAACATATCGTCCAGCGTCTCACGCTTGCACAAGCCCAGATCCTGGGGGATCACGCCGTTGAAGATCAGAAGACCCAATGTGCAGTCAACAAGACGGCGGTGCTTCTCACCCTCAAACTCGCGCTCCAGGCGCACCTTGATGGGAGTCTGCAGCGTGATCTGGCCGTCGAAGTAAGCCATTTCGGCCTCTTCCTTGGATCCGAACACGCGGCCCTTACCCTTGGCTTCCTGATCATTGAAGGTGAGGTAGTGGCAGCCGATAACCATGTCCTGCGCTGGGGAAATAACAGGTTTACCGTCCTGGGGTTTCATGATGTTATTGGCGGCCAGCATCAGGAAACGCGCTTCGGCTTGTGCTTCAACAGAGAGAGGGACGTGCACGGCCATCTGGTCTCCATCAAAGTCGGCGTTATACGCCGAACAGACGAGGGGATGCAGCTTGATCGCCTTGCCCTCGACAAGGATGGGTTCGAAGGCCTGAATGCCCAGGCGGTGCAGTGTGGGGGCACGGTTTAAAAGTACGGGATGTTCCTTGATTACATTTTCAAGAATATCCCACACCTCGGGCCTTACCTTTTCCACAGCGCGCTTTGCAGATTTAACGTTGTTTGAGATGCCCAGCTTGACCAGACGCTCCATCACAAAGGGTTTGAACAACTCAAGCGCCATCTCTTTGGGCAGGCCGCACTGGTGAAGCTTGAGTTCCGGGCCGACGACGATAACCGAACGTCCGGAGTAGTCAACACGCTTACCCAGCAGGTTCTGGCGGAAACGGCCTTGCTTGCCCCGCAGAAGGTCAGACAGGCTCTTCAGAGGACGGTTTCCGGGGCCGGTGACAGCGCGGCCGCGGCGGCCGTTGTCGATCAAAGCGTCAACGGCTTCCTGCAGCATGCGCTTTTCATTTCGCACAATAATATCGGGCGTACCCATCTCGAGCATCCGCTTTAGGCGGTTGTTGCGGTTGAGAACGCGGCGGTAAAGGTCATTGAGGTCACTGGTGGCGAAGCGGCCGCCGTCCAGCTGCACCATGGGACGCAGCTCCGGAGGAATCACGGGCAGCACGTCCAGGATCATCCACTCAGGCTTGTTGCTGCTGGTGCGGAAGGCTTCGACGACTTCCAGGCGCTTGATCGCGTGTGAACGCTTCTGGCCTTCCGTGTCCTTGTCCTTCTCTTTTTCAACCAGGAAGGCGATCTCTTCCTTCAGGTCGTGGCTCAGCTGATCCAGATCCAGCTCCTGCAGCAGCACCTTGACTGCTTCGGCACCGATGCCGGCACGGAAATTGCCGCGCTCGGAAGGATCCTTCTGCATGATCTGGCGATAGGCCACATCTGAGATCAGGGAGTATTTTTCGACCTTGGTGAAGTCCGTGTTGCCGGGATCGATCACGATGTAGGAGGCAAAGTACAGCACTTTTTCCAGGTTGCGGGGGGAGATGTCCAGCAGCATGCCCATACGGCTGGGAATGCCCTTGAAGTACCAGATATGGCTGACAGGGGCTGCCAGCTGGATATGGCCCATGCGCTCGCGGCGCACCTTGGCGCGGGTAACCTGCACGCCGCACTTGTCGCAGATCTTTTCCTTATCGCGGTACTTGATGCGCTTGTACTTGCCACAGCTGCACTCCCAATCCTTGACCGGGCCGAAGATCTTCTCGCAGAACAGGCCCCCGCGTTCGGGCTTAAGCGTGCGGTAATTGATGGTTTCAGGTTTTGTCACTTCACCATAGGACCAGTTCAACATCTCCTCAGGCGAAGCCATGCCGACTTGGATGGATTCCAAATTGGTTAGTTCAAACATATATTTCCTCCTGCTCGGCTTTACTCAATGTCGAGGTCTTCGTCATCCAGATCAAGTCTGAGGTCATCTTCGTCGTCATCAGCGCCTTCATCCTTATTGAGGCCGGGCGCGGTGACTTCATCGGCCAAAGACAGGTCTTCATCGCCGAGGCTGAGGTCATCCAGATCGATATCCTCAAGATCCTCGTGCACGGCCTGCACGTCGCCTGCCATTTCCTCGCGACGGGTGACGACAGCCGGGCCGTCATCCTCCTCAATCTCCCGTATAATGATCTCCTGCGAGTTTTCACCCCATACCTTGATGTCAAGGCTGAGTGCCTGCAGTTCCTTAATAAGCACCTTAAAACTCTCGGGGATGCCCGGGGTGGGGATGGACTTGCCCTTCACGATCGCCTCATAGGCTTTCACGCGGCCCACCACATCATCCGACTTGACGGTCAGAATCTCCTGCAACGTGTTAGCCGCTCCGTAGGCTTCAAGGGCCCACACTTCCATCTCACCGAAGCGCTGGCCGCCGAACTGGGCTTTGCCGCCCAGTGGCTGCTGCGTTACCAGCGAGTAGGGGCCGGTCGAACGGGCATGCATCTTATCATCCACCAGGTGATGGAGTTTCAGGAAGTACATATATCCGACGGTCACGCGATTTTCAAAGGCGTCGCCTGTGCGCCCGTCATACAGCATGGTCTTGCCGTCGCTGCTGTAGCCGGCTTGGATCAGGCACTCTTCGATATCCTTTTCAGACGCGCCGTCAAACACGGGCGTGGCCACATGCCAGCCCAGCGCTTTGGCGGCCATACCCAGGTGAACTTCAAGCACCTGGCCGATGTTCATGCGGGAAGGCACGCCCATGGGGTTGAGTACGATGTCAAGCGGTGTGCCGTCAGGCAGGAAAGGCATATCTTCTTCCGGCAGAATGCGGGAAACAACGCCCTTGTTGCCATGGCGTCCCGCCATCTTATCGCCGACAGAAATCTTGCGCTTCTGGGCGATATAAACTCGAACCATCTGGTTGACGCCGGGAGACAGCTCATCCTTGCTCTCGCGGGTGAAGACCTTGACGTCGACGACAATGCCGCCTTCGCCGTGAGGCACCTTCAGGGATGTGTCGCGGACTTCGCGGGCCTTTTCACCGAAGATGGCGCGCAGCAGACGCTCTTCCGCGGTCAGCTCGGTTTCACCCTTTGGGGTGACCTTGCCGACGAGAATATCGCCCGCGCGGACTTCGGCGCCTACGCGAATCACGCCAAACTCATCAAGGTCCTTGAGCGCTTCCTCGCCGACGTTGGGGATATCACGGGTGATCTCCTCCGGTCCGAGCTTCGTTTCGCGGGCTTCGGACTCATACTCCTCAATGTGGATGGAGGTATAGCGGTCTTCCTTGACGAGGCGCTCGGAGATCAGCACGGCATCCTCGTAGTTATAACCTTCCCAGGTCATAAAGCCGATCAGGACGTTGCGGCCAAGGGCGATCTCGCCCTTCTCGGTGCTGGGACCATCGGCCAGCAAATCGCCGATTTCGACCCGCTCGCCGATGTCGACGCGCGGACGCTGGTTAATGCAGGTGGATTGGTTGGAACGGGCAAACTTGGTAAGCCGGTAGCGGAACAGTTCGCCTCTGTCGTCACGGATGGTGATCTCATCGGCGGATACGTTCTCAACTGTGCCGGCATGCTTACTCAGGAGCACAACGCCGGAGTCGTGCGCGGCTTTGAACTCCATACCCGTGCCTACGATGGGGGACTCGGGTTTTAGCAGGGGAACAGCCTGGCGCTGCATGTTGGAACCCATCAGCGCGCGGTTGGCGTCATCATTCTCAAGGAAGGGGATCATCGCGGTGGCGACGGATACAAGCTGCTTGGGGGATACGTCAACATAGTCCACGCGATCACGCGGGACGCTCAGGATCTCTTCACGCCAGCGGCAGGGGACATGCTCGCTGACAAAGCTGCCGTCCGCGGTCAGCGGCTCCATCGCCTGGGCGATGTTATAGTTGTCTTCTTCGTCCGCCGTCATGTACACAATGTCATTGGTCACTCGGTGGGTGACGGGATCAACCTTGCGGTAGGTCGACTCGATAAAGCCATACTCATTGATGCGGGCATAGGTTGCCAGAGAGCCGATCAGACCGATGTTGGGGCCTTCAGGCGACTCAATGGGGCAAATGCGGCCGTAATGGCTGTAGTGAACGTCGCGAACCTCCATGCCGGCGCGGTCACGGTTGAGTCCTCCGGGGCCCAGGGCCGAAAGGCGGCGCTTGTGCGTCAATTCAGCCAGGGGGTTGGGCTGATCCATGAACTGGCTCAGTTGGGAGGAACCGAAAAACTCCTTGATCGCGGCGGATACGGGGCGGATGTTGATCAGGTCGCCCGGCTTGACGTCATTGGCGTCCTGGATGGCCATGCGCTCACGCACCACGCGCTCCAGACGGGACATGCCGATGCGGATCTGGTTTTGCAGCAGTTCGCCTACGCTGCGCAGGCGGCGGTTGCCCAGATGGTCGATATCGTCGACAACGCCCACACCGTAGGGCAGGCCCAGCAGGTAGCTGATGGTGGCAATGATGTCATCGATGATGATGTGCTTGGGCACCAGCAGCGAGGCGTTCTCGCGGATCAGGCGCAGCAGATCCTCCTCCTGAGCGCATTCGATCAAGCGCAGCAGGGTGGGGAGGTGCACCATCTCCAGAATGCCGGCCTCCTTGGGATCAAAGGGGAGGTAGTCTTTGGCGTCCGCAAAGTTGTTTCCGACAACCTTGTGCACGCGGTCGGCTACGTGGATATTGACGGAATTGATGCCGGCGTTTTGAATGGCGACCGCCTGCTCCCGGCTGATCGTGTCACCGACCTTCGCCAGCACTTCGCCGGTGGAGCGGTCAACGATATCCTCAGCGGCGATATGGTTGGCAATGCGGGCGGAGACGCCCAATTTTTTATTGTACTTATAGCGGCCTACGCGCATCAGGTCATAGCGCTTGGGATCAAAGAACAGGCTGTGAAGCAGTGTGCGCGCGCCTTCTTCCGTCGGCGGCTCGCCCGGCTTCTGCCTGCGGTAGATCTCAAGCAGCGCGTCGGTCTGTGATTTGATGTTGGCGTCACTTCTACTGATGGTAGCCATCAGCCGTTCATCCTCGCCCAGAAGATCAACCAGCTGCAAATCTGTGCCATATCCCAAGGCGCGCAGAATGACAGTGATAGGCAGCTTGCGGGCACGGTCGATCCGCACCCAGAGGCAGTCGTTTGAGTCGGTTTCGTATTCAATCCATGCGCCGCGGTTTGGTATCACCTGCGCCGAGAAAAGCTGTTTTCCGGCCTTGTCTATTTCTTTGGTATAGTAAGAGCCGGGGGAGCGAACCAGCTGGCTGACGATGACGCGCTCAGCGCCATTGATGATGAAGGTCCCGTGTTCTGTCATCAGCGGGAAATCGCCCATAAAGACATCCGTCTCTTTGATTTCGCCCGTTTCTTTGTTCTTCAGTCGCACGAACACCTTCAAAGGCGCCGCATAGGTCAGGTCGCGCTCTTTGCAGCGCTCTACCGAGTTCTTTGGTGTTTTGTCAAGTGAGTAGTCAACGAACTCAAGAATCAGGTTCTCGCTATAGTCCGTGATCGGCGAAACATCCGCCAGAACTTCCCTGAAATCCTCTTCCAGGAATTTCCGATAGGAATTCTTCTGAACCTCTATCAGGTTCGGCATGTCCAGAACCTCGTCGATGCGAGAGAAGCTCATGCGCTTACGCAGCTTTCCCATTTGGACTTCATGCACCATAAAAGCTATCACCCCTCCAATGCTGCCCGGCCAATAAATAGCCCGATCGCCTGCCCCCAAAAATCGGTTTGAGCGCATAAAACGGCCCTGCATCTATCGATACCGATGCAATCATAAACTATATCACCTATTGGTTGTGAAGTCAATAGAAAATCAATGTATTTTACTATCTGTTCCGATTTTTTTCAAGTACTTTTTTTGTTATCATGAAAAAAGATAATTGTAACAAAATCGTTACATTTGTTCACTGAATATTGATAAGTGTCATGATGTATGCTATTCTAAAAGAAAAAGCGCGGCCTTCATGGGCTGTGAAGGAGGGGACGGGGTGAGACGCGCGGCTGCTTCGATGATCATATTGGCGCTGCTTATATCGCTCGTACCCTTTCATCAGGTCAGCGCCCGGAACGAGATCGTTCTGCGCGCCCTTCTGGTCGGATCAGACCGCTTTGTCACGCACCCGGATACCCAGCCGGCCGCGCGCAACAATATCATCAACATGACCCAGGCACTCGGACAGGACGAGCGGGGATATCAAAGCATACGCGTCAGCCTCAATGAGCCTCATGATGCTGACACATTCCAAAGCTTGGTGGACGACAGTTTCTGGGATGCTGATGATGATGACGTCAGCCTGATCTATATCACCACACACGGCTTGTACAGCCTTGATCTGGAGCCCATGAGCTATGCCATGGTGCTCAGTGACGGGCTCAGTGAGTACGAACTGACGGCGGATGCTCTTTTTCGGGCTACAAGCGAAATCCCGGGTATGAAAATACTGATCATCGATACCTGCAACGCGGGCGCCCTGATTGACAGGGGTTTATTGAGCAGCGGTCTGCGAAGCCTGTTTCAACGGGATGATTATAAAATCCTCACATCTTCAGGCGGCAGTGAGCCCAGCTTTTTCTGGTCTACGGGCAATGGGAGCTACCGCGGCGGCAGTTATTTTGCGGACACCCTGACGCTTGGCATGTCGCCGCAGGGGAATTACGCGGCTGACACTAACCGGGATGGTCTGATCACGCTGGATGAACTGCACCAGTTCCTGCTTCAAAACTACGGCGTGGCAACGGCGCAGGTCTACCCTTTGGATGATAAGACGGCGGTTCTGAGGTATGATACGCGCGTTACAGCGGCTGATCCCTCCCTGATCACCAATCTGACGCTTGAGCAAAACGCTTTCAGCGCCTCTGACGATGAACTGGAGTTTTCCTATACCCTCAACCGGGCCGCTCATGTCCACTATCAGCTGATCTATCAGGAGAACGATGCATGGCCCTTTTCCCAGGCTCAGATCATACCGGAAGATGATGACAAGCCGGGCCGCAAGAGCCGTATCCTGCGTATGGACACGGAAGATCCCGATATGTCGGGTTATGCCTTGCTGTATCTTGTGACGGCAGATGGTGAAAATGCCACGCCGCACGCGCAGGCGCTGCTGATGGCTGAGCCTTCCGGCGGCGACCCCGAACTGACTGCCAGGCCGATGCTCAGCTCGTTTTCACCTTTGGAGGGAGAAGAACTGCCCATCTATATGACGCATGCCTTTCCGCTGCGCCTGACTGCCCGGGTGCTTGACCGGGAGGGGAAGACGGTGCGCGTGCTGGCCGGAGACAGCATCACCAGACCGGGACACCTGCCTGAGGGCGGTTATGTGATCTATTGGTCGGGGAGAGCGCAAAACGGCAGTTTCTCGCCGCCCGGTGTTTATAGCATTGAGATATCAACCTATATCGGAAAAGAGCGCTACCATATCAGCAGCGCTGATTTTGTGCTTGAGTAGACTTTTCTGATTACCACTCGATGCCTTTTCGGGCCTGCAATCCCTCATCGATATATGGGTGCTTTCGTGCCTCGATCACGCTGACATAATCGGCTCTGTCGATCAGCGCCTGCGAAGCGCCGCGCCCTGTGACGACGACTTCGCCGTATTTGAGCCCTTCATCGATCAGACGCATGGCTTCATCCGGGGGGATCAGATAATAGGAGGCCGCGACGGCCAGTTCATCCAGCACAGTCAGCGCCGGCCGGATCGTATGGATCTCGTCGATGATGCGGTCGATCTGCGCTGTTTGTCCGCGCCGGACTTCTTCCAGCCGGTCTTCATCCATCTGATAGGTAAAGCCCTTCATCGAGGCTCCCTCGTGGATATGGGCGCCGGGCATCTTTTTTAAAGATACCAGCTCTGAAGAGTTGGGCTGTTTCATAAATTGTACAACGAGAACTTCCTTGCCCGTACCGAGCATCCGAAAGGCCAGCCCCATGGCGGCGGTCGTTTTTCCCTTTCCATTGCCGGTGTATACGTGCAGCTTGTTTGCGTTTTGCATAGCTTTGACTCCCTTTCATTGGACAATGACCAATACAGTTGTTATAATGCAGTATCAAAGGCGGGGGAATGAAGCGTATGAAATGTCAGTTTTGTAATTCGGAGGATAGCCGGGTCGTCGATTCAAGGCCAACTGAAGATGGGACCAGCATCCGCCGCCGCAGGGAATGCATCAGCTGCGGACGCCGATTCACCACCTATGAAAAGGTGGAAACCATTCAGCTGCTTGTGATCAAGAAAGATCATACAAGGGAGCTGTTTGACTCGGCGAAGATACGTTCGGGCATCATCCATGCCTGCCATAAGCGTCCGGTTGCCGCGAAGGATATTGACAGAATCGTTTCTTCCGTTGAGCAGTTCGCCTATAACAGCATGCAGCAGGAGATCACCACCAGGCAGATCGGCGAGATGGTCATGGAGGCGCTGCGCAAGCTGGACGAGGTGGCATACATCCGCTTTGCCTCAGTTTATCGCCAGTTCACCGACATCCCCACCTTCATGCATGAGCTGAAACGCCTGATGAATGAAGAAAGAAGCGAGGATGTTCAGCGGGATATCTGATCCAGCGTCATTGCGAAGCCCGGTATGAACTCCTTGACAAAGTCCTGTACTTCCGGAAGATCGATGGCGTAAACACTGGCTTCGATGCCTGCCTGCGCCTCCCTGAACTCAGCGTTTCCCGCTTTTGCTTCTTCAAGGCATTTGATATAGGCGCACAAACGGTCGGCGGCTTTCACCAGCCGCCATTCTTCGTTTGATGTGTCGGGCGTAATCAGCTCGCTGTAGGCCGGCATGATATCCTTGGGCAGCATCGACAGGAGCCGGCTGGACGCCAGCGCCTCGATTTTTCGGTACTCCGCCTTGATGGCGGGGTTGTTATGCTTGATCGGCGTTGGCAGGTCGCCGGTAATGACTTCGCTTGCGTCGTGATACAGGGCGAGTGCCATCACGCGCTCAGGCCTGTACTGCCTTGCGTAACGGGTATTGCCGATCAGGGCCAGGCCATGGGCGATCATGGCGCACTGCATGGCGTGCTCCATATCGTTTTCAGGCATGGTGTTGCGCATCAGCCCCCAGCGGTTGATAAAGCGCATCCGGGACAGATAGGCGAAAAAGTGAAAGGCCATAGAGTCTCCTCAGCTTTCTGACAATGTCAGTATACTCGCGCTGCGTCCGCAGGCGGGTAAGAATACATTGAAAAAATCATCGCTTTTCATCCTGACGCTCTTGAAGTTGACACCCGGATGAAACAGTAAATACTCATATCCGCAAAGAGCACGGTCTATTGCCAGCTGAACGCGGCCCTTCCTGTCATATATCAGGCTGAGCGGGTTGACAGCGCCGGGATCCAGAAGGAGCATATCAGGCAAGAGTTCCTGCCTGGCAAAACTGAGGCGGGAGACGCCTAGCAGCTTGCTGACCAGAGCTGTTTTAAAGGGCCGATCATGTCGCAGCAGCATGAGATAGAACTGTGTTTCCTGCCGGTTTGACAAGAATACGTTTTTGCACATCGCGGATGTGCTCCAATCTACGCCTTCAATATTCTGGCAGGCTTCGATGGTCGCTTTTGGCTCGTGCTCAAACAGGGTGCAGGGAATGCCCAGCCCGTTCAAATAGCTTAGAATCTCAAGGCTTTGATCCATTTTGTTCCTTCTTCTTGCGGATGCCGGCTTCAAAGCCAAGATGACCAGGCTGATAGTATACACGATCCTCAAAGCCTTCAGGCATATAATTCTGCCTGACCCAGTGGCCTGGGAAGTCGTGGGGATACAGATAGCCCGCGGTGTCATTCACGCGCTCGTGGCCGGCATAATGTGTATCCCGAAGATGCTCGGGTACGGCTCCGATCTGCCCCTGTTTTGCATCCTCCATGGCGGCTGCCATGGCCATCACAACACTGTTGCTCTTCTCGCTTTCACAAACAGCGATGATGGCCTGGGTCAGCTGCAGCCTTGCCTCCGGCATGCCTATAAATTCAAGCGCCGCAGCCGCGGCGACCGCCAGCAGCATGGCCTGGGGATTGGCCATGCCCACATCTTCACTGGCATGGGCGATCACGCGCCGCGCGATCAGCCGGGGGTCGCAGCCGGCATACATAAGCCTTGAAAACCACAGCAGCGCCGCGTCCGAATCTGATCCGCGCATGGATTTGCAAAAAGCGGAGAGCATATCATAGTAAAGAGATTCATCCACCTTTATGACGGGTTTTTGGATACTGTCCTCAGCTATCTCCAGCGTGATATGGATCCAGCTATCTATGGTCGGGGTACTGAGCGCCGCCAATTCCAGCGCGTTCAGGGCCATTCGGATATCGCCGCTTGAACTGCGGATCCAATGGCGCATCGCGTCATCATCCACCGTCACATTCATCGCGCCAAGACCGTTTTCCTCATCCGCGATAGCCCTTCTGAGCGCGGTTTCAATGTCAGTTTCACGCAAAGGTTCAAAAGCAAACAGACGGCACCGGCTGACAATGGCCGGCGTCATGGCGATCATGGGATTTTCTGTGGTGGAGCCGATAAAGCGGATCAGCCCTTCCTCGATCGCGGGCAGGATGCTGTCCGATTGCGTCTTGCTCCAGCGGTGGCACTCGTCCAGCAGCAGGTAGGTAGCCTTGCCGTACATTTTCCGCCGGTCATCAGCCTCCTTGAGCACCTCTCGAACCTCTGCTACGCCTGAGGTGACGGCGTTCATGCGCACAAAGCTGGCTTTTGTCATTTGGGCGATGACGGAGGCGAGCGACGTCTTGCCGCATCCGGGCGGTCCGTAGAATATGCTGCTGGTCAGCTTATCAGCCATGATGGCGCGGCGCAAGAGTTTGCCGGGGCCAACGATATGCTCCTGTCCGATGAACTCATCCAGAGATTTCGGCCGCATGCGGTCCGCCAGAGGCTGGCCGTATGCCTTCTGCTCGTTTGAAAAATCAAAAAGAGTCATGTTTCTTCCTTATACGTGATCAGCAATCCCTTGTTATCGGAGCTGAAGCGCCAAAAGTGGGGCTGGGTATTCAGCGCGCACTCGATGTGCATGGCGGCGATACCGAAATTGATATTGCCAAAGCCGCGGCCTGACAAGCGCAGGGTGCCGCCGGACCTGGAAAAGCGCCAGGGTTGGCTGTTGAGCGCGGAGGGAGCGATCCGTACGGATTCCGCCGCCTGAAAGGCCCAATTGGGCCAGGTTTCAGGCTTGTCAAGGCACAACGCTTTGAGCGGCTTCCGGCGACGGGGGCGCCTTCCTTCCTTGGAAGAGGGTTGCCCGTAGGGAATCACCGCGGCTACCTTTTCCCGGGAGGACAGGGGGATGTCTACGGCGCTGCGCCGGAAAGTACCCTGTACCCAGCAGCTGCCCAGGCCCATGGCGCTCATTTCCAGCACCATCGCCTCGCCTGAAACGCCGGCATGCAGCTGAGCGTTTTCAACGCCTGTGTCGATGATCACAGCGACATACTGCCTGGCATACTCAATGCGGGGGAAGAATGGCAAGGAAAGAAACAGCCTGTTGCTGTCACAGTCCATCAGCGCAAGCCTTACACCCGGCAGGCTGACCCTGGCCGCGGTGTAGGCAAGGGTGATTTGCTGATCCACGCCGGCAGGCGCGCTGAAACGGCGGCAGGCAAAGCGAAGAGGAATAGCTTCGGACCAGCGCTTGAGCTGGGCGGCAGAAAAAAAACCTTCCCACGGGCAAGCGGGCATAGAATCATCCTCCTTCTGTGTATTGTCAGTGTAGCATGAGGGTTTGATAAATTCAATACAGGCGCGGCTGTAACACCCGCGCCTGTATATGTTGCTGTGAAATTCTTTGGATTAGTTTTTCTTGGTCAATACATCCATTGACCTCTCCTCACGGAACTGAGTCGTGTTCAGCTGGTAATACTGCCCTCGGGCCGCGATCAGCTCTTTATGGCTGCCTGATTCCGCTATCTTCCCGTCCTCAATGACGAGGATCCGGTCGGCGTGGCGGATGGTCGAGAGGCGGTGGGCAATGATGAAGCTTGTACGGCCATGCAGCGTCTTTTCGATGGCCTGCTGGATCATCATCTCTGTCTCCGTATCCACAGAGGATGTCGCTTCGTCCAGCACAAAAAGCCTGGGATTGTGGATGATCGCCCGCGCGAATGAAATCAGCTGCTTTTCTCCTGTTGACAGCCTGTTTCCGCCTTCTCCCACCTGGGTGTCATAGCCTTTCTCGAGCTTAAGGATAAAGGTTTCAGCGTTGACGAGCCGCGCGGCCTTGCGTACCTGTTCGTCCGTCGCTTCCTTCTCGGCATAGCGTATATTATCGGCAATGGTGCCGCTGAACAGCTGCGGCTCCTGCAATACATACCCGATGCTTGATTGAAGCCAGAGCTGGCTGCGCGTGCGGTAGTCCGCGCCGTCGATTTTAATGCTGCCTCCAGTCGGTTCATAAAACCGGCAGATCAGGTTGACGATGGTGCTTTTGCCGGCGCCTGTCGCGCCGACCAATGCGATGGTTTCGCCGGCCTTGATGCGGAGATTAAAGTTATTAAGCACCTCCTCGCCGTCCTTGTACTTGAAGCTGACATCCTCAAAATCAATATCTCCTATGATCGGTGGCCAGTTTTCCCGCTTGGGGTTGAAATTGTCGCCGAACAGATCTTCCACTTCCTGCGTATCCTGAATGTCAGGCTCTGTATCAAGCAATGTCAGCACGCGCTCCGCAGCCGCCTGCCTTCTCTGAAACTCCGAGAAGGTGGACGCGATATTCTGAACCGGATGGAAGAAGTCCGTGATGTAGCTGATAAAGGCGGCGATGGTGCCAAGGCTCATCGCGCCGGTCAGGACGAGGCCGGCCCCCTCGGTCAGCACATAAGCGGTAGCGATTGCGCCGACAGAGCTGACAATCGGGAAAAACAGGGAGGAAATGACAGCGGCGTATATCGAGCGCTTGTGCATCTTTGAGGTCAGTTCCTGAAACTCCTCGAAGTTCATATCCTCACGCACGAGCGTTTTGGTTGTTTTGGCACCCATGATGCCTTCGTTGAAAGCGGCGGTGATCATGCTGTTGGTCCGTCTGATCTTGCGCTGATTGCCGATCATCTTTTTCTGGAAGTACAGTGATATCAAGGCCAGTACAGGCAGAGAAAGGAAAGCGGCCAGCGCCAGCTGCCAGTTGAGAGCGATCATCGCCACAAAGCTGCTCAGCAGAAAGAAAATCGCCCAGACAAAATCAACCATGCCCCAGCCCAGCGCTTCTCCGATCTGCGCGGTATCGCTTGTTACGCGGGTCAGGAGATTGCCGACAGGCATCCTGTCGTAGTAGGAGAAAGGGAGTTCCTGAAGCTTTCTGAAGCCTCGGGCGCGAATGTCATAGTTGACACCCCATTCGATCCGGCCTGACAGCTGTAAAAAGCGGAAGCTGGCCGCGAAGTCAAGAATAAGCATAACAACGTAGATGCCGATGAACCATCCGAGTGTATCCATATTCTTGCCGACGACAAAGGTATCGACCGCGTAGCGCGTCATCAGGGGCTGCAATGCCTCGCCTACACCGATCAGAGCCAGCATCAGCATGCATTCACCCAGTTTTCTCCAGTGGTTTCTGGCAAGCTTCAATACCCGTGCCCAAAGGGACAGGCTGAGCTTCTTCGGTTTTTGATCAAGTTCTTCTTCAAATTGCATATTGTTATCTCACCTCATTTTCCGGGGCGGCGGGGGAATCCTCAAGGCCGGTTTGTATGGCGTTGATGCGCGCGTACAGGCCCGGGGCTGAAATCAGTTCTTCGTGCGTGCCGCTGGCTGTGATGCGTCCATCCTCCAGCACAAGGATCATATCAGCGCGGCTGAGTGTGCTGACGCGGTGGCTGATGATAAAGGTGGTCACTTTATTTTCTTCAGACAGCAGGGTTTCTCTGATCTGCGCGTCTGTTTTGGTATCGACAGCCGACAGTGAGTCATCAAATATCAGAATATCATTATCTTTCATCAGCGTGCGCGCAATGGCTATGCGCTGCTTCTGCCCGCCTGATAATGTGACGCCGCGCTCGCCCACGACCGTATCATAACCTTTTTCACTTTTTTGAATAAAGTCATAGGCGCTTGCCGCTTTTGCTGCCCGGTCAATATCATCCTGTGACGCGTCCCGCACGGCGATAGCAATATTTTCACGGATGGTTTTGCTGTAGAGAAAGCTGCTTTGAAGCACCAGGCCGACCCTTGAGCGCAGATAAGAGCGGTCGATCTGTTCGATCGGTACGCCTCCGATCGTGATGGAGCCGGACTTGGGCGCGTACAGTCTTTGAAGCAGGTGAACCAGGCTGCTCTTGCCTGAGCCTGTCGGCCCCAGGATGGCGATGGTCTGTCCCGCTTTGGCGGTGAAGCTGATATCGCGGAGTACTTCCTGATCCTTTTCATAATAGAGGCTGACATGGTCAAACACGATGTCCTCGCTCAGGCTGGGTTTCAAGGCGTCGGTCTCCTCCGGCTCCGCCTTGGCGCGAAGCACCTCGCCGATGCGGTCAAGCGCAACCATGCTCTTGCCGGATTCTGTGAGGATGCGGCCAAGCTGGCGGATCGGCCAGGTCAGCATGCCGGTGTAGCCCGTGATCATGATCAGATCGCCGACTGAAATATTGCCCTTGCCTGCCTCCAGGATGCACACGATCAGGGAGAGAAGGATCTGCATCATCCCCATCGAACCGCTGAGCGCCCAGTACAGGGCCTCGAGGTTGGCGACTTTGAAGCCCCGGGTGCGGTGTTCAAAGCTGGCTTTATCAAACTTCTTGATCTCGTTGAAGGCCTGTCCGAAAGCTCTTACAACACGCACACCCGTCAGGTTTTCCTGAAGCACTGTGCTCATAGCAGCCTCGGCTTCATCCATCCTGCGGAAAGCCCGGATCACCAGCCTGAAGAACAGCATGGAAAACAGGAAGATAACAGGGGTGAAGACAAGACTGTATACGGTAACCTTGACGCTGATTGGCAGCATCAGGATAATCGCGAAAATGATCATGAACACAGCGTTGAGCATAGCGACGATCTGCTGGTTTAGAAAACCGCGGATCGTGTTGATGTCAGACGTGCAGCGTTGCAGCAGGTCTCCGGTTTCCACCTTGACATGGTAGTCGTAGGGCAGCTTCTGCATATGATCGTACAGCTCATCCCTTAAATAGCGGGCGGCGGATTCAGAGCCCTGGGCGGTCAATTTGCCGCGGAAGAAAGAGAACACGCCGCTGATGAGATTCACGACGATTAGGGTCAAGCCAAAAACCCAAAGGTTGCGGCTTAAAAAATCTGTGCCAAAGATGCGGTTGATCCCATCGTTAACAAAGGCAGGAAGACGCGAAGGTTCGCTGCCCAGATAGTGATCCATCAGTTCCGCTAAAAGCGCCGGGGTAATGAACTGCATCAGGCTGGTTAAGGCGGTCAGCGCAAAAGCGATGATAAAGTATCGCGCGTTATTCTTCAGCAGTGTTCCCATCAGTCGGTTTCGTTGCGTGTGCATACATTCTCCTA
>JAEWRJ010000046.1 GCA_023460055.1 Bacillota bacterium | reverse complement strand
GGGCTGAGGGCGGCGCTTCCAAGGGCGATGTGCTCCTGGGCGGCAGCGAGGCTGCCTTCCAAAGCGTGGAAAGCCTGCTGGTTCCCTACCTCTCAAAGAACCTCAATTCCCTCCACGAAGCCTACCTGGCGCAGGGCACTGCTTATACCCCCGTTCAGCTCAATGTGAGCGCTATGATCGTCAACCCCGCGGCTGCCAGGCAGCTGGGCGCCGATGTGAAGGGCTGGGAATCCTTGAAGGATGAGAAGCTCGCAGGCAAGGTGCTGTACATGGATCCTGCCCGGTTCTCCGCCGACGAGCGGCAGGTGGCTTTCATTAACATGGTGGCCGATACCGTCAACATCGCTTCTCCCTCTGCCCCCAGTTTCGTGCTCAACGCCGTCAACGCCGGCCAGTTCGCGGTGGGTATCACCAGCGAGGACAAGGCCATTGAGTACAAGGCGGCTAATCAGGATCTTCAGATCCTCTACGCCCGGGAAGGCACCGCTGTCAGCGCCTCCTACGCCGGAATCCTGGCGGGTGCCGATAACGAAAAGAACGCTCAGCTGTTCATCGACTTCCTGACCTCCAAGGCCTACCAGCAGGCCGCCGCGGATGAGCTGTACCTGCGCTCCGTCCGCACGGATGTCGATTTTGACCTCAAGGGTATCGTGCGCACCAGCGAGCTGCGCGCCGTCAACTATGACGCCATGACGCTGCGCCTCACCGCAAACGCTGACTTTATCGCCAAGAGGTAAGCCTGTACTGATCAGGCCATAAGATTCCGCCGCGGGATCCATCGCTCCCCCTCTGTTGAAGGGGGAGCGTTTTTTCATGATGCCGAAGTCTTCCCCCCGTTCATCCGTATCAAAGTCATTCCTCAGGCAAGAAACGCTCATGATATATATAGAAAAAGCGCCCGGTACCAAAGTACTGGACGCTTGATCAACTATTCATCAATAGTTTACAGTCGGCTTCACCCTATACGGATTTCTTCCTTCAAAGATGCGGATGTACCGTACCCAACTTCCGTCATCCTGCGAACAGAGCCCCGGATGACCAGCTCGGGCTTCATAGTCAGGGGGGTGGTGAGGGAGCCTTCCCCTTCGTTACCTTGCATGTGCACGATCAGCTGCGCTGCCCGCTGCGCCAGCATCCCAGCCGATACATCCACCGTGGTCAGCCCGGGCGTGGCGATGTGGCTGTAGGGAATGTTGTCGATTCCCACCACTGAAATGCTCCCCGGCACATGCGCGCCCGCCGCCCTCAGCCCCGCGATCAGCCCGTAGGCCATCATGTCATTCTGGCACACCACGCCGGTGTAGCGGTTTGTGTGCCGCAGGATCCTCTCAGCCAGCGCGTAGCCCGCCTCAAACTCGTACATCCCCGTGCTCGATTCCTGCTCTTCATCCGCCATGAAGATGTTGGCGAAAGAGAAGGGCAGCGCGTGCTTTTCGATCGCGAAGCGGCAGCCGTTCAGCGTCAGCCGCCGGCTTTGGTAGTGCTGCAGCGGGGTCGTCACAAAGGCGATTGACTCATGCCCCTGCGACAGTAGATACTCCGTTGCGATCCGTCCCGCCTCAAAGCGGTTCGCCTTCGCGTTGAGCACGTTCTCATAGTCCGGAAAGTTCGATTCAAACACGCAGGCAAAACCGCCCATGTTCAGGTAGTTGCGCAGCGCCTCAGGCGAGTCATCCACAGACATCAGCAGCAGCGATCCGATCTTCTTCTGGATGAGGCTGTTGATCTGATTCCGCTCCAGCTCGACGCTGCGGTGGGAGTTCAATATATAGGCGGTAAAGCCCGCCCGGTTGGCCACCTGATCAATGCCGTTGATGTACTGCAGGTAGCTGGGGTTTTGCAGGGTGGGCACGATCACCCCGAAATAGGGGTTCCGGTTATCGACCTCCATGCGCTTCTTCTGGTTATCCAGATAGCCCAGCTTGCTGGCCGACTTCAGGATCCGGCTGCGCATCTGCGCGCTCACCGGGTACTTGCTGCCGCTGAGCACGCGGGACGCGGTAGCGACGGAACAGCCGGCCATCTCCGCCACATCGGCTATGGTCAGCCCGTGATTGTTTTTTTCCATAGAAGACACCACCCTTTCACGAGTCCGTGATTTCGATAGGAAGATACCACAAAGCAGAGAAAAAAGCAATATTAATTTATTTGTTCAGTAATATTACTCAGCAATGAACATTTGGTCTGCTTTTAATCCCAATTTAGTCAAATCCCGTCATTTTAGGTGTATTGTTTCTATTGACAAGCCTATTTTGTTGGTTTATATTCTATTCGTGCTCAGGCACAACATGATTTTAAGAAACGAAATTGACCCGATTCATAAGAATCGAACAGGAGGATTTAACCCCGATGAAAAAGAATCTGCTTGCCCTGGCCTTAGCCGCCGCCTTGCTTTTCACGCTGGTTCCCGCCGCGGGCTTTGCTGCCGCGTCACCGGCAGGCGGAAAGCTTGTCGTTTATACGTCCGTTCCGACCAGACAGCTGAACATGGCGGTTGCCATGTTTAACAGCCAGTACCCGGGCATTGTGGTAGATGTTTTTTCTTCAAAGGATGCTGACCTCCTCTCCCGTGTCCAGGCTGAGGGCGGCACTTCCCGGGGCGATGTGCTCCTGGGCGGCAGCGAGGCTGGCTTCAAAAGCGTGGAAAGCCTGCTGGTCCCCTACCTCTCAAAGAACCTTAACGCCATCCACGAAGCCTACCTGGCGCAGGGCACTGCTTATACCCCCGTTCAGCTCAACGTGAGCGCCATGATCGTCAATCCCGCGGCTGCCAGGCAGCTGGGCGCCGATGTGAAGGGCTGGGAATCCTTAAAGGATGAGAAGCTCGCAGGCAAGGTGCTGTACATGGATCCTGCCCGGTTCTCCGCCGACGAGCGGCAGGCGGCCTTCATCAACATGGTGGCCGATACCGTCAACATCGCCTCCCCCTCCGCCCCCAGCTTCGTGCTCAACGCCGTCAACGCCGGTCAGTTCGCAGTGGGTATCACCAGCGAGGACAAGGCCATTGAGTACAAGGCGGATAACAAGGACCTGCAGATCCTCTACGCCCAGGAAGGCACCGCCATCAGCGCCTCCTACGCCGGCATCCTGGCAGGCGCCGATAACGAGAAGAACGCTCAGTTGTTCATCGACTTCCTGACCTCCAAGGTCTACCAGCAGGCCGCCGCTGATGAGCTGTACCTGCGCTCCGTCCGCACGGATGTCGATTTCGCCCTCAAGGGTATCGTGCGCACCAGCGAGCTGCGCGCCGTCAACTATGACGCCATGACGCTGCGCCTCACCGCAAACGCTGACTACGTCGCCAAGCGGTAAGCCTGACCGGTCAGGCCTTAGGGATTCCGCCGCGGAATCCATTGCTCCCCCTCCATTGAGCGGGGAGCGTTTTTTATGATCAGGGCGCTGATAGATATCTATATGTCATTATCGTATACCCGATAGGGTGCAATTGATTGATACTATTATCTATTATACCTTTACGGGTATAATTTATACACAATCGCTTGACTTAACACCCGATAGGGTATAAAGTGAGAACAAATATGATCGCGGAGGCTGCACGATGGACAAGATTGCACGCTTCATCAAGGAGAGCAGAAAGGCGGCGGGTCTGACGCAGGAAGAATTTGCCCTGCGCTCCGGTTTGGGGCTTCGCTTTGTACGCGAACTGGAGCAGGGCAAGCAGACAGTCCGCATGGACAAGGTCAACACCGCGCTGGCCATGTTTGGCATGGAAGCCGTACCCGGCAGAAAGGACAATGAGTCATGAGTTCTTTCCGGACCGCGTATGTGTACGTGAACGATGCGTTCGCGGGTATTCTGGCCGAAACCGATGAAGGTTATTCGTTTTCCTATGATACGGACTACCTGGCCGGCGATCCGGCAAGCCCGGTCTCCCTCACGCTGCCCCTGAGGGCGGAGGCATACACGTCCAGCACCTTGTTTCCCTTCTTTGACGGTTTGATCCCCGAAGGCTGGCTGCTGAACATCGTCAGCAAAAACTGGAAAATCGACACGGCGGACCGCTTCGGCCTCCTTCTTGCCGCGTGCAGGGATACCATCGGAAACGTCAGCGTCAGGGAGGACCGCCTATGAATTGCTTATGCTGCGGCAAGCCGCTCCCGGGAGAGGGAGAGCCGGCCGGATGGCACAGGCGTTGCGTCAAGCGCTTCTTTGGTACAGCCAGCCTTCCTCTGATCGACCTGAGCGAGGACAAGCTGACGCTTCTCGCCGTCCAAAGTATCAGCCTTGGCTATACAGTGCCGGGTGTACAAAAAAAGCTGTCCCTTCACCTGAACACGGATAAGAATCATCCCAGGCTGACGCTGATCAACTATCCGGCAGGCTATATACTCAAACCTCAGGTCGAGGAATTCAAGGCGCTGCCGGAGGCCGAGCATCTATGTATGAGCATGGCGCAGTCCGCCGGGCTATCCGTCGTCCCGCACGCGCTGATACAGTGCGGCAGCAGCCTTGCCTATATCACCAAGAGGGTAGACAGGGTGCTTGATGGGGGCGCCGTTATCAAGCTGGCCATGGAGGATTTCTGCCAGCTTGACCTTCGCCTCACCCGGGACAAGTACAGAGGGTCCTATGAACGCTGCGCGGGGATCATCGACCGCCATTCCGCCCGCAAGGGGCTTGATATGAGCGAGCTGTACCTGCGAATCGTCTTTTCATACCTGACGGGCAACTCCGATATGCACCTGAAGAACTTTTCTCTCATTCAAACAAAGGAAAAGCCAGGCGAGTACGTTCTTTCCCCCGCCTATGATCTCCTGCCGGTCAATATCATCATGCCGGAAGATACCGAGCAATTTGCCCTCGCCATGAACGGGAAAAAATCGAACCTTCGCAGGAAGGATTTTCTCATTTTCGCCGGAGAATGCGGCATCATGAAGAACACGGCGGAGAAGATGATCGGAAAAATGTTGTCCATGCGTCAGCGCTTTGAAGGGATGTGCCGGGAATCCCTGATGCCGGAGGACATGAAAGAGGGCTTGATCCAGCTGATTGGGCAAAGGACCCGGAACCTCGCGCCCTGATTATTGAAATTTGACATTTGTTATAATTTCATCACTCATATGATTATCAATGTCAATTCTTATTTGACAAACGTCATCATATTAAATATAATATGATATAATTGTCAAAAGGAGGTGTTTTCTTGGACTTCATGAATGAGTTAGCCGCAATCGCCGCGTCAGCCGGGGGGATCATCGATACAAAAACAGCGAGGACCAAGGGCATTTCCCGCGCCATGCTGTCACTGCTCAATAAGCGGGGAAAAATTACGCGTGTGGCTCAAGGGCAGTATGTTTTGCCCCATGATATGCAGGATGAACTGCTCTCCATTGATATTCGTTCTGAGCACATCATTTTCTCCCACGAGACAGCGCTCTGGCTGCATGGCATATCCGACCGCACACCCTTTGTGCATTCCCTTACAGCGCCAAGCGGAAAAATGCCTTCCGGGTTTATTCGCGAGACTTGCAAGGTCTACTATATCAAGCCGGAACTGTTTAACATGGGGAAAACGAGGATCGCCACGCCATCGGGCAATCTCGTTGCCGCTTACGACCTGGAGCGTACCATCTGCGACTGCGTGCGAAGCCGGAATAGGATGGGGACGGAGACCTGGCTGGCCGCATTGAAAGCCTATGCCGCCCGCAAGGATAAGAACCTGAACCTGCTGAATACTTACGCGGTTGAACTGCGGGTTGCCGGACTTATGCGCAAATATCTGGAGGTGCTTCTATGAGCAAAGCGATGGGCTTAAAGGCAAAAATCCGCAATATAGCCAAAGACAAGAACCTGCCCGCGCAGGTCATCCTTCAAAACTATATGTTTGAGCGCCTGCTTGTGCGGCTTTCCAAAACAGAGTACAGGGATAAACTTGTGCTCAAAGGCGGCATGCTGGTTGCGGCAATTGTAGGATTGGACAACCGGGCGACCATGGATCTGGACACTACGCTGAAAAATCATCCGCTGACGCCTGACGCGGTGAAATCCACGTTTGAAGCCATCTTCTCTGTTGACGGCGGAGATGACGTGACCTTTTCTTTTGTATCGATCGCGCCTATTCGGGACGATGACATATACGGAGGCTATCGCGTTTCAATCAACGCGAAGTATGATACAGTGCTTACTCCCTTGTCAGTAGATGTTTCCACAGGCGATGTCATAACACCGCGCGCGGTCTTGTTCACCTTCAATGAGATATTTGAGCCGGACAAGTCCTATGAGCTTTGGGCCTATAACATAGAAACCGTTATGGCGGAGAAGGTGGAAACCATCCTCCGCCGCGGCGTATTCAATACCCGTCCCAGAGATTACTATGATGTGCATATCCTTGCCACTACGCAGACATTGGTGAAGGCTGTGTTTCGGGAAGCACTGATTGCAACGGCAGCTCACCGAGATACATATCGGCAGATTGAGGATACAACCGGCATCCTGACCGTCATATCACAGAGCAAAGAGCTCCGCGCGATGTGGGACAAGTATCGCGGGCAGTTCGCCTACGCGAAGAATATTGAATATGACGAGATCATGTCGACCCTCAAGAGTCTGTTGATCGATTAGCGCAAATACCGGCGCGCTCCACTTCTTCTGGCATTCTCGTTTTGTCCCGAATAATATATAATATTCGGGACAATACAGTTGTATGAACCGCCATAGTCAATTGTCGCCCCCCAGGCGACCCATCCGCCCGGCACCCTGATATACTGGCCATACAACAGGAAAGGCGGTGACCAATATGCTCGGCGCGATCATCGGCGATATCACGGGCTCGGTTTACGAATTCAATAACATCAAAACAAAGGATTTCCCCCTGTTCCGGGAGGAGTGCGTCTTCACCGATGACACGGTGATGACCGTCGCCGCGGCGGAGGCCTTGATGAACGGCGGGGAAGCGGATGACTTTATCGACGCCTACAAGAAGTGGGGGCGGCTGTACCCGCATGCCGGCTACGGCGGCCGGTTCGGGATCTGGCTGCGCGACGATGACCGCGAGCCCTACAACTCCTGGGGCAATGGCTCGGCGATGCGGGTATCCCCCTGCGCCTGGCTGATGGATTGCGGGTTCGCCGCGCGCGTGGGCCTGTGGCCCACTGTCGGCAGGGGAATAGCCGAACTATCCGCCGCGGTGACGCACAATCACCCGGAGGGCATCAAAGGCGCGCTGGCGGTGACGGACGCGATCTTCATGTGCCGCTTCTACACCGGCGGCTACGGCGACGACATGGGCAATCCCCACAACGAACGCTATACCCTGGATGAATACAAGATGAAGATCAAGGCGCATATCGAGCGGGAGCACGGCTATGACCTCAGCCGAACCCTGGATCAGATCCGCCCGGGCTATGAATTCAACGAAAGCTGTCAAGAGACGGTGCCCCAGGCGATCATCGCCTTCCTCGAAAGCGCAGGCTTTGAAGACGCTATCCGAAACGCCATCTCCCTGGGCGGGGACAGCGACACCTTGGCCGCCATCACCGGCAGCATCGCCGAAGCCGCCTACGGTATCCCCGATGATATCCGGGAAAAGGCGCTGAGCTATCTGGATCAGCCCCTGAGGGACGCGTACCGGCGGTGGGAGGCGTATTTGGCGGGGAGGGGAGCGGCAAAACGGCAGTAAAAAGCCGGCTTGCGCCACAGCTTCGCGGCTGCCGTGTCTGGTTTATTCAGCATTCAGAATTCAGCATTCAGCATTTGGTATTGCACAGCGCAGTATAATAAACACAGGGAAACGAACCACAGAACACACGGACCGCACAGAAAAGAAACCGATTTAATCTTCGTTTCCGTGTGTTCCGTGCATTCCGTGGTTAGTTGACCTTTTAGCAATGCTTTTTTAATGCAAGTGAGGATGACATATGAGCGCGTACGAGGATTTCCTGAAAGAAAGAATAAAGATCGGCACCGGCATGGTTGCCGGCGTATACGCCTGGAATGGATACGCGTATAAGTGTTTTCAGGAAGGATATCCCGCGGGTTGGATCGCGTATGAAATAGCGCAGCAGAACGAGATATGCAGATCCCCCCTGCCGGTTCCCAGGTACCATCCCTGTGAGTTTCCCCTCGCGATCAAAATGGATCTGATCACCGGTCCATCCATGTTCCAGCGGTTCGGCATTGCCGGAAAAGACGCCATGCTGGATGATTTCATGCTGTGGTTTCAAAAGATACACGGCGTGGAAAACCTCCAGCTGCAAAGCCTCCATCAGTTTCTGCTTCGGCAGATCAGCGTTTCCCCCGTTGATGAAGAACACAAGGCCCATGCCCGCGCCTGCGTTGAGGAAGTGGAGAGAACCGTTCAAGAGAAGACCGTTCTCTGCCATATGGATTATCATCCCTTGAACATCATGTATGAGCAGAACAATATCCGGATCATTGACTGGGTCAACGCCAAAAACGGCAAGCCGATATGGGATTATGCCCGGACATATGTGATCATCTATGAGCACGCAGCCGGCTTAAAAAGGAACTATATGAAGCGCGTGCTGGCCCTTGAAGGCTACTCCGAAGATATCTTTATGAAAGCCGTCTACGCGAACGCTGTATACAGATTGACGGAGCATGACAGCAAGCGGGTCCGTCAGCTGATATTGATGTGATCCTCAAACACCCGTTCAGCCTTCGCCATCATCGCCATCACCGGCACGTCGAAGGGGCAGCGGGTCTCGCAGATGCCGCAGCGGATGCAGGCGGAGGCCTTTACCGGCAGCGCCGCGTATGCCCCCGGCACACCGAGCCGATCCGCCGGCATGCCGCCCTCCAGGCTGTTTTGCAGCTTATTGACCTGGCCGATGTTGATGCCGGCGGGGCAGGGCAGGCAATGGTTGCAGTACAGGCAGTTCCCCATGACCCGCCACCTCGACTTGGCGATCGCGCCGCTGTAGTCGCGCTCCTCGTCTGTGCAGGTGTGGTATCTGAGGATA
The DNA here is from genome assembly GCA_023460055.1 of Bacillota bacterium. Classification (GTDB taxonomy): domain Bacteria; phylum Bacillota; class Clostridia; order Christensenellales; family Aristaeellaceae; genus UBA1038. Next base: position 58,395 of record JAEWRJ010000046.1, on the reverse strand, counting down.
TCGCGGATCTGGTCCGGGCTTTCGCAGCCCGGCACAACGGTTGAAAGGCCGGGCTGGGCCAGCGCGTAGCCCATCAGGCTGACCGGCGTAAAGCCCGCGTCCTTATCAGCGCCGAACATAAAGCCGCCCGCGAAGGGCTTCATCGCGACCAGGGCCACGCCGCGCTGTGCACAGGCGCTGTACACGCTCTTGCGCGGCAGCCGGCCATTGCCATCCGCCTTGTATTCATAGGCCCTGTCCCACAGGTTGCCGATATAGTCCTCATTGTATTCCTGTTCATCGCTCAGCACGTCAAAGGCCGGATTCACCGGAAACATCAGCATATCAAATGCGCCGCTGTGGATCGCCCGCATCGCGATATCCATGCTGTGGGTGCTGATGCCGATATACCGCGCCTTCCCCTCGGCGCGCATCCGCTGGGCGTAGGCCAGCAGGCCGTTTTCGCCGGTGATATCGGCATACTCCTTCAGCTTGTCGCAGAACTGGATGATAAACACATCGGTATGATCGGTGCCCAGCGCCCTCAGGTAGCCCTCAAAGCACACCGGGGCGATATCGGCGCCGCGCTCATTGCACGACGCGATATAGGATATCGTCACCCTGTCGCGCAGGCCGGCCAGGGCCTTCCCCAGCATTTGGTAGCCCTGATATCGGCCCGGGTCCGGCCGCTGGTCATAATCGTGGCCCGGATGGCAGTCAAAGTAGGTCACCCCGCCGTCTATCGCGGCCCTGACCGTATCGATCACGGTCTGCTCGTCCTTATCCAGCAGGTGCTCAAGCCCCATGCCGATCTCGCTCACTTCGATCCCCGTCCTGCCAAACCCGCGGTATTTCATATGGACCCTCCATCAACGCCCTCTGCCCCATCGCCGCCGGCGTTTGTTTCTATGGTGTTGTTCTCTTCTGCCACGCGCCAGTACCGGGAACAATCGTTTTCCCGATCCAGCAATCCGTTATCCACCAGCTCACGCCGGATAAAGCAAGGGTCGCCAAAGGTATGCCAGCTGTTGCAGAGGGCGTTGACCTGCTTCTCCGTGTAATCGGTATCCAGGTCAAACTTCCCCGCCAGGTAGGCGAGAACAGCGCGCTTGACAGTTTGCTTCTTGGGGAGCTGGATGACCCTCCCCTCATCGTCAAGGAACTGGCTGATCTTGATCGTATTGGACATGTCATTTACCCCCGAGCGGTTTCCCGTCCATAAGGCCTGATGCTGATATGCCCCCGGCCTTTGTATCGGTTGACACGTGAATAAAAGCCGTGCATCGGCACGGACCTTCCTTCCATGGATTGTCCGTATCTTAACATAGTTTGGTGAGGGAACTCAAGGGGGCGGGGAGGGGCGGGGGGTACGTTTCTGCGGAGGGCACGGAGGTGTAGAGGAGAACGGAGAGGGTTAGTCATGCCATTATAAGTGATGCCGTCTGCTTCACAACCGTTTCTTACAGCAACCTGCTTTCATTCCATATAATCCAATGTTTGCCCATTCAGCTTTGCCCTGATTTCCCTCCACATCGGCATATAATGATCCATCAGCGCAACAAAACGCTCATTGTGGTTCTTCTCGACTAAATGGATCAGCTCGTGAAGGATGATATACTCCAAGCACTCAGTTGTCTTCTTTGCCAATTGCAAGTTAATCCATATCTTACCCGTCTTGGTGTTGCAGGTCCCCCAGCGGGTGGTCATATACTTGGTCTGCCAGCCTGCGGCTTTCAGGCCTGTTATCTTCTCCCACTTGGGAAGCAATCGCTCGATCTCCGCCTTCAGCAGATCCCTATACCATTCGCGGACATAGTTCTCGCGTTGCGCAGCGGTGCTTTCTCTGCGGACAGTCAGAACGGCCTTGCCGCCCGACAGCGTCAGCGAGTTCCTGATGCCGTATTCTACTTGAAGATAATATTGCTTTCCCCATACATACAGGGCTTCGCCGGTTACATATTCCCGCTGTGACTGGCGCAGCTGGTTGTCGAATTTGGCAACCTGCTTCTTAATCCAGCTTATCTTTGTCCGCACGAACCTCTCTATCGCCTCATCGCTCATCGCAAGCGGAACGGATACCGTAACAAAGCCGTTTGGCGGCTTGACATAGAGGTGCATATTCTTAATACTCTTTTTGCATACCTCTATGGGTATGCCCGATATGATCAGCATCGCTTAATACTCTTCCTGCTCCACAACAATAGTGAAAACGCGTTCGACTTCTTCTTCATTACCCAGCACCTCAAACAAAGCTGCCTTGATGCCCCTGACCTTAAATATATTGTGCCGGAAATCAGCCTGTTTGCTTCTGCGTACTGCTCGATCAATGGCAATTGCCAAAGCCTCATCCTCACCGCAGTTATCAAAAAATGCCCGCATCGCCGCGCTGTGCCGTATGCTCTGAGGATAGCGTGGGTTGTCCTCCGGGTGCATAACATTGTTGACCTGCTCAATGTACTGTTCCAGCATCTTCTCATAAGCGATCGCGCCTTCGCGCCTGGCCTTGATCAGCTCATCGAGGATGACTGACATCTTCTCATAATACTTCGGGTTGACGAGTATCTTCTCAACAATCTTCTTGCGGATATTGTTTTCAATCGCTTCTGCTGCCGCTTCTTTGCTGCTGCCGCCAAGCTGCTCACCTTTTGCAATAATAAAATCCAGCAGTGTGAAGTTGTCAAACGCGCCGAGTTTCCGGCTGTCTTCAGCCTTGATATAGGTATCGATCAGGCGGCGCATATCCGCCTCATAAGACTTCAGGTCGATAAAATCACCGCTGGCATGGCTGATGGTCTCTTTCAGCGCGGCGTAGAATACAACCTTGGCGTCTATTTCGGCCTGCTCGGCGGAGCTGTATCCAGCCTCTGCCATTTCACCCTTTATCTCTGTATAGGCGCGGATAAGGCGGTTCACAAGCTTGTACAGCTTTTCGCGGCTGCGTGAGCAGGATTCGTCGTCGATGCCCCCCACACCATCCGCGCCGCAGAAGTAATGGATATAATCAATCTCAGAGCGCGGGGCGGGAACCCCTCCGCATAGGTCTTCAAGCTCCTCAAGCGTTGTATCGAGGTATTTCTTTGCTTCGTCGAGGCGGTTTTTGATCAATCCCTCGATATCTTCAGCTGCATAGCCCTCAAATGCGCCGGACGTGTATTTATTGAGCGCGTTCGCCAGGTCACCGAACAGCTGCTTATAGTCCACGATATAGCCGAAATCCTTCTCTTCGCCATCCAGACGGTTGACGCGGCAGATTGCTTGAAAAAGCCCGTGGTCGCGCATGGATTTATCGATATACAGGTAGGTACAGGGCGGGGCGTCAAAACCTGTCAGCAGCTTATCTACCACGATCAGCAGCTTCATCTGCGCCGGCTCCTCAATAAACTTGCGCTTTGCTTCGGCTTCAAAGTCTTCCGCGCTCTGCCCGTTGAGCATCTGCGTGTAGACCTCATATTTTTTAAACTCCTCCGCGTCCTCCGCTTCTGTGCGAAGGTTACCGGCCAGCGGCAAGAATGACGTGACAATGGCGCATTGCCTGAACCCTCGGGACTGGAACACTTCGTAGTACTTGCAGGCGGAGTAGATGCTTTCTGCCACGAGCATAGCATTCCCGTTGCCGTCAGCAAGGCGGTTTTTGATGTCAAAATCGGCGATAACGTCCTCCGCGATCACTTCAAGCCGCTTGAGGGAACTGTACACCGTCTGCATATTGCCCCATTTGGATTTTAGTTTTGCTTTCGCGGCATCATTGAGCCCGCGTGTCTTGACGTCGAAATACTGGTCAATCTTTGCTTGATTGGTGATGACCTGTTCAATGTCGCGGGCTTCGTATCGCAAGTCAAGGACAACGCCGTCGGCGACGGCTTCATCGTATTTATAGGTATGGATATATCCCGGTGAGAATACCTCGATGCTCTTTTTCTTGTCTTTGACCAGCAAGGGTGTACCCGTGAACCCAATGAAGATGGCGTTTGGCAATATTTCCTTCATAGCTTCGTGGAGCAGGCCGCTCTGGGTTCTATGGCATTCATCCACAAAAACAAAAAAGTCACCCTTCGCCTGAAAACCTGAAGGCAAGGCGTCTTTCAATTCGCGGATAAACTGCTCAGCGGACTTTTTTGCCTGGGCTTCGGTGTATTCCGTATTGGAGCGGATGCCGAATTTATGGATCAGGGAGCAGATCAGCCTTTTCTCGGTCGCGTCCAGCCGCTTAACAAGGTCGTCACAGGATCTGGTGCGGTAGACCTGCTCATCAACGCCCAGATAGACCTTTTCCATCTGTTCGTCGAGTTCATCACGGTCGGTGATGATGAGAACGCGGGACTGCGGATTGCCTGCCAGTATCCATTTGGAGAGCCACACCATGGTCAGCGTCTTGCCGCTGCCCTGGGTATGCCAGATAATGCCGCCCTGCCGTCTGCCCAGCTTCACCTGGGCTTTCTTAATGCCGAAAAACTGGTTGTGGCGGCAAACCTTCTTGATGCCCTTATCAAAAACAATGAAGTTGTGGATGAGGTCAAGAAAACGCCGCTTATGGAACATGCTGTACAGCTGCCGATCCAGTTTGTCGGGCAGGCTTTTGCACTTTTCTAGAATATCAAGGGATGTTTCATCCTGCGGCTGCGCCGCGGTATTGACCAAGTCGTTTTTCCATTCAAGGTAATACTTTTCCGGTGTTTCTATTGTGCCGTATCGTAGCCCCTCGGCCGTATTGCCCGCCATCACGAACTGGATGGTGGTGAAGAAAGGCTTGTTGAACTGCTCGCTCTGGTTGGAGAGGTTCTGCCGTATGCCCTGCGATACCGAAACAGTGGATTTCTTCAGCTCGATCACCGCGAGGGCGATGCCGTTGACATACACCACGATATCGGGGCGGCGTTCGCTGCCCGAGTTGATCGTCACTTCTTCGGCAACGGCAAAATCGTTGTTGAGGGAACACCCCCAGTTAATAAAATAGACCGTTTTGTCGGGTTCGCCGGGGTTTTCATGCACCTTGGCGCCGTATTTGAGCAGCGAGTAAACTGTCTGATTCGCCTTGTACAGGCCCTGCTGCAGATTGCCCGCCGCCTTGGTCAGCTCGCTGACTGCTTTATCGGCTATCGCGCGGCTATGGCCTCCGCCCTTGGGTGAGGTAAGCCAGGCAGTCAGGCGTTCATCCATGATGTTTGTGTTGACCTGCCCGTGCAGGCTGCCGTAATAGGCATAATCAAGTGAAGCCATTGCCTGTCTGCCATAATTCGGCGCGGATTCATCCGCAAGAATTGACTCAAAAGAGGTTTGCACGCCATGCCTGTTGTGTTGCGGGCAAAACATGTTAAGGACACGTCTTTGTGCTATGCGCTCGGCTTCGTTGATGTTCGGCATCGTCAGCATTCTCCTTATCAGGCGGGTTCAGGATTGTAAGCCTGTTTCGATCTTACTTTCGGGATGGTCACGGTCGGTCCGGCGGTTATCATGCTGTTTGCTTCTAGGCGGAACTCCCAATAATTTCTGCCGGCTTAGTTCCGGCTATATCACTGTAGTTTATTTCGGTCAGTAAAATCAGGTATTACAGCGAATGCTATGCTTAAGAAACCTGCTCCTGATCTGTCAAGCGTATTCGCCCCGTCAGCAATTCATTCATCATCCCTTGCTTGATGTGACGAAGTTTTTCTAGCTTTGTTGTCAGTTTGTCGATCTCCGCGTCCATATCTGTGAGGACACTAGCTATAGCAACTTGCTCTTCTTGATCGAAATATGGTACTTTCACTTTTCCTAATTCTCTTCTGCTGATTCTTTGTCGCGTTGATCCAGCTAGAAATAGGTTAATCTGCCGTTGATACTCCGCTGTTTGAGAATACATTACGAACAAAACTGGGTTGTAACTATGGGGTCTAATAATTGTGCAATCCACAGCTGTAATCGCCTTTTCATGTCCTGCAGGAATAAGACAGGCACGTCCTGCTGGATCAGGTAATCTAGACACAAGTATATCATTCGGAAGAATCTCTGTGCATTTTAATCGAATAAAGGTGCTTTCAGAAACAAACCTCTTTTTATCAGATTTATCAAGGTATTTTCCGTTACCAATATTTCCGGTTTGTATTAGGCGAATCCCTTCCTCACTTTGGTCTTTTGCCTCAATCCAGTCTCCGTCACAAAAGGTTTCACATAAAGGCTCGAGTTCCTTTTCTAAGATCTCCCCACTAAATCCTGGCAGCCGCCTCTTGCCTGTGAGCAGTTCCTGCATCGCGCCTTGCTTGATGGCGCGTTTCTTGGCGATGAGCTTCTCCATCGCGATAAGCAAAGCGTCTGTGTCCGAAAGAGCTTCAATTATGTGATGTTGTTCAGATAGTGATTCCGGATAGTATATGGGCAATTTTTTTACTATCTTAGCAGTATAGCTCTGTTGTTTTGTTCCTTGACAGTATTGAAAGGCAAGCCTATCCCCATAGTGCACATAATAGTGATACAAATAGCGGATATCAATCTTGTCACTGCCATATATAGCCATGCATGACTGATTGGTGGTTGAATCTTCAGCAAGTAATGCGCAGCTTCCACGTGTACCGGCAGCTTCTAATCCCGTAATCGCCATTAAGAACGTCCCAGCTGAATGTAATGTCAAGGATGCATCGCTTAGCGCTTGTAGTGAGATATGCTCGTTGGTATCAAAAATTAGTCTGTAGTTTAGCTCTCCGCTCGAAACCCACCTAATTGTACCTTTGTAATAATCAGGTCTGCCGCGATAAGGTGTAGCACCACTCGTAAAACCTGTAAGAACATCCTCCCATTGATTCAACGTCCATCCACTTACCATTCAAACCCCATCCTCTCCAAATGAGATTTTACCTTGTCTTCGAGCAGCATGGTCTCGGCTTCGAGGTCGAGCAGGGTGTGCTCATACCGCTCGCTGAGTTCACTGACGCGGTCAGCGATGCGGTGGCTTACCGCTGCATAAAGGGCATAGATGCCGCTGATGATCGTGCTGTACCACTTGTGATTCAATAACAGATCCATACACTGGTCGTCGGATAGTTTGGCGTACTGATCTCTGGTTTTCCTGTCGAGGGCGGCTCTCAGGTCTTTCAAAACCCTGCTGCCCTCATCCACCCTTGTCACCAAGGTTTGTAAAGCGGTCAGCACAGCCTTGTCGTCCGCCTCCAGTTCCTTGTCTTTCAGCTTGTCTTTCAACTTCTTTTTATAACCGGTTTTGTCGATATTCCCATCCTCATTTAACAACATATCATAAATGACTGTATCCTCTTCAGCGCTGTCTATCATTTCATCAATGTTAGCCTGAGTCCCTGCAATAACGGTTTCCATGTCATCGATAGCCTTTTGATCGGAGGCAAAGAACATCTCGATTACAAGTGCTTTGGGCAAGAGCTTTCCTTCCCAGCCGGTTTCCTTTTGCGTTTTCACACCCGTTTTCTTATTGTCCGCATCTTTGTAAAACACATCGATATCCCGGATCGCTTTGTATCCGTCCTGGACAAGGATATACACATCATCGGACATCGTCTCATTCCAGTAGGAAAGCAGCACCTCATAGGCGTCATACTTGTCGATGAGAGTCACCGGCTCAAAGTATATCAGGATCTCCTCCGCGATGTCGGCAATCAGCAGCTTCGGCTTGGTCAATTCGCTGATGGTTCTTAGTTTGCCATCTACGCCGGCCTTCCATCTGTCAATGGAAGCTTCCACGGTATCGGCGTAGGCGGAGAATTCCGTGTCACCAAAGATGGTATCGCCTACCTTGTCCTTCTCTACGGCCAGGGTAACAAATCCCTCGCGGAAATCCCGGAAGAGTTTCGCCCGCAGGTTGGGGAAGCTATCCCAGTAGCGAGAGAGGCTATCCACATCCGCGGCAGGTATACCGCCGTTCAAGTGTCCGTCAATATTTTGCAAATCCTCTGCCGCACCGCTGTCAATATAGCGGGGGATGTTGAGGTTGTAGGCATTCTTTTCCATGACCTCGCTGTTGGGTACAAAGCGTGAATACTTTGGCAGCTCCATCTGCTGGTTGAACACCGTGGTTATCTTGTAGACGTCTCGCTCGCGCAGGCGGTTCTTGTTGCCATCCTTGATAAAATCGCGGCTGGCGTCGATCATAAAGATGCCATCCCGCTCATCAGCATTTTCCTTATCGATCACGATAACGCATGCGGGGATGCCTGTGCCATAAAAGAGATTAGCGGGTAAGCCGATGATGCCTTTGATGAGGCCGCGATCTATGAGCGCTTGACGTATCGAGGCCTCCGCGTTTCCGCGAAAGAGCACCCCGTGCGGCAGAATGACCGCCGCCTTGCCGTTACGCTTGAGGGACTTGATGATGTGGAGCAGCCAGGCGAAGTCACCATTTTTCTGCGGGGGGCGGTCGCCATAGCCGTCGAAGCGTCCGTACTCCTTCAAACCATGCGTCCAGTTCTTATCCGAGAATGGGGGATTGACCACGGCATAGTCAAACGTCCGCAAAACGCTGTCATCGTTCAGGTTCATATACTGCGGATCAGAAAAGGTGCTGTAGCCGCCCTTGATCTCGGCTGATGCCCTGTTGTGTAAAACGAGGTTCATGCGGGCAAGTCCCGCGGTCGTGCTTTCTTTTTCCTGCCCGTATATGGCAACATGAGCAGGCGCAGCTTCCGCAGCCCGGATAAGCAGAGAACCGGACCCGCAGGCAGGATCATACAGTGTGATATCATTATTGCCGGCGTTTTCTATGCCAACAACTTTTGCCAGAATGCGGGATACCTCGGCGGGGGTATAAAACTGCCCCTTGCTCTTGCCGCTTTCTGTGGCAAAGTTCCGCATCAGGTACTCATAAGCGTCGCCGATGATGTCATCGCCGTCGACGCGGTTCTTTGAAAAGTCAGGCATCTGGTCGCGGAAGATGCTGAGCAGCTCACTGAGCTTATCCACCATTTCCTTGCCTTTGCCCAGCTTATCCTCATCGTTAAAGTGCGCGTTGTCGATGACCCCTCGGAGGTCATTGGCTTCAGCAAGGCGGGCGATGATCTTGTCCATCTCCTCGCCGATGTTTTTATTCCCGATGAGCGCCAGCATATCGTCAAAACTACCGCCCTCTGGCACCTTGATAGTGCCATATACAGCGCCTTTGAATTTGTCCGACACATATTTGACGAATAAAAGAGTTAAAATATAGTCCTTATACTGTGAGCTGTCCATGCCGCCGCGTAAGCTGTCGCAGCTTGCCCATAAGCTGCTGTAGAGTTCGCTTTTCTTGACTGCCATTGTATCCCCTTGCTAATAATTAGTTATTTATAAAGTATATTCCCAAGTGACCATCTATTCATACCTTGCAAACATTTAGATCTGTTTATGCCATAATTGCATTGCAGTAATCACCATTCATCCTCTCGTATCTCAAAATAAACCGTTTAATTCTAATTATCTTAGCACGCTAGATCAATAAAATCAAAAGCTATTCTAGTGTATCCTTTTAATCTACCGTGGTGTGATGAACGCTTCGCAGACCGATCCATGATTCATACACACTTCAATATCAGCGATAACAGAAACGAAAAGGCTCAGGCCTCCACCCCTAACCGGCTTCTATTAGTCCCATATCAATTGCTTCTTGCAATCCATCACGAAATCCAGACTTAGAAATTTTTAGCTCTCCACTACCCAGACGTACAATTTTTGGATACCCGTCTGTATTCTCCATAGCCGTTAATATGCTGCTATGTTCCCCTTTGCCTTCATCGCTATGCGGCATTGGGCCTACCATAACAAGCACATAGTCGGGATTATATCTTAATTTTTCTATATTGTATCCTCCATACTCTAAAAAACACTCAACCCTGTTTTTGCTTATTCCAAGACTTTTTGCTACCCCGAGCAACTCTTCTTTCCTAACCCTTGAATTACCGAGAACCAGTATCTTTCCTAATCTCAATGGTTCAAACCTATATTCAGCCTGCGGATTCAGCAGAGAAGAAAGCCCCATGAGGTTAAGGAGTTCAATCAATCTGCCATCTCGATTAAGCCTTGTTAGAATAGCTGTTTGTTTTTCTTCTAACTCTTCTTTCAGTCTCAGATCCAACGCCATCAGCTCATCAATATCCAGCAAATTATTGCCCCTCACTTTCAATATCGTATAAATGAAGTAAGCGGTTTTGAGCGTTTTCCATCTTCCTGCGCAAAATGCGCACTTCATCCTGTGATGCAAGATAAAGATTCGCAATTCTGTTTTGTTCTTCTAAAGGGGGTAGAGGGATCAGGATAGATTTGAGCCCATTAAGACTAATCGCACGCAATGCTGTACCAATCGCATTCTGATTCAATTGGGCGCTTCCTTTTGCGCTTTCCAGGTATGCTTGAATGTAGTAAGGATTTGCCATATCCTGTTTCAGGGAAATAACATACAGATTACCGTTAGCGATCGTGCCATTGCCGATATTATCATTTACTACCGCCATTTTGAATGGAGGACCATTCTTTGCCAGAATCAGATTGCCCGGCTGAATCCGGTACCTCTCATATCTTGAGTCAAGCGAGGACAAGTATGGCAGCTCTTCATCTATCATCCCATCCTTAATGCTCGCAAGCATCAGGTATTGGGATTCGGTTGGTGCAGATGAAATTAATTCATCGAGTTGGGATGCGGATAATGGAGCGCCGCGAGTAACATCTTCAATGATATCACCAAATGTCACCCCATTCTCATACTCAATATCTTTTGCCAGGTAATGATTAGGGTTCAGAATATAGTCACGTTTTTGAATGCTTTCAATATCGAGAACTTGGCTATAATCGGTATCTCTGTGCAAGGCTTCAACTATTCTTTCAATATCTTCTTGGCTGAAGTAATTGCTTCGACGCCCTTTTTGAACAATTTTTGAAGCATCGACGAATCGTATTGATTTATTGCCCCTGCTCATAATATACAAGGTTGTCGCAATCCCTGCATATTTGAATAAACGCTCAGGCAGAGAAATCACGGCTTCAATGAACCCATTTTCGACTAAATGTTTCCGGATACCAATATCTGCTTGGTTCCATGAGCTGCCATTTGTTGATATGCCAATCGCTTTTCCATCCTGCTTCGTTATACTCAGTAACAGGACATTGAACAGCCAGTCTGCAGTTGATGATTTTTGTAACTCTGGGTATTCTTTCATCAGAGTTCTCATTCCCGCTGTCTCGGCAAATGATCGGATGCGAACGCCAAAGGGAAAGTTTGAAAACACATAATCGAAGCCAGCTTCTGGTATGAGGCTGGATTTCCGGTCACTTGCAAGCGTAAAAGCATCACGGTTATAAACGCTTACTCTACTCTTGACTAATTGTGAGCGTATATTTGCATTCGCACAGTTTACGGAATGAATCTCAAACCCGACGTATTCCGCATCCGGATGGGTTGAAGCAGCATCCAATATAAATGCGCCTGAACCGCATCCAACATCGGCCACCACGTCATTCTGCTTGATATCAAAGATAGCTGTTACCAGTGCTGTTATTGTTTCAGGCGTGGATTCAGTCAACTCTCTGTCAACTTCCAGTGCCGTAGCAGCAAAATCCTCAGTTTTATACTTTGATAGCAATCCCTTCAAGGATTCCCATGCCGCTTCATCCAACGCTCGCTTGATTTCAGATGTTACGAGGGGTTCAGTAACAATCTCTCCATCAATTAAGTCTTGAAATTGAACAGCCATCGGCTCATTAAGCGTGCTGATTACCGATAGTAAATACGCCGGTAAAACATAGTACTCCACATCAAGATTTCGTGATCCACGCAAGCATTCCGCGATATCCCACTTCACATTTCTGGTTTGTTCCATTAAGATTTTATCGCTTTCATTTGTCAAGCTAGATTTCAGCATCGGTCTCCTCCTTTTGGTTATCAATAACCATCTCGCGGACAGTATAGTACAGCTTCAAGTATCTGTCAATGGTTATCAATAACCATTTTTAAACTTCGGTGAATATTGATTTCAAATTCATCGAAATTTGAATGAATGAAAGCAAGCCGGCGGAGCTTATCAACAAAAAACTATAAAGTCCGTATGTTCTCTTGCCAGATATACATGATGATAAGGCCCGGGTTATCAACCGGCAAGTACATATTCATCTGAAGCAAACGATTAATTGCATTTACTGCAGATTATTGCAGGGTGTACCCTGCAATAAATCGAACGTCAGGAAGTGAGTGTTTTCAAGGTCTGAGCGCCTCTTTTCCACCGCAAATCGATTTATTGCATTTTTTGCAGGGTGTACTGCTGTATTTCTGTATCAGTATAAACATGGAGCGTATCATGCAAATATAATTATATATTGATATGTAAATTTATATATATTAATGGTTGTTTCATAAGCAATGACCATACTTGTAATAGATAAAAATCCATACAGCAAATCCATACAATAGGGAATTACTCTTTGTATGCCGCGCCATCACACCCGCAGCAATTTTGTACAGCACAATACCCTGCAAAAAATGCAATAATTCGTTCCGGCACCCGAAAACGCCTGTAACCCCTTGATTTTCCTCATCTTTTCAGCCCACATTTATTGCAGGGTATACCCTGCAATAAACCTGCAATAAATGCGTTAATTGCTGCCCCCGCTATCTGCCATGCCAGGCAGAAATCATAAAAGGCATCATTAAGCCCTGCGATATTAACCCCAGGTTTTTGTTCTAAGCAGCTCTGCGATCTTATGAGTATCCGGCAGCTGTTCTGTTCCCAAAATTTGTGACAGGTCAAATACTCGTGTTCCCATTGGCGCTCTCAGGGATATTTTCTTAAAATCCGTCTCATAGAATTTCTCCACAAAGAAATACCTGTGCTTGATCGTTCGTAGCTCATACCCACGCTCATCACCGTCTGCGATAGCCTTGAGAATGGCGTCTTTTCTTTGCTCATTCAACTCGCCATATTCAGCTTCGTACTGCATTCCGTTTTCGGTTTCAATTGCGGTGATTCGCGCACAAACCTTACCCACAGCACGCACACTCTTATTCGTATATAGACTCAAATAGTCATGTGCCCTAAAACCACGCTCAGCATTATCGTAGTAGATATTCTCTCTCATATTGAAGTCAAATGTTTTGCCTGCAAGCTGCATTCTCATGTATTTCCATGAATCAGATACCGTGATCAGGCCATCATTGCAGCAGTAGTTCAAGTAGTCATCGAGTACATCTTGCATATCATAATCCTTATCATCGATAACCTCTTGTATCGCATTAGCAACGCCTTCAAAAGTAGTGTTTATGTGGATGACCGGATGCTCCTGTGCTGCGTTGTATTCTTTGAGCTGCTTTTCAAATATCTCTTTTTTGTCTTCTGCCATAAGCTCCGGGGCAAGCGTCAATAGCACCTTATACTTTTCTTTACTAAAGGAACTCAGGTGCCTTATCAGCTGATCAGAATAAAACCAGTCGTACATCTTCGTCTCAACTACAATCTTGAAGCTCTCCTGAGCAATGGTTGCGTCAGGGATACCATCAGCGCTTTTCTCTTGTAATCTGAAAGCAATCTCAGGTTCAAAAGAATCGGAGAAGAATTCTGATTTCAAAAACCGAAAGAACTTATCAGAAGAATAATGATATAAGCGAGATAAAAGCAGCATTGTATTAGCTGTGGCTACATTTTCTTTCTCATGGTATCTCTGAAAATAATGAATTTTCATGGTTTAACCTTCCTTCACGTTTTTTGCACAGTATCTTTCTTACTGTGATTGTACTTGATTGCTGCATACATCATGCTGGTCAGCAATGCCGATAATGCTTAATTTGGCAATTGTAAACTATTTGATTTCAAATAACAATGTGGACACACAGAAAATCCCGTGACTTTGAAAAAAGCCACGGGTCAGACTGGATAGTTCTTAAGCTCAGGCGCGGGAATATATTATTCCCGCGCCGTTTACATCACTTGACGCGATCTACTCGACCAGCCGGTACGAAGGCCCTGTGGGTCTGCCCCTGCTGTTCTCCGCAGGTTTCTCCGGGATATGCGGGCAGATATACCCCGCCGTCACCAGTTCGCTCAGCGCCAGCATCACAGCCTCCGCGCTGCTCAATGCCTTGCGGTCCTGCACTTTGCGCCGAACATACGCATGGGAGAAGGTTTTAAGCCCGCACCTCCTCAGCACCTTCAGCACCGCGTCCGCCTCCGGGCTCAGATCCTCCGCGCCGCACAGGGCGATCATGTGGGCGGTGAAGTATCTTGCGATCTCTATGGCGCCGCGCATGTGCCGGCCGTGGACGCGCCGTTCCGTGGGGCCCAGGCCGACCTCCAGGATATACAGCAGGCCCGCGATGCGCGCGGTGTTGCCGCGCAGCTTGCCGCCAAATCCTCCGGCCAGGTCGTGCAGGTCGCCCTCGGGGCGCAGGCGGTTTTCCACCTCAAGCCCCCACTGGCGGTAGGCCTCAGCGGCAGACTCCGTCAGCTTCAGGGTGACCGGGCTTTCCCAGCAAAGCAAATCGTACAGGCGGGCATCCCAGGCGGCCATCACGCCGGGGTTCATCGGCGGGCCCTGCACCAGGCGGCTGCCCAGGCCGGAGCTTGGGCTGGCCACCAGGAAGCGGCTGACCATGCCGCACTCCAGCATCGCCTCGTGGGTGAGGAAGCGCTGCACCACGCCCGGCTGCGCCGCCAGGCACAGGCTGAGCGCCGCGCGGCGGATATCCAGCTGGCCGCGCGCTATGCGGTGCTGGCTCATGGGCTCGCCGGAGTAGCCGTGAAGGATGACATCCACGTTGGCCATCTGCTGGCTGGCGTAGCGCCCGCACAGCGTGCCCAGCATGCCGCCCTCGGCGGAGACCAGCGCTGCCTTGCCCTCGTTGCGGGCCATGCACTGGGCCAGCGCCTCGGTGGTGGCATCGGATACGATCAGCTCAAAGGGCTTGATCTCATGGATCTCATCCAGCTCCCGGTGCGCGCTGTCGATATCCCCCTTATTGCCCTTGAGCACCGCCCGCTTCACCTTCATCTCAGCACCCTCGCGCTCGCTTTGGTACCTGCGGATCAGGGGCGCGCGCCGCTCGTTTTCTTTGCGCTGGTACTCATAGATCGGGCGGAAGAGGGCGGCCATCGCGGGGCTTTTGCGTTCGGAGGGGTTGGCCGAACCCAGGATGTACACCTGGATCGGCTCCTGATAGCCCTCCCAAGGCTCCACCATCACCTTGCCCACGCAGCAGGCGCTGATGGCCCCCAGCATGAAGCAGGCAGCCAGGTCCCGGGGCACCTGGATGGAGGCGCTGACCTCCCGCACGATCGCCTGGCCGAATTGGGGCAGGGAATCGATGGGGAACGGCGGGAGTTGTGAAGCAGTGGGGAAGTGCCGGCTTTCGCCGGCGGGAAGCGGCTGCTCTGCAGCCGGGAAGCAGTTGGGGCCGGCCTCAGCGGAATTCTGAATGCTGAATTCGGAATGCGCAATGACCGGAGCGGGAACGCCAGAGTTCACGCTGTTCACCTGGCTCGCCTGGGTATCAAGCGGCAGGCGCTTTTTGAGGGCGGTTCGCAGCAGGTCGCGGGCTTCCTCCTTCCCGCGCAGCAGGTAGAGGTCGCTGATGTCCTTGCAGCGGGGGTCGATATCCCGGGCACGGATCATCCACAGGGGCGCGGTGTGCCCGGCTTCCTTTAATCGCTGGGCGGTCAGCCGCAGGAAGGCATCGCCCCCGGCGTCGCCCTCATGGTGCAGCCACAGGGGCCTATCCTTCAGGTACTTTAGCGCCCATTCGCTCTTGAACAAGGTCGCGCCCGGGATTCCCAGGCAGGGGATGCCCATCATCCACAGGCTCTGGGCGTCCGATTCCCCCTCCGCCAGCACGATGGCCCCGCTGCCCTGGTTGAGCCGCAGCCACAATCCATAGGGGATGATATCCGACTTGGGCAGCCACGAGAAGCGCGGGTCGTGCCCCTGCTCGTGCCGCAGCCTCGCCGCCCGCTGCTGCCCCTGTTCGTCATAGTAGGGGATCACCAGCGCCTCCCCCTTTGCGTAGCACCCCAGGCTCTCCCGCAGCACCGCTGGCGGGATGTTCTTCTCCCGGCTGTACGCTTCCAGCGCGTCCGGTTCATTCTCTACCCCTGCCATCTTGTCTATTCCAGAAAAGCTCCCATCGCTTCCCGGCTGCGAAGCAGCCTCTTCCCGCCGGCCCTGGTCGGCGCTTCCCCATTGCTTTGCCGTTTCCCCCGTCATGGCGCGGTGGGCATCGAGGATGCCATGCTCTGCCATCTCCTCTTCGCTCAAGGGGATCGGCCCCTCATTAAATTGTTCTGTTCCCGTATCATATCCTCCGTTCGTGTTAAATCCCAATTGTTTTACGGTTCCCTCTGTCATGTCTCTGATATCACTCCTTCTTCGTTAGGTCTCCAATTGCTTCCCGGCTGCAAAGCAGCCTCTTCCCGTCGGCCTTGGCCGGCGCTTCCCCATTGCTTCACCGCATCCCCCAGGTACTTGTTCCTCAGCAGCAGCGCTGCCGAGATCGGGCCGACTCCGTAGAGTCCTGCATAGAAGGCGGCGGTATCCCCGCCCCGCCCGCAGCCGAAGCAATGCCAGCTGCCCCGCTCGTCCAGCAGCAGCGAAGGCGTGCTCTCCGCGTGGAAGGGGCACAGGCAGAAGTTCCTGCCCCCCTTGCGCGTCACCGTGATCCCCGCGTCCCGCGCCACCACCGCCGGGTCGATCCCCCGGCAGCGCTGGAACAAGGCCCTGCGCTCCTCCAGCATCCGGCCCCTGTCTCCCTGAACATGATCCATGATTCTCTCCTCCTGTGTGTTTTTTAGGAACGTTTGTTCCCGTGCGTCTATATAAGCACAGAAGGTGGGGTGACATCTACTGACATGGACTGACATCTTTTGGCATGCTGAATTCGCAATGCGGAATGCTGAATGAAAGGATGGGGAAAAGTGAGGATACGTCTCGCACAGCGGCACAGAGGGGCACGGAGCGCACAGAGGGATATGTATATAAATATATAACGCTATTCGTTCGTTGAGAATATTATGAAGTTTGAAGAAGTGAGGAAACAGGCCAACTTTTGGCATGTCCGGTCAATCGCATGTTCACAGTTTGTTCATATATATTTTCCCCTGTTTTTGGAGAAATTTGCATATTTTTGCGAAACAATAGCAAAAAGCCGGCATACGCCGGCGTGAAGCAGTGGGGACAGTTGAAGTTTCTGGGCTGAGTTCTTGTTTTCTGTGCTTTCCGTGCTTTCCGTGTGTTCCGTGGTTCGTTTCCCATTATAAAAAGAATGACCAACCACGGAATGCACGGAATACACGGAAAACAATTAGTATGTGAAGTTATGCCATATAAGTTGCTGACTCATGGCGGAGGACCGGCTGCGTCTCGCGCAGCAGGGCATGTCCCCTGCCCTTTCCATTCAAGGAATACAGGCTTTATGGTTCTGTAGATTATTGATCCCTATAGTGATATAGTATTTCCGTTAAATCCCCGCTCCCCCTGGCGCGGGCCGTCCCCGCGCCGGACAGCATAGAAAGGACCTCCCCCTTATGAACCACTTGGGCACAAAGGAACTCCACACCCCGCGGCTGACGCTGCGGCAGATCCGGCCGGATGACGCGCGGGATCTGTTCGCCTGGATGGGCGACCCCGAGGTTTGCCGCTGGGAGCGCTGGACTCCGCACGAGAGCTCGGACTACAGCCGGGGCTACATCATGGCGGTGTACCATTATGACGATATCCGGGTCTATAACTGGGGCATCGAGCTGGAAGGCCGGCTGATCGGCTCCATCTGCGTTGTCAATGTGGACGATTTTGACGAAAAAGCGGTGATGGGCTACTGCCTGGCCCGCGAATACCGGTCCCGCGGCTACACAACGGAGGCCGCGCGCGAGGTGCTGCGCTTCATGTTCCAGGAGGTGGGCATCAACCGCGCCGAGGCCTCGCACAGCATCAACAACCCCGCCTCCGGCCGGGTGCTGGAAAAGGCCGGCTTCCGCCCGGAAGGCCTGGCGAAGGAATACTACCGCAGCAATGAGGGCTTTCAGGATAGCCGGCTGTTTGGCATTACGCGGAAGGAATATACAGCGCAGTGAAATGACGTGGAAAGACGGGGGCTACAGGGCTACGTTTCTCACACAGACACAGAGGGGAACGGAGGGGCACGGAGAGTATAAGCTATTAGTTTCTTGTGCTAAACCTGTTTCAGGATTGATACTGCTTCATTCGCCACAAGGGGAATAGAGCATACAGCGCCGGCTGCTTCACATCCGCTTCCACAGAGGTTCCCAAAGCTTTTCACTCGGGGTTTTCCCTCTGTGCAGTGAACTGGGAATCAGTTCCCCTCTTGGCCCTCTGTTCCGGCCGCAGCCGAGCGATAAAATAACGCGAAAGAATTTATATCAAATCCCCGTTCTCTCTCCCGTCATTGGCCTTCAGTTTCAGTTGGCAACATTTTGTAGTCAACTCGGGCGCGGCGTCCATGGACGACTTGAAATTCTGGGCATCATCGATGCTGCTGTTCATCGGCGTCGCCGCGACGATCGTGATGCACATCATCCTCAGCATCGTGCTCTCCATCGGCAAGGCCATCCGGCAGACGGCCCAGACCGGCAAAACGGATGACAAGGCCATCGAAAGATCGCTGCAGCTGGACATGGTGGAAGACGAAATGGATAAGCTGATCTCGCTCAAATTGCAGGGGCTGCGCGACGCCGGGAGGATCAAGCTGGGCGACAAGGTACTGATCTATGGCGCGGGCGGCGGCGTGGGCACCTTTGCCGTGCAGCTGGCCAAACACCTGGGCGCTGAGGTGACCGCGCTGTGCGGAGAGAAAAACGCCCTCGTCATGCAGTCCCTGGGCGCGGACCATGTCATCCCCTACAACGGCCTCGATGTCACCAAAATCAGCGGGCGGTATGACCTTGTCCTGGCCGTCAACGGCAGCAACCCGCTGAAGGTCTACCTGCGGCTGCTGGCACCGGGCGGCACCCTCGTCATGGTGGGGGGCTCGCTCAAGCAGGTGATGAAGGCCCTGCTGCTAGGCCGGTTCTATTCGCTGGGCAGCAAAAAAGTGCGCATGCTGGCCGCGAAACCCAGCGCGGAGGATCTGGCATACATCGTCAGGCTGGTGGAAGAAGGCAGGGTAAAACCCGTGATCGACAGGACCTACCCGCTTGCCAAGACCGCCGAGGCGGTGCGCTACCAAAGCGAAGGCCACGCGATGGGAAAAGTGACGATCAGGGTGAGGGAAGCGATGCCCGGGGAGGATGAAGGCATCGGCACGCAGGCCTGATACCCCCGTTCCCCCGCCATTTCAACTTGTGACCCGGGCAGTTATCGTCTATACTGAACAGACTGAAGCAGCCCGGCATCACAATCAACAGAAAAGAGCAGCGCAAACCGCATGACAAAGACAGCTTTCGACGAAAAATTCATCAGGATGACGCAGGCCCCGGTGAGGGGGCTGATCATCCGCATGGCGGTGCCTACGATCGTCTCCATGCTGATCAGCGCGGCCTACAACATGGCGGATACCTTTTTTGTGGGCCAATTGAACAACACCAGCGCCACAGGCGCCATCGGCATCGCCTTCCCGCTGATGTCCGTCATCCAGGGCATCGGCTTCACCTTCGGCCAGGGCTCGGGCAATTCCATGTCCCGAAGCCTGGGCAGGCAGGACCATGACGCAGCACAGACCATCGCGGCCACCGGCTTCTACAGCGCGCTGGCCGCGGGGATCGTCTTTGCGGCGCTGGGCCTGCTGTTCCTCACGCCGCTGATGGGCCTGCTGGGCTCAACGCCCACCATCCTGCCCTTTGCCAAAGACTATGTGCGCTATATCCTGCTGGGCGCTCCCTGGCTGATGGCCTCTCTGGTGCTCAACAACCAGCTGCGGCTGCAGGGCAGCGCCTTTTTCGCGATGATCGGCATAGGCTTCGGCGCCATGCTGAATATCGGGCTTGACCCCCTGTTCATTTTCACGCTGAATATGGGGGTCTCGGGCGCCGCGCTGGCCACCGCCATCAGCCAGTTTGCCAGCTTCCTCATCCTGTTTGCCGCCACCACCAAGGGCGGCAACATCGTGCCCAGGCTGCGCAATGTCAGGGTCAGGCGCTCGCAGTACGCGGAGATCCTCAAGGGCGGCCTGCCCTCCTTCTGGCGGCAGGGGCTGGGCAGCGTCGCCTCCGCCGTTCTGAACGTATCGGCCGGCGCTTTCGGGGATTGGGCCATCGCCGGCATGACCGTGGTCACGCGGATCATGATGTTCGCCGCCTCCGCCATCATCGGCTTTGGCCAGGGGTTTCAGCCGGTCTGCGGCTTCAACTACGGGGCGAAGCTCTACGGGCGGGTGCGCAAGGGCTATTTCTTCACCTTCCAGGTGATGCTGGCCGCCCTGCTGCTGATCTCGGCCGCGGGCATCATGTTCGCGCCGAACCTGATCCGGCTGTTTTCACAGGATGAAGCGGTGATCCGCTTCGGCTCCGGCGCGCTGCGCTACCAATGCTATGTATTCCCGCTGATGAGCCTGCTGTTTTCCAGCAACATGCTGATGCAAAACATCGGCAGCGCCCTGCGGGCCTCTGTGCTCTCCATGGCGCGCCAGGGTATCTTCTTCTTCCCGGCCATCCTGATCCTGCCAAGGCTTTTGGGCCTGCAGGGGCTGCAGCTGGTGCAGCCGGCGGCCGATCTGTGCGCCTTCCTGCTGACGATCCCGCTGGTGCGGCCCGTGCTGCGCGATTTGAAACAGCGTGAAAAGCAGGAAGCCGAATTCCGGGTGCCGGATACCGCCGGGGCGGCGCTGTTTGAAACCGAGAACGCGTGATGAGCTCACGCGCAAGATCAATCAAATGATTCGGAGGATATCATCATGATTTTGCATGTGGACCACAAAGCGGCAGTGAATGGGGACGGAAGCGCGCAGCGGCCGTTCAGATGGATACAGCAGGCGGCGGAAGTCGCCCAGCCCGGGGATGAGGTGCTGGTGGAGCCGGGCATCTACCGCGAAGAGGTCAGCCCGGTCTATGCAGGCACAAAGGATAAGCCGATCGTGTACCGCTCGCGGGTGCCGCGGGCAGCCGTGATCACAGGCGCTGAGCGCTTTGACAGCTGGGAGCGAGTATCCGGCGATGTCTGGAAGCTGACCCTCCCCAACGATCTTTTCCGAGGCTATAACCCCTACACCACCCTGGTGTGGGGCGACTGGCTCAGCCCCACCTTCCCCTGCCATACAGGCGAAGTGTACTTGAACGGCAAATCCCTGTACGAGCGGGAGACGCTGGAGCAGGTGATGAACCCGGTGATCGACGATACCTCCTGGGATAAGGACTTCACCCTGCACACCTGGTATACCTGCCAGGGGGAGGAACGGGATGAGACCATCCTGTACGCCAACTTCCAGGGCGCTGACCCCAACCGCGAGCAGGTGGAGATCAACGTCCGCCCGCGCTGCTTCTTCCCGGCGAAGGAACATGTGGACTGCATCACCCTGACCGGCTTCGTCGTCACCATGGCGGCCACGCAATGGGCGCCGCCCACCGCGCTGCAGGAGGGCATGATCGGCCCGCACTGGTCCAAGGGCTGGGTGATTGAGGACTGCGAGGTATCCCATTCCAAGTGCTCCGGCATCTCCCTGGGCAAATACCTGCAGCAGCACAACGACAACAAATGGTCCCGCTATAAGCTCAAGGACGGCGCGCAGACCCAGCGGGATTGCTCGCTGATCGCCCAGCTGGACGGATGGAGCAAGGAAACCATCGGCTCCCATACGGTGAAAAACTGCGACATCCACGATTGCGGGCAGACCGGCATCGTGGGCAACCTGGGCTGCGTATTTTCCGTGATCGAGAATAATCACATCCACCACATCAACAACAAGCGCAACCTGGCGGGCGCTGAGATCGGCGGCATCAAGTTCCATGCCCCCCTCGACGTGATCATCCGGGGCAACCATTTCCACCACTGCACCCGCGGCATCTGGCTGGACTGGCAGACCCAGGGCACCAGGGTGACGGGCAACCTGTTCCACGATAACTGCCTGCCGCATGATTACCTGCTGCGGCCCGAGTGCAAGGAAGGCCTGGGCCTGGGCGAGGACCTGTTTATCGAGATCGGCCACGGCCCGACCTTGGTGGATAACAACATCATGCTGTCCGAGCGCGCGATCAAGCTGCCCACCCAGGGCTGCGCCTTTGTGCACAACCTGATCGCCGGGGCCATCACCGCGGTGGGCAAGGGCGTGAAAAACGGCACCGTCAAATATGATTCCACCCGCTATACGCCCATCCACAAGCCCCACAGCACGGGGATCACCGGCTTCATGTCCATCCTGCACGGGGATGTGCGCTTTTTCAACAACGTGTTTGTGCAGCAAAAGGTGCGCCAGGGCATGCTGGATATCTGCCGCGGCGATGAGACCGGGGAGTGGGATGACGGCAACCTGAAAGCCGGTACCCTCCCCTACAGCGGCTATATGAAAGAGGATGAGTGGCAGTCCTTCTTCAGCGGCTACTGCGGCGAGGGCGCGGCACAGACCCGCGACCGCTACTACATGCCCCTGCCCGTGTGGACGGGCGGCAATGTATACTTCAACGGCGCCGTGCCCTGCGATATCGAGGAAGACTTCACCGTGGATACCGCGCACGAGATCAGCCTGGAGCTGAAGGTGGACGATCAGGGCTGGCGGCTTGAGACCAACCTGTATGATTACCTGCCCGAGGGAAAAATGATCAGCACCGACACGCTGGGCATGGCCTTCGAGCCGGAGCAGCGCTTTGAGGGGCCCGGCGGCGAGGATATCGTATTCGATACCGATTTCTACGGAAAAACTCGCCCGGAAAAGCCTGTGGCGGGGCCGTTCTGCGGCTGAGGCGGCAAATGCAGAATTCTGAATACTGAATGCGGAATGACCGGGGGAACGGCGAATCAATGGCGAAGCGATAGGGAAGCAACAATTATTTTAGATTCAGATATTTCTTGTATTTTCCCCTATTACAATAACTTTGGGGCAGCAAGGCGGGCTTGTCCCGCACGCTGTGCCTCCTTATATAGGCGTCCTTTTTTCCTCCGCGTTGACCAGGGCTTTGATGGCCCGGAAATAGTTCTGCTCGCCGGCTGCCATCATCCGCTGCAGGTTCTCGTTCAGGAAGGCGCCAGAACCTGCAGCCCGCGAAGGGATCACTTCCTGAAGGACATGCAATAATCACCTTCTATCAAATACTGATTCCAAACGTAAATGCATCGTCGCATCAGTCCTTTTGCCTTGGCGCTGTGTCGCTGCTTGGGACGGAGATGAGCGCCGCCGGCGTCGGAGTGAGCGAACCGGAAGTCCAATGAGCAAAGAAGAAAGCGAGTGCTGAAAAGCACGCGGCTTTCGCCTATTGCGAATTGTGGCAATCGCGTTACGATGCCGCGATTCCCTTCGTCTCCGTACACAGCTACAAAATAACTCTCTGCTTTGGATGCGTTAACGTTTTACATCAGTATAAAGCGCGGCGCAACATAATCATTCAAATGCATAAAGGGTACCCGGTTTAGCTGCCGGATACCCTTTATATATCGTTTAATAATTTACTCCACCCTGACCAGGCGGCGGATGGACGGTACCGGCACGTCCTTACGCAGCGTTCAGCCGACCAGCACGCAGGCCACGAAATGGCCGGGGCTGACTTCCTTCAGCGGCGGTATGCCCTGACGGCAGCGGTCCTGCGCGTAGGCGCAGCGCTTGGCAAAGCGGCACTCGTTGGGCAGGTTGACGGGCGAGGTGATCTCGCCCTTGAGCAGGATGCGCTCGCGGCGCTTGCCCAGATCCGGCACCGGGATGGCCGACAGAAGAGCCTGGGTGTAGGGATGCAGCGGGTTGTTGAACAGCTCCTCGGCCGGTGCCTTCTCAACAATCTGGCCCAGGTACATCACGGCGATGTCGTCTGAGAAGTAGTTGACCACCGACAGGTTGTGGGTGATAAACATATAGGTCAGCCCCATCTTCTCCTGAAGCTCCTTGAGCAGGTTGAGGATCTGCGCCTGGATGGATACGTCCAGCGCCGAGACCGGCTCATCGCATACGATGAAGCTGGGGTCCATGGCCAGGGCACGGGCGATGCCGATGCGCTGGCGGCGGCCGCCGTCCAGCTCATGGGGATAGGTGTTGATCAGCCGCTCGGCCAGGCCGACAGTTTCCATCAGTTCAAGCACGCGGTTTTCGATAACACGCTTGCCTTTGAGCAGCCTGTTGTTGATGATGGGCTGGCTGATGATCTGGTTGACCGTCATGCGGGGGTCTAGGGAAGAGAAGGGATCCTGGAAGATAATCTGCATCTTCTTGCGCATGCGGCGCATCTCTTCCTGGCTGAGCTTGGTGACGTCCCTGCCTTCAAAGTTGACCTCGCCCGAGGTGGGCTCAAGCAGGCGCAGGATGCTGCGGCCCGCGGTGGACTTGCCGCAGCCGCTTTCACCGACGATGCCCAGCGTTTTTCCGGCCTCGATGGTAAAGCTGATATCATCCACCGCATGCAGCATGCCCTTTGAGGTCTTGAAGTATTTCTTCAGGTTCTTTACTTCCAATAAAGGCTTAGTCATTGATGACCTTCCTTTCTATGCTGAAATTCTCCTCGTCATAGCGCAGGCACTCCACCCAGTGCTCGCCCACATACTTCAGGCGGGGCTTTTGCTTTTTGCAGCGCTCCGTCGCGTAGGGGCAGCGCGGTGAGAAGGAGCAGCCTTCGGGCAGATCAGTCGGATCAGGCATCAGGCCCGGTATGGGCTTGAGCATGGTTTTGCGGTCGTTGATGTTGGGCAGGCTGCCAAATAATCCCTCGGTGTAGGGATGCCTGGTATGGTTGAACACCTGCTCCAGGGTGCCCTGCTCCACGATGCGGCCGGCGTACATGACAATCACCTCGTCGCACACCTCAGCCACAATGCCCAGGTCATGCGTGATGAGGATCATGGATGTTTCGTACTGCTCCTTCAGGCGCTTCATCAGATCCAGCACCTGGGCCTGGATGGTGACATCCAGCGCAGTCGTGGGTTCATCGGCAATCAGGAGCTTGGGGTTGCAGGCCAGCGCGATGGCGATGACCACGCGCTGCTTCATGCCGCCTGAAAACTGGTGGGGATATTCCACCGCGCGGCTGCCGGGGATGCCGACCAGCTCCAGCATCTGCCTGGCCTTCTCATAGGCTTCTTTCTTACCCAGGTGCTCATGGAGCTCAATGGACTCGGCAATCTGCTCGCCAACAGATAAAACAGGGTTCAGCGCGGTCATGGGGTCCTGGAATATCATGGATACATCCTTCCCGCGTACCTGCTCAAGCTTCTGCGGGCTGAGCGATTTGATGTCCACGCCGTCCACGACGATTTTCTCCGCCTCGATTACGCCCGGGGGGACGGGGATGAGGCGCATGATCGAGCGGGCGGTGGTCGTTTTTCCGGCGCCTGTCTCACCTACCACGCCCAGTGTTTTTCCCTTTTCCAGGCGGATGCTGACGCCGTTAACGGCGTTGACGATGCCGTCCTCCGTCTCATAGCGCACATACAGGTGCTCGAGTTCCAAAATCATGTCTTTCTTTTCCATGTCGCCACCTCAGCTCTTCATTTTCGGGTCCATCGCGTCACGCAGGCCGTCGCCCAGCATGTTGAGCGCCAGCACAGTCACCATGATCGCCAGTCCCGGGAAGAGGGTCATATAGCTGTAATCGCGGATGAACTTGCGCCCCGCGGAAAGCATGGTGCCCCATTCGGGCGCGGGAGCGGGAATGCCCAGGCCCAGAAAGCTCAGCGAGGAGGCCGAAATGATGGCCGAGCCGACACGCAGCGTGGTCTGCACCACAATGGGGGACAGGGCGTTGGGGATGATGTGCTGCAGAATGATCTTCCAGTTTTTCATGCCGATGGCGCGCGCGGCCTCGACATACTCCTGGTTGCGCACTGTCAATACAGCGGCGCGGGCGACGCGGATAAACGCGGGGGTGGATGTGATGCCGACCGCGATCATCAGGTTGGTGGCGCTCTGGCCAAGCACCGAAACAACGACGATGGCCAGGAGGATATGCGGGATCGACGCGAAAATATCACTGAAGCGCATCAGCACGTTTTCTACCCAGCCGCCATAGTAGCCGGCGACAGCGCCCATGGTCACGCCAAGCAATATCGCCACGATGGTGGCAATGAAGCCGATGGGCAGCGAATAGCGCGTGCCCCAGATGACGCGGGCCATGATGTCGCGGCCGTACTCATCTGTGCCGAAGGGATGCCGCAAAGAGGGGCCTTGCAGCCTTTCGCGGATATTCTGCGCGACAATGTCACGATCGTAGTCATATAAAAGCGGCGCGCAGACAGCCAGCAAAATCAGCAGGACGATCAGCACCAGGCCGATGACCGCGCCTTTGTTTTTCTTCAGGTTGCGCCATATCTCCGCCATCTGGCTGCGCTTGGCGTATTTTTTGGAGACGGAAACGGCGATATCGTTTGCTTGCTTTGTCATATCCTCTTCTCCTTACTTTGTATACTGCGCCTTGATGCGCGGATCAACATAGGCATAGATAATATCGACAAGCAGCTGAACTACGCACACGATCATGGTGGTAATCACGACGCATCCGGTAACCATCGGCAGATCGCGCATGTTGATGGAGTCGATGGTCAGCCTGCCGATGCCCGGCCAGGCAAAGACGGTCTCGACCAGCACGGCGCCGCCCATGATGTATGCAAACTGCACGCCGGCGACAGTGATGATCGGGATCAAGGCGTTGCGAAGGGCGTGCTTCAAGATGACTTTCTTCTCGCTGACGCCTTTGGCGCGCGCGGTGTTGAGGTACTCCTGCCTGATGACGTCAAGCATCGAGGAGCGGGTGGTACGCGTCATGAGGGCGGCATTGTTAGTGCCTATGGTGATAGCTGGCAGAATCAGGCTGGTCAGGTTGAAGTGGTCACCGCCCGAGGGCACCCACCTCAAATTGAGCGCAAAGGCGATGATCAGCAAAAGCCCCAGCCAGAACTGCGGCATCGACAGGCCGATCAGGCTGGTCAGCACCGCCAGGTTATCCTTCCAGGTATTCTGGTTGATTGCGGAGTACACGCCAAGCACCAGCGATATCACGATGGCCACCGCGATGGCTGCAAGAGCCAGCTTGGCTGTAGCCGGAAACCGCTGCATATAGGTCTCAAAAACATCCTTCTTGCTGATGTAGCTGGTGCCCATATCGCCGGTCAAAAGGCCTTTCATATAGTTAAAATAGCGAACCAGCAAAGGATCGTTCAGCCCGTATTCCTCGCGGACCCTGGCAATGGTCTCCTCATCCGCGTGCTCGCCCGCGATGACATAGGCGGGGTCGCCGGGTGCCATCTCCATGATAAAGAAGATGACAAACGATACTGCCAGCAACACCGGAATGAGCATCAGCAGCCGTTTAATTATGTACCGATACATGAAGCAGCCTCTCTTTCATACGAAATCATATCATCCACATCGTTACGCCGGCAGCCGCGGGAAACCCGGCGGCTGCCGGCGGGGGGCTTGCCCCAATTTGTTTTCAATCCACGCCTGATACCGATATCGGCATCAGTGGCATTTATTCCGCGATGTGGGCGTAGGTGAAGTCGTGTCCGCCGGTGGCCACCAGCTTGATCCCCTCCAGGGTATGCTTCTTGGCAATGTTCATGGGCTCGACATACAGCGGAATGCACAGAGCCTCATCCACCACGAACTGCTGGATCTCCTTGTACATCTGAACGCGGGTGGCTTCGTCCTGCTCAACCAGGGCGGCATCCAGCTTGGCATCCAGCTCGGGGTTTGAGTACTTCATGCGGTTATTAAGGCTTCCGGTGTAGAACAGCAGGCGCAGGTTGTTGTCAGCGCTGACCAGGTTGACGTGGGCAGCCATGGCCGCGTCATGCTTGTTCTCAGCGATCACGGTGTTGCGCACGGCGGTTTCCATCTCCTCGATGTTCATGGTGACGCCGATCTCGGAGAACTGGAACTGCAGCATGGGCGCGATGGCGCGGGCGGTGGAGTCATGGCAGATCAGGCTGAAGGTGAAGCCATCGGGATACCCCGCTTCGGCCAGCAGCTCCTTGGCGCGCTCGGGGTTGTAGTTGTAGCCCTCGATGTCGCCGTTGAAGGCAAAGCTGATGTCGGTCAGGTAGTAGTTCTGCACGGTGCCCAAGCCGTCGGCCGCGCCCAGCATCACCAGTTCCTTGTCGATGGCCATATTCATGGCTTGGCGAACGCGGATGTCCTTGAAAGGCGCGCCGTGTTCCTCGGACACGTTCATGACCATGTAGTTGAGGCGGGTGCCGGTCATCTGGATCAGATCCAGGTTGGGATCCTCAGCAATGTAGGCCAGATCGGTCGTCGAGGGAGTCTGGCAGTAATCGATATCGCCGGCCTGCAGCGCAATTACGCGGGTGGCGTCTTCCTTGTACTGGCGGAAGGTCAGGCGTTCGGTCTTGGGCATTTCGCCGAAGTACTTGTCAAAGCGGACCATCTTGGCTTCGTTGCCAAAGTCAACGGTCTCATAGTAGAAAGCGCCGGAGCCGATCTGCAGGCCCGCGTCGCCCTGCTCGGTCATCGCCTTTTCGGACAGGATGGCCATGTTGGGGTTGGTGATGTCAAACATAAAGCCCGTGGAGGGACCGCTCAGTGTGATCTCGACCGTGTGATCGTCAAGGGCCTTCATGTCCTTGATGATCTGTACCTTGGCCTTGGTGGCGGAGCCCTCCAGGCCGCGTGTAAAGGTATAGATGACATCGGAAGCCTTCACCGGCTCATCGTTGTGGAAATAGGCGTTGGGGTTGAGGTGGAAGGTATAGACGGTGCCTTCCCCGCTCACTTCGTAGCTGTCCGCCAGATCCGGCACATAGCTCTGGGTATCATAGTCCCACTTGGTCAGCGTGCTGTGGCTGACGGTGTAGAAGATCTGGTTGGTGATGCTGGCCGTGCCCTGCAGGTCCATCGTGGTGAACACGTTGGCCAGGCCGATGATGATTTCCTTTTTGTAGCCGGGCTCAGCGCCGGCGGATAGGCTGCCGCCCAATACCATCAGGCACAGAGCGATCGACAGGATCCGGGTCAAGGTCTTGTTCATGATCAAGTCTCCCTTTTTGTTATTTGCCTTTCGGCACTTACACTTTAAATTATTAGCAATATTTGTGCCAACTTTTCGCGCCGTCTTCATAAACCATGAGCATATCGGATAAAATTTTTCCAGATCCTCGCTTTTCCTAATAAAAAAACCCCCTTAGGGGCGAGGGAAGATCATGATGGAGGCAAATTTTGCCTCTTAATCTTTGACGACAAGCAAATTTTGCCTGATCACCGCGCGGCTTTTGACGACGATTGACCTCAAGCGCGTGAAGCGCTACTCCTGCATCTCAGAGAGTTTTCCCCTCAACCCCCGCTCGCTAATCCCCAGATCGGCTGCCGTCCTGCGCTGGTGGTTGCCGTTTTTGCTCATGGTGGCGCGGATGGCCGCCTGTTCGATCTGCGCAAGGCTGTGGCGGGAGAGGTAATCATCAATCAGCGCTTCATCCGAGCGGGCCGCGTCCCCTGCCTGCCTGCCGCTCAGCTGCGGGGGGAGGTCCCTCTGGGTAATGCACTTGCCGTCGCACAGGGCAAAGGCATATTCCAGGAAATTGCCCAGCTCGCGTACATTGCCGGGGTAATCGTAATCCAGCAGCAGGCGCTGCGCCGCGGCGTCAATATCCGGTCGTGGTTTGCCGTATTCCCTGGCATACTTATCCAGAAAATGGCTGATGATCAGCGGGATATCCTCCCGCCGCTCCTTCAGCGAAGGCAGGCGGATATTGACCACGTTGAGCCGGTAGAGAAGCTCATGGCGGAAGCCTCCCTCGCGGATCAGCGCCGCGAGGTCCCGGTTAGTGGCGGAGATGACGCGCACGTCGACCTGCCGCAGCTCATTGCTGCCCACGGGCGAAAACTCCCGCTCCTGCAGCACGCGCAGAAGCTTGCCCTGCAGGGCGACGGGCATATCGCCCACTTCGTCCAAAAAAAGGGTGCCCTTGTGCGCCGCCTCCAGCTTGCCCTGGCTGTCACGCACCGCGCCCGTAAACGCGCCCTTCACATGGCCGAAAAACTCCCCCTCCAGCAGCCCATCGGGGATGGCGATGCAGTTGACGGGCACAAAGCGCTCCTCCCTGCGGCTGCCCAGGTAGTGGATGGCGCGGGCGGCCAGTTCCTTGCCGGTGCCGCTCTCCCCGGTCAGCATCACGCTGACGGCAGAATCCTTGATCTTCTCAATGGTTTCATAGATGCGCTGCATCACTGGGCTTTTGCCGATCATGTCCCCGTAGGAATAGCGGCTTTGCAGCTCCTCCCTGAGGGACCTGACCTTCTCATTGAGCGCGCGGAAGCTGAGGGCGGACTCGATGAACACCTCCAGCTCTTCCATATCAAGGGGTTTGGTCAGGTAGTTGAAAGCCCCCTCGCGGATGGCCTCCACCGAGGATCGGATGCTGCCATAGGCCGTCATGATGATCGTAACCGAAGAGGGCGAGATCCGGCGTATACGGCGCAGCACGCCGATGCCGTCCACCTGGCCTATCTTCAGATCCAGCAGGACCACCTGCGGCTTCAAGTCTTCAGCCATCTGAAGGCCGGCAGCCGCGTCCGTCGCGCTGGATACGCTATATCTGCCCTCCAGCGCCAGGCTCAGCGACACGCAGATCGCCATTTCATCGTCTATGATCAGCACACTGGGTTTCATATCTGCGCACACTCCATCCGTATTTGGGCCAGGGTGCCCACGCCTTCGCCGCTTTCAAGCGACAGCTTTCCGCCATTTTCCTCAATATAGCTCCTGGACAGCGACAGCCCCAGGCCCGTGCCGCTTGTCTTGGTCGAGAAAAAGGGATCGGTACAGCGCGACAGCTGCTTTCTGTTCATGCCCATGCCATTATCCTCAACGCATATCAGAACATCCTTGCCGTCGCGCGCGGCCCTGACTTCAAGCACCAGCGGCTTGCAGCCTTCCTGAGCAAGCTCCTGCTTTTTTTGCATGGATTCCAAGCCGTTGATCATCAGATTGATGATTACTTGCTTGATCTGATCCTTATCAGCCGCCACGCGCAGCCCTTCCGCCAGATTGCATCTGATATCGATTCTGTCGCGGCGCATCGCGCGGGCAAAGTAAACACACTCCTCGATGATATCTTTCACGCATAATACCTCAACCCGCTTGCGCACGGGGCGCGAATAGTTGATCAGGCTCTCGATGAGCCGGCTGATTCGGTCGATCTCTCCGGGCACAAAGCGGGCGAACTGCTCCTGCACCTGCTGGTCTCCCTTTCTTGACACCAGAAGCTGCGCAAAGGTCTTGATGGAAGTGAGCGGGTTTTTGATCTCGTGCGCCAGGCCCGCCACCATGATGGTCAAGGCCTTGGACTTCTCCTTGTCAAAGACCTGCTGCTTGCGCATCTCCTCCGCCGTGGTATCCAGCACCGTCATCAGGGCCCCATCGCTCTCCCCCATCGCCCGAGTGCGGTGCAGCGTGCAGTGGTAGCTGCCCCCCGGCCCCTCAGGCAGCTGGTAGGGATCGAGTCTGGTGTTCCACACAAGCGCGGGGGCGTCATCTTTCAGGCTGTCCAGATCCTTGTCACCGATGAGGGCGCGGAAGAAGGGAATATCCTTGAGCGGCCTCCCCGGATAATCTTCCGGCATCCCCGCCATCTCAAGGGCGGACTGGTTGATCAGGCGCACAGCGCCCTCCGCGTCCACCAGGATCATCCCGCAGGGCGAAAACTCGATGATGCGCCGCTGGAGCTCCGACAGGTCAGACAGCCTGGCCATATTCTCGGCCAGCGCCGTGTTGACCGCCCGTATCTCCTCTGTCTGTTCCCGCACCTGCTGCTTGAGCAGCCGGCGCATACGCCGCGCCACCAGCGAATACAGCAGCAAGGCCGCCACAATGGCCGCGAAGATCAGGATCACTCGCAGGATGGAGCGCTGCAAGCGAATCTCCTCGGGGTTGGGCGCCCATTTGAGATGAATGAGGTCATACTCCTCACTGGACCGCAGGCTGATCAGCGCCCGGTTGATCATGCGCAGCAGCAGCTGATCCTGGCCGCGCAGCAGCATGGTATAGGAGAGCATGCCGACATGGTTGTTGATGATGGTGTAGCTGTCATCCAGCCCCAGTTCGTGGATCTGATACAAAAGGCTGTCCTTCACGCCAATCATGAGGGTCTGCGGTTCATCCAGGTGCTTTCCCATCAATGCCTGCTGGCTGCCCACAGCATGGTACTGGCGCACACCCAAGCCCGCGATCATCGGCTGGGCCAGGGAGGCGTACTCATAGATGGCGGACAGGCTGCCCGGCCCGGTCTTCAGCTTGTCCCCCTCCAGCAGGATATTTGGCGCGATCAGGCAAACAGGAAAGGAAGACAGCGTGCCGCTGCTGACGATCCCTTCTTCATGATAACGCCCGCTCATCACGCCCAGCACCAGGTCCACTTTCTGATCGCGAAGCATCTTGAGCGCGTCCCGCTCGCTATCTACCGGCACATAGCTGATGCTCAAATTTTCCCGCTGGGCGATGTTATCCAGAAAATCAATATGCATGCCCTGCGCAGCTCCGCGTTCATCAAAAAACTGCATCGGCGGGTTATCAGCCGCCAGCGCGACGCGCAGGCTGGTGCGCACAGCCAGGGCTTCCCCGGGCCACAGGATGGGCAGCGCCAGCAGGCACAGCAGCATCGCAGCCCGTAGCCTGAGCCTTTTCTCAGCCTTCAATCACACGCCCATCCTTTCTTTTCCCCGACAAACACCCGCTGCGCGGTATCCGGAGTGATTCAGCCGAACTCCATTATATCCCCTTATAGTAGCCGGATGGGAGCCTGCGCTCCTTGCGGTACTTGGCCACCGTGCGCCGTGACAGCCCGATGCCGTGCCGTTCCAGCAGCCGCTCAGCTATTTTCCGGTCAGACAGGCGCTTCTCCCCGGCCTCTTTCAGCAGGCTCTCGATCAAGTCCTGTATACTTTGCTTGGACAAGCCGCCCCCGCCCCCTGCCTGAAAAAAGAAGGAGAGCGGATAGATGCCTCCCTCAAACAGGAGGTATTTATCCCGAAGGGCACGGCTGAACGTGGAGGGATTCAGTCCAAGCTCCCTGGCCGCCTCGCTCTGCGGGCAAGCAGCCAATGCCCCTCCGCCCAAGTAGCTTTGCTGCTTTGCGGTGATCAGGCGTCCGACGCGCAGCAGGGTCCCTTCCCGCCGCCTGAGCGCCGCCAGCAGGAAGCGGGCCTTGGCCGTGTTGTCCCGCACATATTCACACTCTTCAGGGGACAGGCAAGCGCCCCGGTATTCGCGCAGCCTCGCGCTGAGCTCATAGCACTCGCTCAGCGGCTCTATGAGGTTGCACTGCCACCCGCCCTCACAGGCATCGATACGCAGCTCCGGCTTGCTGATGACAACCGGCTCCGCCCCGCCGCCGCCCTTGAGCGGAAAGGGGTTGAGCGTCGCGATATGGGCACAGCAACGCTTTGCCTCGGCCAAATCCATGCCGTAAGCTTCGCATATCAGGCGGTATTGCTTGAGCGCGATCCAGGGCAGGTTCTCCCGGCAGATTTTCCCCCAGGAAAGCGGCTTCTTCTGCCGCTTGAGCTGAAAAGCCAGATAATCCCCCGGGTCCTTGCAGCCGATGCCACCCGGCCCCATGCGTTTGAGGCAGAAGAGAGCCTGCTGATACACCTCCCGCTCCAGTAAAAGCTGCAAGCAGGCCTCCCGCGCGGACAAGCGCAAAAAGCCCCTATCGTCCAGGTAGTCGATCAGCCCGTTAACGGCGCGGCTGAGCCCCTCCTCCATATCAAGAGGAATCTGTTCCCTTAAAAGCTTGCGATTATCATAGGAGCGGTCAGGCGTGTCAAAAGGAGTTTCTGCCCATTGAGAAACGCGCCTGCCGCCGGAGACAGGATAGAGAGGACAGGAAACGGCGCTTTTTTCTTCCAGCAGGGGATTATCTCGGCAGGCGGAGGTCAGCTCCTGCGCCAGTTCCGTGTAATCGCACTGCAGCAGCGCGAGTTCCCTGCGCTGCTGCAGGCTGTACGCCTGCCCCAGCGATATGCCCATCTGCTGGCGCAGCGCGTTATCGGTCATCAGTTCACCCCCTCCGCGGTATCATGACCCCATTCTAATCCACAAGGGGATAATGGGCAAGGCGATGAGGAAACAATGGAGAAAGGGCTGCCGGGAATACCTCCCCGCAGCCGCTTCCCCATAGCTTTCCGTCATTTTGCATTCCGCATTCAGCATTCAGCATTTACAACGTAGTTCCTCGCCTGCGTCTGGAACAATTCCCTGTACAGATTATCCCCCTTCATCAGGTTCTCATGGCTGTCAAAGGCGACGATCTTCGCGTCCTGCAGCAGCAGGATCTTGTCGCAGAAGGTGGAGCTGGACATGCGGTGGGAGATGAAGATGGCGGTTCTGCCCCGTGTCAGCTCGTGGAAGTGCTCGTAGACTTCGCTTTCGGCCAGGGGGTCGAGGGCCGCGGTGGGTTCATCCATGATGACCAGACCGGCCGGGCGGTAGAGGCAGCGGGCAATGGCCAGCTTCTGCTTCTGGCCGCCGGAAAAGTCCGTGGCTTCTTCCCACAGCGCTTTGTTCAGCTTGGTATCAAGTCCGCGGGGCAGCGATTTCACCGCCTCCTCCATACCCGTCTCGCGCAGCACCTTCCACACGCCGGCCTCGTCCCTGATGCCGGCAGTCGCGATGTTGTCAAGGAGGCTGAAGGGGAAGAGCCTGAAATCCTGGAACACGCAGGACAGCTTCTGCAGGTAGACGCGCCGGTCATACTCCCTGATGTCGACGCCGTTGTAGAGGATACGCCCCTCCCGGGGGTCAAACAGGCGGCAGATCAGCTTGACGATGGTGGACTTGCCGGCGTTGTTGAGGCCGACGATGGATATCTTTTCCCCCGCCTTGATCTCAAAGGAGATGCCGTCCAGGATCAGCCTGTCCGTCTTGGGGTAGGAAAAGCTGACATTGTCAAAGAGCAGGGAGCGGAATTCGCCGATCTCCCGGATGGCGGCGCCTTCCCGCTTTTCATCCTCATCCAGCTTCATGAAGCTGCAAAAGGGGATCAGGTAGGCGGCGGACTGGCCGGTGGTCAGGATGCCCATGGCGCCTTCCCGGAAGCTCTTGAAGAAGTTTTCGGTGGCCATGACGATGACGGAAAAGTCGCCCAGGCCGATCTGCGCGCCCCAGTTCGCGTTCAGCACGCGCAGGGCGGTGTAGCCATAGGCCATCAGGCGCACCACACCCGCGATGAGGGCCTGCAGGCACTCGTTATTGGCCTGCTTGACATGGACGCCGTGCAGCCAGGAGGTGATGATCCGGTTATATTCCTTGATCTTTTTGAGCATCAGCTGATCCATGCCGTAAATCCTGTATTCCTTTTGAAAAGGCGCTTCTCCGGCCGTATTGGCATAATAGCCGTAGCGGCGGTTGATCGGGATCACCTCCTGCATCGTTAGCTGTATCATCTTCATGAAGCGGGAAGACAGCATCATCGCCGCCGCGGACAGCAGGATCAGGACCACCAGGAACAGGGGGCTGAAGTAAAGCAGCACGGCTGACAGCGAGATCAGCGTCATCCCGGCGCTCAGCAGGCGCACACCCGAATCCAGCAGCTGATAGACAGCCCCGTAGGTGATAGGAAACAGCGCGCGCTCCTTGAGGTCAAGCACCTGCGGGTCTTCCAGCATCTTGTAGGACATGCGCATGGTTTTCTCCGCCAGCAGCGTGGGCAGCCGCCTGTCCAGCGCCTCCTGATGCACCTTGTTTTGCCGGCTCATCAGCGCCAGCAGCTGCAGTATCAGGTACTTGGCCAGGCAAAACAGCGCGACGGCCGGTATAAAGCGCCCGGCGGGCCATCCCTGCGAAATGCCGTCGATGAGCATCTTGGGCAGCACCAGGTTGATCATGCCGCTGGCCGCCGTCGTCAGGCTCAGCAGGAAGTATACAAAAAAATAGACTTTATCGGCCTTCCAGATGATCTTCATCAGGCTCGCGATCGCCTCCATGGAGCCGATCTCACGCCCCTCAGGCGCTGTACGACCGGGCTTCTTCATCCTGCCCTTCCTCCTTATCCTGACGGTAATACTTGCCCTGGGTCAAAAACATCTCCCTGTACAGCCCCTCGCGGTTCAGCAGCTCGTCATGGGTGCCGGCCTGGCTGATCCGGCCGCCGTCCAGCACCACGATGCGGTCGCAAAACCTGGTGGATGCCAGCCGATGGGAGATGAACAGCGCCGTGCGCCTCCGCAAGAGGCTGTCAAACTCACGGTAGATCTTTTCCTCGGCCAGCGCGTCCAGCGCGGCCGTCGGCTCGTCCATCACCATCATGCGGGTGTCCCCCCTGTACAGCGCCCTGGCGATCATCAGCTTTTGGTTTTCGCCGCCGGAGAGGATGACCCCGTCGTCCTCGATCACGCGCAGCATCGGGGTATCGATGCCCTTGTCAAAGCCGCTGACCTTTTCCCAGAGACCGGCCGTCCTTAAGCATTCGACCACCCGCTCGCGGTCGATCGCTTCATCGGACGCCGCCACATTTTCGGCGATGGTCATCGCCAGGGGCTGCGTCTCCTGGAAGACGACGCCAAACAGGCGGAACAGTTCCCTTTGGGGCAGCGTGGCCGCGTCGACCCCGTTGATCAGAATACGCCCGGACGTCGGCTGGTACAGCCCCGTGATCAGCTTGACCATCGTCGTCTTGCCGGCGCCGTTGACACCCACCAGGGCGCACTTTTCGCCGGCGGCCAGGCGCAGGTTCAGCCCCTGCAGGACAGGCCTGTCACTTCCGGGATAACTGAAGGATACATCCTCAAACACGATCTCCACCGGCCCTTCTCCGGGGATGGTGCCGCTGCCGCCCTTGGCGCCCAGCTCCGCCTGGAT
Source organism: Bacillota bacterium (assembly GCA_023460055.1). Taxonomy (GTDB): domain Bacteria; phylum Bacillota; class Clostridia; order Christensenellales; family Aristaeellaceae; genus UBA1038. The sequence continues at coordinate 21,592 of JAEWRJ010000046.1, read as the reverse complement.
AAAGTCAAAGCTGTCGTTGACATACAGCGTCTCGCCCTTGATGAACGCGAGCTTCCTGCCCAGCACCTGCATAACGGCGGAAAACAGGGCCAGCGCGGTCAACAGCGTCAGGAGCCTCGCGGTATCCATGCCGCCTGACAGATACCTCTGTACCAGCACGGCGGCGCATACCAGATCGATGGCCACCAGGGCCAGTGATTCCGGCAGGGACAGCAGCAGTTCGCGCCCCGTGAAGCCGCGGTACAGCTTCATGTAAGCCTTGATCATCTCGTCAAAGGCATGGCGGAAGCGGCCGGCCATATCAAACAGCCTGACATCCTTGCCCGCCCCGAAGTCTGAGGCCTCCGCCGCGAAATTGCTTGACCGCCTCGCCTGGCGCGATACCTCCTCGCGCCGGCTGTGCTTGTAGGCGGTGATATGCGCCTGCGACAGATAGTTGACCGCGATGAAAAACAGGCCTGTGAGGGGGATCAGGAGGCTGGCCTGCCCCAGCAGCCAGCCCAGCAGCAGGGAGGATACCAGCACGGCGCCCAGCTCAAAGCCTTCATGGAAGGTGCCTTCGTAACCCGCTGTGTTGTTGGACAGGCTCCGGTCCCAGTTGGACGCGTCATCCATGAAGCCCGGATTTTCAAACAGGCCGTAGTCCATGCGCATCATCTGGCCCAAAGCGTCCGCCAGCATATCCATGCGCATTTGGTTAAACCAGGTATAGTTGCGGTGCAGCAGCTGGGAGGAAAGGGCGGTCAGCAGGAAGAAGGCGGCGGCATACAGCCCGGCCGCTGTGAACATGCTGCCTGCGGTCGCCCCCGGGGAGGCCAGGAGGCCTGCCAGATGCTGCACCACCAGCACGCCCAGCAGGGGCAAAATCCCGGCCGACAGGGCGTAGAGAAGCGCGCTGAGGATGATGCGGGGGTTTTTCAGGATCGGCCGGTACATCCCAAGCAGAGTGCCCGGCAGGCCCCGCTTGCTCGGGTGAAGATAGGCCCGGCGGGCATCCTGGGGGATCAGTTCCCGGGCCAGGTCGCGGCGCTTATCCGCGTGATGGGTATCGCTTGCGGATCGTTTTTTCACAGGTTTTCCTCCAACGCGGTATCAGCCATGGCCTGCAGATCCATGGCCAGGCCGGACAGTTCCTGCGCATTGAGGCTGTAGTAGCTGCGGCGCCCTTCCACGCCGATGCCGGAAAGCATCGCCTCCAGCAGTACCTTGAGATGATGGGACAGCGTGGCCGGGCTCAGCCCCAGCGCGTCGGCCAGCTCCTGCACATAGTGCGGCCGGCGCGACAGCATGCGCACGATCAGCAGCCTGGTCGGGTCGGCAATGGCCTTCAGCTGACTCTCCGTTCTCTCCTGACGCCGCTTCTGCCTGTTTTTCAGCTCATCCAGATCTTCATAGATCATGCCGACGTAAACCAGCTTGTTCAGCGGCTGATCCACGAAGAAGCGGAAGCCTATGCTGTTGTACACAACAGGCGTAACGCAAATGTGTACCGGGTCCCGCGGCCTGAGCGTTTCTCCCTTCAGCACCAGCCGGTACAAAAATTTGACCGGCAGGGATTCGCTGCCTTGGCGCAGATAGCGTTCCATCTTCTCCCGGCATCGCGCTTCAACCAAGGGATAATGGCGGCGGCAGACTGCCTCCAGCTTCTCAAGCCTCTCCCGGACGCGCTCATAGTACCGGTCTATGTCCTGAAAAAAGCGAAGCAGCGCCATGCGCTGGGCGTCATTGAACAGGGTATCGTTGAGCTTTGCGAAAACATCGCCCATGGAGAACGCGGGGCTGACGTCATGATTCCCTTGCAGCTCCTCATCCGCCGGGTTGTCCGGCAGCTCGCTCAGGTATTCCAGGCGCCTCAGGCAGCCCTTGACGAAATCATCCCGCGAAAGACCGCTCACGCTGTCCGCGTCATTCGCCGACAGCAGGGCAACGCTGAGAAAGTACTCCTTCGCCTCCCCCTTCTCATCAAGCGTCGCGAGGGAGAACATTTCACGGAGGCCGTCGCTTCCCTCAAGGCAGGCGGCGGCTTCCCCCCGTATCAGGCGGATATAGTCCGCTATGTCGGAGAAGGTTTCGTTGATGTCCTTTTCCGGCAGGGTGAATTTATCCTTGTTGACCAGCGGGCGGTTGATCCATCCCGCTATATCCTCGCCCGGCTCCCTGTTGTAGAAGCTGTCCATCAGCTGCATGGCCTGCAGCAGAAAATTCGGCTCATCGATGATGACCGCCGCTTTCATGTCATCGCTCATACTTACGCCTCCTTCGTTTGATGATCGCAGTATATTCAACTGTTCGATATCTGTCAACATATTAATTTATAATCATCGTCTAAATATCATCGTTGCATGTTTTCATCCTTGTCCGCGCGTGTATGATGTATGCGGACAGGAGGAATGGTATGGACACGAACATCTACGATATTGAATTCCGGGATAAGGACGGTAAGGCTGTTACGCTGAAGCCCTATGAGGGCAAGGTGCTGCTGATCGTCAACACCGCGACACACTGCGGCTTCACCCCCCAGTATGAGGGGCTGGAGGAACTGTACCGCGATTACAAGGACCGCGGCTTTGAGGTGCTGGATTTTCCCTGCAACCAGTTCGGCGGCCAGGCCCCGGGAACGGCGGAGGAGATCGACAGCTTCTGCGACCTGAACTACCATACGAGCTTCCCACGATTTGAAAAGATCGACGTGAACGGCTCCGAGGAAGCGCCGCTGTATACCTATCTCAAAGACCGGCAGGGCGGCATCCTGGGCAAAGCCATCAAGTGGAACTTCACCAAGTTCCTGGTGGACCGCGAGGGCCATGTGACCGGCCGCTTTGCCCCGCAGATCGCGCCCATAGAGCTCCGGGATGAAATCGAGGCATTGCTATGAGCGAGTGTCAGAACAAAGGCATGGCCGTGGGCGGTTGCGAGAACTGCACCTGCCACAACGCGGCGGAACCAAAGCCCGGCCGCGTGCCCTGGCTGCTGATCGCCCTGGTATTTATGCTGGGCTTTGCCCTCTTGTTTACCCAGATATTCTCACGGGGCGGCGCAAAGCAGGGGGAGAGCCTGTTTGACAAGACAGGCATTGCGGTCACAGAAACGGAGGGACAGCCATGAGCCGCAGGTTCGCCAAAAAATCAAAGGCTGCGCTTCAAAGGGAACTGACGCCCCTGCAGTACGCAGTCACGCAGGAAAACGCGACCGAGCGTCCCTTTGACAACGAATACGACGCCAACTTTGAGGAAGGTATCTATGTGGATATCACCACCGGCGAGCCTTTATTCCTTTCCGCTGACAAGTTTGAAAGCGGCTGCGGATGGCCTGCCTTCTCAAAGCCCATCGACAAGGCCCTGATCACCGAGCACAATGACTTCTCCTTGTTCCGCGCCCGCACCGAGGTGCGCAGCAAAACCGGCGATGCCCACCTGGGCCATGTCTTTCCCGACGGACCCAAAGAACTGGGCGGCCTGCGATACTGCATCAACTCGGCTTCCCTGCGCTTTATCCCCAAGGCGGATATGGAGCAGGAAGGCTATGGGGATTATCTCAAGCTGCTGCCCTGAGCGGGAGAGCGCATCGCCGTATCTAAAACTTGATATATATCAATGTTTTATGACCGGGTGTATGTTACCCTTTCCTCAGGGGGCTTTCATCCCCCTGCCATGAACAACATTGTGAGGTAGCTGATAATGGATCGCAAGGAGATATTGAAGGGGCTGATCGGGCGGCTCAGCCGCGGCGAATCGATGGAGGAAGTGCGCGCGGAGTTTAAGCGGCATTTTCAGGATGTACCGGCCGATGAGATCGCCGCCGCCGAGAAGCTGTTGATGGAAGAGGGCATGCAGGTGGAAGAAGTGCAGCAGATGTGCGACGTGCACGCCTCGCTGTTTGAAGGATCCGTGCAGCAGGCCGAAGAAGCCCGGCCGGGCCATCCCTTGTATACCTTCCGCAAGGAAAATGAGGGACTTGAGCAGTTTATGCAGACGATGCTCGTGCCCGTATGGCTGGCTTACCGCAATGACCCGGGAGAGGCGGAGCGCGAAGGATTGCTGACTGCCCTGGATGAGCTCTCAAAGATCGACCGCCATTACAGCCGCAAGGAAAACCTGTTTTTCCCCTACCTGGAGCGCGCGGGCGTGACCGCCCCGCCCAAGGTGATGTGGGGGGTGGATGATGAGATCCGCGGCCTGATCGACCAGGTCACGCACGCGGTGGAGGACGGCCGGGCGGATGACGCCAATGCCGGCTTCCCCGTGATGATGGAAAACATACAATCCATGATCATGAAAGAAAACGAGATCCTCAGCCCCCTCTTAATGCAGCACCTGACGGAGGAGGATTGGAAGGTGGTCGCCGGAGAAAGCGGCCAGATCGGCTTCGCCTTCGCCCAGGACGTGGAAGGCGCAAGCCTGTCCGATACCCGCGCCTTTGCCAAAACAGGCTCCGCGACTCCGGCCCCCCGCGGTGAAGCGCCCATCCAGCTGCCCAGCGGCTTCTTCACCACCCAGGAGCTGACCGCCATGCTCAACGTCCTCCCCTGCGACGTCACCTTTGTGGGCGCGGACGATAAGGTGCACTTCTTCAGCGAGCAGGAAAAGCGCGTCTTCCCCCGCACCCGCACCATCATCGGCCGCGATGTGACCGACTGCCACCCGCCCAAGAGCCTCCATCAGGTGCAGGCCCTGGTCGAGGCTTTCAAGGCCGGCACCAAGGACAGCGAAACCTACTGGATCCAGCGCGGCCCCGCCTTTGTGCTGATCCGCTACTACGCCGTGCGCAGCCCCGAGGGTGAATACCTGGGCGTGCTGGAATGCACGGAGGAGATTTCGGGGCTGAGGGCCCTGGAAGGGCAAAAGACGCTGATGAGCTGAGGCGCGATATAAAAAAGCACAGGGTAACCGGCGATTGTCCGGATGCCCTGTTTTTGATTATAGACAGATGCGGGCGGTTGCTCTAAAAAGATATAACGCCCTTTTGCTTCTTCGCCCTGTACAGGGCCTTGTCAGCGCTCTGCATCATATCCTCGGGGAACATCCCCCTTATATTGTGATATGCCGACGCTTATCGTTAAACCGGAGATGCCTTCCCCGAAATCCTCTGACGCGTACTCATGGCGGATGGCCTCGCATATATCGACCGCTTCATCGCGGGTTTTGTTCCTGAAAATAACACAGAATTCATCCCCGCCCAAGCGGAAGGAGGCAACATCCCTTCCGCTGTGCCTTTTCAGGATGCCGCCGAACTTTTGCAGGCATTCATCCCCCTTGGCATGGCCGTAGGTATCATTCAAATGCTTGAAGGAGTCCAGGTCAAGCATCGCAAAAAAGCAGGTGTCCCTGGCTGAGCTTTCAATCGTCTCCAGCATATTGCGCAGCGCCCGGCGGTTATGTATGCCTGTCAGCGGGTCCGTGATCAGCTCCTGATGCATCTGGATCCGTTTCTGCTGTATCTGGATCACGGCATTGTTTTTCTTTTTCTGAAAGGAGATGATGATCATGCTTACAGCATAAAAAACGATCAGTATCAGGGGTGGAAACAACGATCCGCATCAAGGTGTAGCCGGACTCAAAGGGCAGTTCACGGGTGGCATCCCAGAATACAAAAAAATCGGATACCAGCTTGGCCAGCAGGGAAATAAATCCCACCGTACCCGTCAGCGTATATTCGCCGTAAAAAGCAGAGAGCAAAACCGGGGCGAAAAAACCAGTGAAATGAAAAAGATATAGTGGGCTGAGTAGAGAACAAAGCAAACCCCGACCAGCGCGATGGAAAACACATAGGCCCGCGCGCGGACACTGATGCCAGGGACATGCCTGGCCGCAATGGTTATGCCCAGCCAGACGATATTATAAAGCAGGGGCCGCAGGATAAACTTCTGCACATACAGCTCAAAGGAAATGGCAATGCTTTTCTCCATCCCGAAAAAGAAAAATCCAAGAGACAGCTCTACAGCCATGCTGAGAAGAATGGTGCCGATGATTGTGCGGTAATGCAGCAGCATCCATTGCCGGTCGATCTTGTCATATTCGCGCTGTACATCGCTTATGAAGCTATTGGTGTTCTGTTCGTTCATCAGCCCCGCCCCTCCTGACATCAGCATGTTTACCGGCTCAGGTTCTCTTCAGGAACCAGCATCATACAGGGCTGATGAACACGGCATCACTGAATTAGACAGAATTATGTCACATGTTCACCGCCCCAACAAAATTTTCTCCGCCGCGCTCGGGAGAGCGCCGCGGCGCTCCATCGCTTGACATTGATCTTGAGGCGCTATATCCTGTCTTTATCAATCAACGCTCACATTGCATCACCCGACGACACATTGCCTGATACAGGACTTCAAAGGAGGCTAAGGTATGAGAAGCTATGTTTGCCCTATCTGCGGCTATGTTTATGAGCCATTGGAGGGTATCCCGGAATCCGGCATCGCGCCCGCCACTCCTTTTTCCGCTCTTGCGGAGGATTGGGTCTGCCCGATCTGCGGGGCAGAAAAAGATATGTTCTCGCCCTTGGGCGAGACTGAGGAAGAAGCGGACACGGCTGCCCCGGCAGCGGCCGCGGGGTTGGACGATGACATGCGGGAGATGTCGTCCCTTGAGCTGAGCGCCCTGTGCTCCAGCCTGGCGCGCGGCTGCGAAAAGCAGTACAAGGCCGCCGAGGCCGCGCTGTTTGGGCAGCTGGCCTCATACTTCAAGGCCGCAGCCGCAGCCATTCCCGATCCCTCCATACAGGCGCTGGTTGATCTGATCGACAGCGACCTCAAAGAAGGCTTTTCCGCCGCCAATGCCGCCGCCTTAAAAGAACATGACCGCGGTGCCCTGCGCGCGCTGACCTGGTCTGAAAAGGTGAGCCTGATCCTCAAATCACTGCTGATCCGCTATGGGAAGGAAGGGCCCGGGATGGTTGCGAACACCAATGTCTTCGTCTGCACCATCTGCGGCTTCATCTACATCGGCGACAATCCGCCCCAGCTGTGCCCCGTCTGCAAGGTACCCGGCTGGAAGTTTGAAAAGATCGAGGAGGGGAAAGCTCATGTCTGAAAAGTACGCCGTACGCGCCGTCCGCCTGTGCACCAAGGACTGCCTCTGCCTCTACGTGTGCCCGACCGGCGCCACTGATACCGAGAACAGCGTGATCGACATCGACAAATGCATCGGCTGCGGCGACTGCGCGGATGCCTGCCCCTCCGGCGCGATTTCCATGGTGCCCAAGCGCTATCCGCCCCAGCAGGAGAAACATGAGGATGTCATCCGCGCGATGAACGCCCTGCGCCTGAGCAAAGCAAAGCAGGAGGTCATAGCCGCCGCCCTGCCCGGCAAGCTGCTGCGCGCCATCGAAAAATCCAACCGCATCATGGCGGAGGATATCATACGTGAATCCGGCTACATGCTGCCCCAGAGCGAGAACAGCCTCCGCTTCCTGAAGTCGCTGCTGTCGGGCGGCATGGAAAGCCTGCCAGCGGAAGCGGCGGAAAAACTGATCCGGGCGATTGAGGATGACTGATCATCAGGAACATCAAAAAGACACGAAAGAACGGGTTATCTCATCCGCTTTCGTGTCCTTCGCGTATTACAAGGTTCAGCTTTGTTCCTTATTCTGATATATCGGTGAAAAAACCGGCCTGTCCCCCTAAGTTATACAGGCCCCAAATGGGCAGCGTTTCGGGCGGCTCCTCCCAGGCGTTGGCCATGCGGACCCATTCCAGAAACTCTTCCGGAAGACCCGCGCTCTGGCTTCCGGGGCTGTAGAGCATAAACTCATCGCCGCACGAAATGCCGTAGGCTTCGGCGCTGATCACCCTCACCCCATCCTCGACGCGCTCTGTGCCCGGCTCTTCCTTGAGCGCGAGCGAGGTGAGGCGAAGGATGTACGTCAACTCATCCTTTTGATCCACGAGGGCAAATGTGCCGGAAAAATCGCATTCATACCGCGTTCCGTTCGGGTAGCCCTCGCCGCTGTCGCCCATATCCGTATCATGGTAATAGCCCGTAAAGCTGCCGTCAGATGAAACGACCAGCTCGGTCGACCACGCGCCGGCCCCGCTCAAGAAGTAGAAGGTACTGCCATCCAGCCGCTCGAATACATCCTCAACGGCCACGGCACTGTCCTGAGAATCGGGGATCGCCTGCCCCGCGGCGGCCGGGGATAAGTCCGCCAGCAGCATGAGGAAGGAAGCCAGCAACCCCATCCATCTGTTTCTCCGTATAAAACTGCGCATTCGATCGTCCTCCTTGCTCATATTCATTGAAAAGCTTATCCCAGCACCCTGAGTCCTTTGGGGTAATGGTTTTTCGCCACGCCCCCTACAACCTTCGCGCCGCCCAGCGGCACGCCGTCAACGAGTACAGCCGTCCAGCCGTCGGGTGACCCGTCGCAGGGGATGGTCTCCCCGCGCAGATAGCGCGCAAGGCGTTCATCGTTTCTATCAAGGCGGATCGTTCTGACAAAGCTGCCGCCCATTGCGGAATAGAGCTGATGCGCGGGCTTGAAGCGCCCGTTCTCTACCGTGCCCAGATTGACCCCGCAGGAAAACATGGGGAAGTCAGGGGTAAAATCCGGTTCAAAATATCGGATCGTCTGCCCCTTGCGGAAGACCGCCTCTTCATCAAAGCCTGTCAGCGTATCGCGGAGGAAGGCATACGCGATCTTCCTGTCGGGAGCTGACAGATCCTCCCGCGCCGCCTGACCCGCGGCCAGATGAGGCTCAGCCCCGCCCTCGTCCCGCTTCCTCATCACGGCGATGAACTGCCCTTCGCCTCCCTGTTCACCGAAGGGATAAAACCGCCTGCACAGCGACAGATCAACTCCCCCGCTGCCCGGCAGATCAATGCCGGGGCTTGTCGCGCGGACGACCTCTTCCTTACACGGCACCAGGGAAAATTCCGGGTTATCCTGCAAAAAGCGCAGCACGTTCATCTCGTTTTCCTGGAGGGAGAAGGTGCAGGTAGAGTAGATGAGGGTTCCGCAGGGCCTGAGGGTCCGCTTCGCGTGCTCCAGGATCTCCCGCTGCCTCAGCGCGCATTTTTCGACCAGGCCGGGGCTCCACTCCCTGATCGCGCCCTCGTCCTTGCGGAACATGCCCTCCCCCGAGCAGGGGGCATCCGCCAGCGTCAGGTCAAAATAACCAGCGCAACTCTTTGAGAAGGCGCTGACATCCAGGCAGGCGGTGACCACATGCCGGTAGCCCATCCGCTCAATGTTTCCCGTCAGGATCCTGCAGCGGCTCATGACAGGGTCGTTGGACACCAGCAGCCCCTCCGGCACGGCCATCGCCAGCTGGGAGGATTTGCCGCCGGGGGCGGCGCACAGGTCCAGCGCCCGCCAGTGAGGGTCGATATCGACCGCGGCGACGGGCGACATGGCGCTGGGCTCCTGGATGTAGAACATGCCGGCGTGATGATAGGGATGACTGCCCAGTCCTTCCGCCCGGAACGTATAGCCCCCCCGGTAATAAGGGAGCCCGCGGATCTCAAAATCCGCCAGCGCCTCAAACGCTTCGGGGCTGATGACAGACCGGTTGACATGCAGGGCTTTTTGCGGCACCGTGTCAAAGGATGCCAGATACCTGTCATAATCATCCCCGAGGAGCGCTTTCATGCGCCGTGTAAATTCCGCCGGAAGGCTTATCATGTCCCTCCCCCTTTCCCGTTTTCTATCCGATTTTCACAGGGTAACCGCCGCAGGCATGAACCGCTAAAGGGACGCTCCCCGCAAAAGAGAGCGTCCCGGTTGTTTTATTTTAATGCCTGGCCTTGATGACTTCCCTGACCAGCTTTTTCATGTTCAGTTTGTTGCCGTAGTTCAGGCTACCCCAGCGGTAGATCTTGATGGACAGCCAGGCGAAAACAGCCAGCGAGGCCAGCATCAAGGCGCCCGATATCAGCAGCTCCGCGATGGGCACCGTCATCATGCCGGCGCGGATGGGCATCACCATCACGGCAGTGAAGGGAATCAGGGAGGTGATCACGGCTGCCATGCCGGCAGGGTCGTACATCACGGCGGTGCTGGCGATATAGCCCGCGATGAAGATGAACTGCACCACCGCGGTAGCGCTTGTTACATCCTCCACCCGGCTGACCGTGGAACCAAGCGCCGCGTAGAGGAACAGGTAGAGCAGATAGCCGGTGAGGGAGAAGTAAATGTAGGTAAAAATATAGCCCCTGCTCAGCGAGCCCTGCAGCATCGCGATCAGCGAGGGATCATAGGACTCTTTGGCGAACATGAAGCCCCCCAGCGCCGCCAGCACAATCAGGCCGAACTGCACCACCCCGCTGATGCCCGCCGCCGCCACCTTGCCCAGGATCAGGGGCGCCGGCTTGGTGCTGGTGATCAACAGCTCCATGGCTTTGGAATCCTTTTCCCGGGCGATCATCACCGAGGTGGTGCTGCCGTAGAGCAGCACGATCATGTAGATGGCGACCATCAGGATCATGGAGACCAGGATGTTGTTTTCGATGCTGCGGCCCATGACCGTTTCCGTCACGCGGGGGCTGAAGGATTGGATCTCAGCCAGATCCTGAGCCGTCAGCCCCTTGGCCGCCAGCAGCTTATCCGTATGGTTCGCGCTCATCAACGCGCTCAGCCGCTGCGCCTGGCCCCCCTCCATGCCCTTATCCTGGTAGATGCTTTCAAAGCCGTCTTCCGCCATCACGAAGCCGACCTTCAGCGTCTTCTCCTTGAGGGCCGAGACCAGCGCGTCGCGGGATGGATAGACATTGGCGTCCTGCAGGTTCAGCATGGCGCTGTATTCGGCCCGCTGCGCCTCATCCGCGAACACATAGCCCGTCTCCAGGCTCATATAGTCGTCCTGACCGGCGGTCTGCGCGGCCTCCTGCGCGGTCCCTCCGGCAGGCACATCGCCCTTGACCATCTGTGAAACGCGCGGGAAGGAGGCGGCGATCAGGGCCGCCAGCATCAGGATGATGGTGGTGACGCGCACGCTCTTTTTACCCAATTGCTGCTTCAGCTCATAGCCTGTGATGATCTTAAAATCCCTCATGCCTGCTCACCTGCCTTTGAAATGAAAATATCGTTGAGACTGGGCGTATACAGCCCGAAGGAGCGGATGGTCATGCCCTCACGCTCGATCAAGCGCAGGATATCCCCCTGGCTGACCTTTCCCTTTATATCGAGGATCAGCCCGTTCTCATGCCGCTGTGTCTCTATGCCGGGGAAGGCCGCCTTGATCTTTGCGTCCAGCGCCTCATCGGCCATGCCCTCGGCACGCAGCTGCAGCTTGCCCTCGCCCATGTCGCGCTTGATGTCATACAGATTGCCGCTGAGCAGGATATCGCCGCTGTGGATCAGCGTGATGTCATCGCAGACTTCCTCCACATAGCCCATCTGGTGGGAGGAGAAGATGACCAGCCGCCCCTCACGCACAAAGCGGGAGATGGCGTCCTTGAACACCTGGGCGTTCACCGGGTCCAGCCCGCTGAAGGGCTCATCGAGGATCAGGATATCCGGCTCGTTCAAAAAGCACTGGGCGATCTGTATCTTCTGCTGGTTGCCCTTGGACAGGGTCTCCAGCTTTTTGTTCTTGTATTCATTCAGGCCGAAGTAATCCACCCACTTGCCGGCCGACTGCTCCGCCTCCTGCTTTGACGCGCCGCGCAGGCGGGCGAAATAGCACAGCTGATCCATCACCGTATGCTTCTGGTACATGCCCCGCTCCTCGGGCAGGTAACCGACGCGGTGCTTTTTGATGTCAAGCGGCACGCCGTCCATATAAAAGCCGCCTTCATCTTGATGGAACACATCCATCAAGCAGCGGATCGTCGTGGACTTGCCCGCCCCGTTTCTGCCAAGAAAGCCCATGGCTCGCCCCGACATGACCTCAAAGCTCACGCCGTGCAGTACTTCCTTGTCGCCGAAGCTCTTTTTGATCCCCCGGACTTCTAAGCGCATACTACTCTCCTTGCAATCAATTCGTGATCATTATACCACGTTCTGATCATGTCGGAATGCGGCAAATCATCCGGGCGGCATCATGTTGCCAAACTTTACGTGGTATGGACAGACATATTATACTTGTTTTCACGATGGGTTTGGTTTGAAATAAGCAGATGAGATTCCGCTTCATGCAGGCTGACTCTGACATCCAATGGATAGGCTTGATACTAATCAGTCATTTACTTGACTATGCATTTAATTTCTATAATGTATTTACAATTTAAATAAACTGATATATATTAGAAATATCAAGCTGATGAATGGGAGACACACGATGGTCCTTGTAACTAAACGACGGATGAAATCAAGCGCCGCTTCGGGGTTACATCAGAGCAACAGCCTCGACGGTCAACTGCTCGAAATTGATTCGCTCTATTTGACGTGCAAAGAGTTTGAAGGTTGGTACGAGAAAGGCATGATTCATGACTGGCTAAAAAAAGGAAATGATGCCAAGGTCAATATTGCTCCTTACCCGGAGTTGCAGCCTATGGTAAATATATTTACCGGAGAAAAATATGTCCGTTCAGCTCCGAACGGAAGTACTCATGACAATCTTCTCAGCCTTCCTCTGGGCTAAGGAAAGGCAACTGATTCAATCATCCCGGCCGGTATCCGGCACGTGAAAAGGTTATGAATAAAGAGCTGCAGTTTTGCCGCAGCCCTTTGAAGTGATTCATCTTATACTGATGTAAAACGTTAATGCATCCAAAGCAGAGAGTTATTTTGTCTCTGTGTGCGGAGCAGACGAAGGGAAGCGTAACAGAGCTACGCTGACTGAGCAGCGACAAAGCACAGGGGCAAAAGAACCGATGCAACGATGCATTTACGTTTGGAATCAGTATTAACCCGGTTCACAGATAGCGGCTCTCCGCCTCCCTGTTCATCTTGTCGCAAAGATCGGCCTGTTCGGCATCAGAGGGAGCAAGGGGCGTCAGAGGCGCGCGGACGCTGCCGCAGGAGATGTCTTTTCGCCTCAGCAGTTCCTTGATCAGGGCGTACATGCTGCCCCGAACGGCGCACATCGCGTAGATGATCCGGCAGATATCGTTTTGCAGCCTGGCAGCCAGCTCGACCTGACCGGATCCGACCAACTCGAACAGCTTTACATACAGGCGGGGCATAGCCGCGTAGGTCCCGCCGATGCCTGCCGTAGCGCCCATCAAGAGGCCGCCCGCCAGCTGCTCGTCGGGGCCGTTGAATACGATAAAGTCCTCTCCGCCCTTGTCTTTGAACATCTGGATGTCCTGCACCGGCATGGAGGAGTTCTTCACGCCGATCACGCGGGGGTTCATCAGCATATCCGCAAGCAACGGCGTTGTCAGGCTGACACCGGCCAGCTGGGGAATATTGTAAATGATGAAGTCTGTATCCGGCGCGGCCGAGCTGATATCGTTCCAGTACTTCGCGATGGCGTGTTCCGGCAGATGGAAGTAGATCGGCGGGATGGCGGCGATCGCGTCGACGCCCAGGCTCTGCGCGTGGCGCGCCAGCTCCATGGAGTCGCGTGTGTTGTTGCAGGCGACATGGCTGATGATGATCATTTTGCCGCCAACGGCTTCCATGACGTTTTCAAGGATGGTCTTGCGCTCGCTGACGCTCAGGTAAACGCACTCGCCCGAGGAGCCGTTGACGTAAAGGCCTTGGACCCCCTGGGCCAGGAGATATTTGGCAAGTGCCTGGGTACGGCTGGGCGAGATCTCGCCGGCTTCATCATAGCAGGCATAAAAGGCCGGAAAGATGCCCGTGTATTTTATTACTTTCTGCGAGCTGTTCATGGCGGGTGTCCCTCTCTTGTCAGTTGTTAGTATCAACCCTTCACCGCGCCCAGCGCGATCCCCTGGGTAAAGGTATTCTGGAAGAAAATGAATATCAGGACGATGGGCACCGAGCCCAGGGTGGCTCCCGCCATCAGCAGGCCGTAGTTGGTGCTGTACTCGGCCTGCAGCGTCGCGATGCCCAGCGATATGCTCAGGTTGGTGCGCGACGTCAGCATCACCAGCTGCATGGTATAGTCGTTCCACACGTTGATGAAGGTGAAGATGGCCAGCGCGCCGAAGGCGGGCTTGATCATGGGCATAACGATCGAGGTGAAGGTGCGCGCCTCGCCGGCGCCGTCGATGCGCGCAGCCTCCATCATTTCACCGGGGATGCCCTCGGCGAACTGCTTCATCAGAAAGATGCCGAAGGGCCAGCCGACGCTGGGCAGGATGACCGACCAAAGCGTGTCGTAAAGCCCCAGTGTGTTCATCATGCGCACCAGCGGGATCAGGATGACCTGCTTGGGCAGCGCCATCGCGCCAACCAGCAGGGAAAACAGCGCCGCCCTGCCCGGGAACCGCTTTTTCGCCAGGACATAGCCCGCCATGGACGCCACAACGCAGACCAGGCCCATGGAAGAAAGTGACATCACCACAGAGTTGACCAGCCACTTGATCGATGGCTCAACAAACAGCCTTTGGTAATGCTCGCCGGTGATCTCCCGGGGAAACCATACCGGCACGACCGCGTTAAGCTCGGCTGTGCTTTTCAGCGAGCCTGTAATGATCCAGTAAAACGGAAAGATAAAGGTCAGCGCCACCGCAAACAGGAGCGCGCCCATGATGACCGCGTAAGGAGAACGCCGCTCCCTTTTCGCCATTGTTGTCATATCCGGCCCTCCTAATCGTTTGTGCGCATCAGGCGGAACTGGAACGCGCTGAACAGCGCGATCAGGATGGCCAGGATGACGCCCATGGCATTCGCGTAACCGTAACGGTACAGCTTGAAGGCTGTGTCATACAGATAGTACATCACGGTGCTGGTGCTGCCGTTGGGGCCCCCGCGGGTGAGCAGCTGGATGAGCGCGAAGCATTGGAAGGAGTTGATGGTAGTGATCACCAGAACATACAGCGTTGTCGGCAGAAGGGAAGGCCACTTGACGTGCAGGAAGGTCTGCCATTTGCTGGCGCCGTCCACCTGGGACGCCTCGATCTGGGAGTGATCCACGTTGCCCAGCGATGCCACGTACAGCACGATGGGCTGGCCGATGGAGGTGGTGAACAGGATGGCCAGGACGCACCAGATGGCATATCGCGCGTCGCGCAAAAAGACTGATCAATCCGGAGGCAGGATATGTATGTCATTGGCATTGATGTAGGCGGAACCTCTATCAAGCTCGGCGTCGTGAAGGATGGCGCCGATATCGTATACCGCGACCAGCGGGCGACGCCCCATTCGATCGAAGAGATGGTCCGGGTCCTGCGCGAACTGGCCGAATCAGCCTGGCAGCGGTATCCCGGGGCCGAGATCGGCATCTCCTGCGCGGGCACTCTCGACAGCGAAGGCAGCATCACCGCCAATCAGATGGGCTGGGTGAACGCGCCCATCAAAAAGCTGCTCACCGGGCAATTCGGCAGGCCCGTACCGCTTGAAAACGACGCCGTCTGCGCCCTGATCGCGGAGCACCATCACGGCGCTCTCAAGGGCTTTGACACAGGCATTCTGCTGACCCTGGGCACGGGCATCGGCGGTGGGCTGATCATCGGCGGGCAGCCGGCGCGCGGTCACAAGGGCATGCACGGAGAGATCGGCCACCTGATCACGCACCCGAACGGCATCCTTTGCGGCTGCGGCCAAAGGGGCTGCTGGGAGCAGTACGCGGCGGCGCGCGCCCTGCAGAATATGGCGGAAGGCCTGAGCGTGCAGGATATCATGGCCCAGGTCAAATCAGGCGGCATGACAGCCCTGTGGCACAGCTACATCGATGAGGTGGTGCTCGGCCTCAGCTCGCTGATGATGATCTTTATGCCTGATGTCATTGCCTTTGGCGGCGGCTTGTCCAACGCCGGCAGCATCCTGGTCGATTCCATCCGCGAAGCGGCGCAAAAAACCAGCGCGTTTCAGCGCTATTGCCCCTTCACGCGGTTTGTCTCCGCCCGCTTCCAGAACGACGCGGGCATCCTGGGCGCCGCCGCGCTTGTCAGCTGAAGAGGAAGCCTGATATGAACAGGAAGCACATTCTATGCTTTGGCGATTCCAACACCTGGGGATACGATGCCGCGACCGGCGGACGCTTTGACGATGACGTCCGCTGGACCATGCAGCTGTCAAAGCGGCTGGGAGAAAAGTACTATATTATAGAAGAAGGCCTGAGCGGACGGACGACCTGCTTTGAGGATCCTCTGAACGAGGGTCTCAGCGGCCTCTCCGTACTGGCCCCTATTCTGCAGTCTCACGCGCCGCTGGACCTTCTGGTCCTCATGCTGGGCACCAACGACTGCAAGCAGCGCTTTGCCGCGACGCCCGTCAACATCAAGGACGCGCTGACGCGCCTGGTGAAAAAAGCGCGGCAGCTGGATGTCTGGCGCTCGGAACCCCGCATCCTGATCGTTGCCCCGATTATCATGGACCAGCGGCTGTATTCCTCCCCGAACGCCGGCGGCATGGGCGAGGGCTGCGTAGAAAAATCCCGGCTGCTTCCTTCCCTGTTCCGGGAAGCGGCCAGAGATATGGACTGCGCATTCCTCGACTGCAACCCATATGTCAATCCGGCGGAGGGGGATTATATGCACTTTGACCCGGACAGCAACCGCCGTTTCGCCCAGGCGCTTGAAGAAAAGATCATCGAGCTGCTATAGAGCAGACTGATCACATGAAGCCTGCCTGCGCGACTTGGATAAACCAAGCCTCCGAAAGGCAGGCTTTTCAATATATTCCATCATGATCCCATCCGTTATTTTTATGCCGATTGCCGGAAACTTGCATTTAAAATAAAAGAGTATTACAATCATGTTAGCCTGTACTAACCCGTATGGGTCAGGGGACGGATCCCCCGAAAATATCTGACAATCCGCTCCGGATACTGGGCAGGCACAATGACCTGACACACTGATGTTGAAATCAGTGTGAGGGTCATGGAAGATGGGCCGGGCTTACAGACCGGGTCGGGGCGCGGAAACGGAGAGTAGTCATATGAACTACGAACAATGGTATTCTTTCAACCCCGGTAGCTACACGCGCGAGGTCGATGTGCGCGATTTCATCCAGCGCAACTACACACCCTATGCGGGAGGCCCGGAGTTCCTGGCCCCTGCGACCGCCCGCACCAAGTCCCTGTGGACTGAGGTGCTGAGCCTGTACGCAAAAGAGCGTGATAAGGGCGGCGTACTGGATGTGGACAGCGAGACCATCTCGACCATCTCCTCCCACAAGGCCGGCTACATCGACGAGGATCTGGAGCAGATCGTCGGCTTGCAGACCGACGCGCCCCTCAAGCGGGCCTTCATGCCCTATGGCGGCATCAACATGGCCATCAAGTCCGCCGCGCACTACGGAAAGCCTGTAAAAGCTGAGACGGAGGATATCTTCCGCCATATCAGGAAGACGCACAACGATGGCGTGTTCGATGTATATACGCCGGAAATGCGCCGCGCGCGCAAGGCCGGCATCATCACCGGCCTGCCCGACGCCTATGGCCGCGGCCGCATCATCGGCGATTACCGCCGTGTAGCCCTTTACGGCGTGGACCGTCTGATCGCCGACAAGAACGAGCAGATGCACAAGCTGGAGATGGACGTGATCGCGGAGGAAAACATCCGCGCGCGCGAAGAGATCAACGACCAGATCGAGGCCCTGCAGGAGCTGAAGGTCATGGCCGGTGCCTACGGCTTTGATATTTCAAGGCCCGCCGGCAATGCCAGGGAAGCGGTGCAGTGGACCTATTTCGGCTACCTGGGCGCCATCAAGCAGCAAAACGGCGCGGCGATGAGCCTGGGCCGCGTGACCACCTTCCTGGATATTTATTTCCAGCGCGACCTGAAGCAAGGGCTACTCACCGAAGAGGAAGTCCAGGAGATCATGGACCACTTCGTGATGAAGCTGCGCATCGTGCGCTTCCTGCGCACCCCCGAATATGACCAGCTGTTCAGCGGCGACCCCGTCTGGGTAACGGAGGCCATCGGCGGCATGGGCATGGACGGCCGCACGCTGGTGACCAAGTCCAGCTTCCGCATGCTGCATACGCTGGATACGCTGGGCCCGGCACCCGAACCCAACCTGACCGTACTGTGGAGCACCAATTTGCCCGGCAGCTTCAAGGAATACTGCGCGCACATGTCCGTCAAGACCAGCTCCATCCAGTATGAAAACGACGACCTGATGCGCGAATACTGGGGCGATGACTATGCCATCGCCTGCTGCGTGTCCGCCATGCGCGTGGGCAAGCAGATGCAGTTCTTTGGCGCCCGGTGCAACCTGGCCAAGGCCCTGCTGTACGCCATCAACGGCGGCAAGGATGAGATCAGCGGCGTGCAGGTCGCGCCCAAGCTGGAGCCCGTGAAGACCGATGTGCTCGACTACAACGACGTGCGCGAAAAGTACGATGTCATCCTCGACTGGGTGGCCAAGCTGTACATCAACACGCTCAATGTCATCCACTACATGCACGATAAATATTGCTATGAGTCGCTGGAAATGGCCCTACACGACAAGGACATCCTGCGCACCATGGCCTGCGGCATCGCGGGGCTGAGCGTGGTGGCCGACTCTCTCAGCGCGATCAAGTACGCCACCGTCCGCCCCATCAAGAACGAGCAGGGCATCATCTATGACTTTGAAACGGTCGGCGATTTCCCCAAGTTCGGCAACGATGACGACCGCGTGGACGCCATCGCCCGCGATCTGGTGAAACAATTCCTCGAAAAGCTGGAGAACTATCCCACCTACAGAAACGCCAAGCACACCATGTCCGTTTTGACCATTACCTCCAACGTGGTCTACGGCGAAAAGACCGGCAACACGCCTGACGGGCGCAAGCACGGCGAGCCTTTCGCCCCCGGCGCCAACCCCATGCACGGCCGCGATACCCACGGCGCGCTGGCGACGCTCAACTCCATCGCCAAGCTGCCTTATAAGTACGCGCAGGATGGCATCTCCTACACCTTCTCCATCGTGCCGCGCGCGCTGGGCAAGCAGATCGAGGAGCGCTCAAAGAACCTGGCGGCCATGCTGGACGGTTACTTCGGCCAGATGGCTCACCATATGAATGTCAACGTGTTTGACCGTGACCTGCTGCTGGACGCGATGGATCACCCGGAGAAGTACCCGCAGCTGACCATCCGCGTATCCGGCTACGCGGTCAACTTCGTCAAGCTGACTCGCAAACAGCAGCTGGATGTGATCAACCGCACCATCCACACCACGGCCTGACCTATCGGGGAAAACCATTGGATAACAATCATCAATTGACCGGCAGGCTGCACTCCATTGAGACCTTCGGAACCGTCGACGGCCCGGGTATCCGCGTGGTGCTTTTTTTCCAGGGCTGCCCGATGCGCTGCCAGTACTGCCACAACAGGGATACCTGGGACACGGCAGGCGGCCGTGAATGGACGCTTGAGGACCTCAAGGAGTTTGTCCTGCGCTTCAAGCCCTACATGGACACCTCCGGCGGCGGCGTGACCGCCACCGGGGGCGATCCCGTGCTGCAGCACCGCTTCATCACCCGGCTGTTCACGCAGTTGAAGGAAGAAGGCATACACACAGCACTCGATACCTCCGGTTTCTGCCGGTATGAGGATGTCAAACCCCTGATCGACGTGACGGATCTGGTCATCCTCGATATCAAGGCGGTGAACCCCGAGCTGCACAAGCGCCTGGCGGGCCAGAGCAACGCCATGATCCTCAGGTTCGCGGACAAGCTTCGGGAAATCAATAAGCCCGTCTGGCTGCGCCACGTGCTGGTGCCCGGTCTGACCGACAGCGAGGAAGAGCTGCTTGCCTTCCGGCGCATCGCCCTGTCCATGCCAAATGCCCAGCGGGTAGAGCTGCTGCCCTATCACACCATGGGCCGGTTCAAGTGGGAGGAGATGGGCCTCACCTACCCCCTTGAAGGCGTGCCCGACGCGTCGAAGGAAGACATGACGCGGGCCTATAAGATACTGAATCTGCCGGGTAAGGTATAACCGCATAGAGAGCTGCCGCATGGCGGCTTTTTTATGTGAAACCGATTGCAACTTCTAAAGCAGAGCGGTATGATAGAGGCAGCATGAGTAAAGAACGGAACGGGCGGGTAAAGTCGGCATGAGCGAAAAGAAAAGGGTAACCATTTATGACATCGCCAGGGAAGCAGGCGTATCCGCGGCCACCGTATCCAGGGTGATCACCGGAAGCGCTGAAGTCAGCGAAATCAAGCGGGAAAAGGTCCTGGCGCTCATCCGTCAATACCATTTCAGGCCAAACGCTCTAGCCAAGGGCCTCAGCATGACGCAAAGCGGCCTGCTGGGCATGCTTGTGCCTGATGTGCGCAACCCCTATTACGCCAGTCTCTTCATGGCCTGCGAACGCGAAGCCTTTGAAATGGGCTATACCCTTATCCTCAACAACACATTTACGCAGGAAAGCCTGGAGATCGCCTTCCTGGATAAAATGATCGAGCAGCGGGTGGAGGCCATCCTGATCTGCGGCGGCCTGATCGACCGAACCCTGCTGCCTGAGCGCTATGATGCCGCGCTGAAGAACACCGCCCAGATCGTACCGGTGATCATCGCGGGGCAGACAGACGTCCCCGGCTGCAGCCAGATCAGCCTTGACCATGAAGGCGGCATGCGCCAGCTGCTGGGCCATCTGATAAAACAAGGGCACAGGAGGATCGCTTTCCTCTACTCCGGGACAAACATACGCCTGACGCATATCAAAAAGCAGGCTTTTATTGATTATATGCGGGAACAGTCTCTTCCCTTTCCCGATGAGTACCTGCAGGAAGTGCAACGTTTTGATGAGGAGTCCGGATCCCGGGGCATGGAGAGGCTGCTGGGTCTGGACACGGCGCCTACGGCGGTGATCGGCATCAATGACCTGGTGGCGGCCGGGGCCATGCGCT
The DNA here is from genome assembly GCA_023460055.1 of Bacillota bacterium. Taxonomy (GTDB): domain Bacteria; phylum Bacillota; class Clostridia; order Christensenellales; family Aristaeellaceae; genus UBA1038. Next base: position 795 of record JAEWRJ010000046.1, on the reverse strand, counting down.
GCGCGCTGGAAAGAGGCCTGCGCGTGCCCGGGGACTGCTCAGTGGCAGGTTTTGACAACTCCTACCTGTCTGACCTGATCGTCCCGCGGATGACCAGCGTTGACTATAACTATGAGCAATACGGCCAAAAGCTCGTGCGCCTGGCCGTTGAGAAAATACATGATCAAACAGAGAACTATACAGGTATCCAGCCCGTTTCCCTTATCGTCAAAGCCTCAAGCGTTGCTGAATAAATCCATCTGATCCCGGCAATTGAATATTTTTGTTGACAGGCCCCGTCGAGTGATGTTAAAATCGGTTTGTGAAATGGGTTTCATTTGCAGTATAGACGTTTTCATTGCTTGAAATCCACCCCTGAACCGGAACACGCCGCTCAACTTGCTTATACGACAGTTATCTGAATGAACCCGGTTTCCCGCTTGTTTTCAACCGACGAACAAGATGTTTTTATTATCAGCTGCTTGAAACCGGTTACAAAACCTGAAATGAGGTGGTTCGCTTGACGGCAAAAGAAAACTCCGCGGCAAATGACTCCTTGCGAATTAAAACGCTGCCGCAGAAGATCATCGCCAACAAAACGCTGATCCTGATGTGCCTGCCCGCCATCATCTTCTTCTTTGTATTCAGCTATATGCCCATGCCGGGCGCTTATGTGGCGTTTACACGGTTTGACTACGGCAAGGGGATTTTTGCCAGCCAGTTTATCGGCCTGCGCAATTTCCAGTTCCTGTTCAAGTCCGGCCAGCTGGCCCTCCTGCTGAAAAACACGGTGCTGTATAACCTGGCCTTCATCAT
>JAEWRJ010000045.1 GCA_023460055.1 Bacillota bacterium | reverse complement strand
GCCTCACCCTGCGGGATGACCGCTTCAGCATGGCATGCCGGCGCGATGGGGAACTGCTGCTGTGCTGCGGCGGAGAGCTAGGGCTGTAAACGCGCATACTCCTTCCGTGTTTTCCGTGTGTTCCGTGGTTGGTTCTTTCCTCCGCAGCGGGTTAGGAACCACGGAACTCACGGAACACACGGATTAATGGATAAAATTGTCGGAGGTTCCATGTACTACTTGCTTTCTCTGCTGGCCGGCATGCTCATATCCGTCATGGTGGTATTCAACGGCGGGCTCAACGGCCGCGTCGGCCAGACCGCGGCGCTGGTCATCATCCATCTGGCCGGCCTGGTGTTTATCCTGCTGCTCATGCTGATCAAGGGGGAAAAGCTGCGGCTCAAGCGCCTGCCGTTTTATCTGTACCTGGGAGGGATGCTTGGCATTATGACCACCGTATTCAATAACACGGCCTTCGGCCATATCAGCGTATCGGCCATGATGGCGCTGGGCCTGCTTGGCGAAAGCGTATCCAGCCTTCTGGCCGATCACTTCGGCCTGCTGGGCCTGCCCAAGCGCCCCTTCCGCAGGCAGAAGCTGTGGGGCGGCCTGCTGGCCCTGGCCGGCGTGGTCTTCATGTGGGATGATTTCCAGCTTATCCCCGTCCTTGTCTGCCTGCTGGCCGGCGTCACCGTGCTGGTATCCCGCCTCATCAACGCCAGGCAGGCCGCGCACAGCGGATTGCTTGGCAGCACGCTGATCAACTACGCGGTGGGCCTCACTGGCTCCCTGCTTCTGCTGTTATTTACAGGCGGCGGGCAGAGCGTGTCCTTCGCCATGAGCGGCCCTTTTTACATTTACCTGGGCGGCGTGATGGGCGGTGTGATCGTGCTGATATCCAGCTTCTGCGTGGGCAAGATCCCCTCATTTTACATGACCCTCGCCTTGTTCCTGGGGCAGGTGCTGGCAGGGGTACTGCTTGATATGGTACTGGCCCAGGCCTTCCCGCTCAACAGCTTGATCGGCGGGCTGTTTGTGCTGGGCGGGCTGTCGGTGAACCTGGCGCTGGATCGCGCTTACGAGAAAAAGAACGCGGCGCCGGTAAGCTGAACCTCAGCCCGCGGCATGAAGCGGCCCCCCGAACGCATCCGGGGGGCCGTCATTATGCTTGTTAACTTTCAAAGGGGTTAGTCTGCCAAAACAGCTTTGTTCAAAACAATAATTCAGGAAATTCCGGCTCAAGGTTGTAGTTCGACATCAAGTTGCTCATCAGATTTTCAAACAAAGAATCATCATCGCCATTCTCTGCCTGTGCCGCCATTTCATCAGCAAGCCATCCCTGCTCATCCTTATCTTCAACATCGCTGTTGACAGTGAATACCTTGTATCGATATTCCGGACCTGTGCGGATAAAGGCTTCCAGCAAGTCAAGCGCTTGCCGGAAAACATATTCCCAGTACTTGGTCGCCCCTGCCAGCATGCTTGCCCGCATTTTTTCAATCAGAAATTGTTCCAGATACAAGATGCCTTCGTCTTCCCCTTGTATTAAATTCCTGACAGATTTGGATAGAGGAAGGCTGTTAACCCTTTCCAGTTCCTGGAGCAGGAGATGCGTATCCACAATCGAAATCCCCCTGTCTATACGCCTATCCGTTTGGCAATGAAGTCCAGTCAATCCATGGCATCTTCTGTTCCGCCTCCGCCCTACCTGGGAAGGCATGCTGCCGGGAGGCATCCCCGGGCGCGGGCGAAAGGAATCCTTCCAACTCGGAGGGCTGCCCCTGAGACAGCCTTCGGACGATGGAAAAGCACTGGAGGATCTCTTCTTTCATCCGGTAACTGCCGAACATCTGGATTTCATCGCTGCGCAAGCCCGGGAAGGTATCCAGGATGTAGTCCAGGTCCTGCTCATCCATCCCATACAGCCAGGCAACGATGGCATTGAGAAGCGCCTCCAGCCTGTGCCTGCGCTCCGGATCCCAGCGGTAAGGCGGTATGTTCATCTTCAGATCCCTAAAAACCCAAGGGTAAAGATCCCAACTGGTGTACAGCAGTTCGAGACTACTCATATAAAGCAGATGATCAAGATCACTATGATTCTTAAGCATTTGTAAGCTCAATACAGGAAGCTGTTTGAGAATATAGAAGTTCATATGCGTTCCGCCAACAGACATACGCGCAATGAAGTCAAATACGAAGCTGCTCATTGTGCAAGCAATGAGGTTTTGATGATTCTCACTTTGCGGTATAAGGACGGGGACGTTATTACCGAATGCGCCATAAGGAGCAACACATGTTATCATTGTCCTCTGGTTTGTGGCGTTTGTGATATCCCGAAAACTGATGACGGACAATATTGAGTCACTAAGCTTATTGATCGCTTCTTTCTTGTCAACCCAATATTGAGGCATCGGCAGCTTCCACGGATCACTATGCTCCTCATCCGTCAGTTTGGGCAGCTGTCCGCTGTTTAGCTGTGTTTGCGTTGCGCCGGCATAGGTCGCGTACCGGTGGTCAAACAGATAGATCATTTTGCCCTCATACAAGGGCAGCATCCATTCCTTCCCCTTGCGCCAACGGTTAGCAACCAATGTGTATCCTTCCGCAACAAGATTTTCACTTGTCTTGAATAAATGTGAGGCACTGGTCATGTTGATCATCTGCTGGTACCTGATACCCCAAGGATTCTCCTCCATCTGCCCATCACGGGCTTCGCGCAGCAAAACAGGGCACCTGCGGTAAACCTTGTCCGCGATTTGCTTATCGCGCGCGTTGCGGAAGGTGGGACAGTTGCCTGTATTGGGATTGAACAGGCGCAGCTCCTCACCTGTCATGCCAAAGTGACGCTCTCGTTCCTTGAGATCATCTGTCTTTTCTAAAAAGAAAGCATAGTCAGAAGCCTTCCCACGAAGCGAGGCTCCGCGCAGGGTTAGCAGGCAGAAGCGATAGCTGGAATGAACCCCGGGAAAAATCTGGAGCCGATTGTCGAAAGAATACAGGGAGTCGATACGGTCATTTCCCGCCATGTCACTGAATAGTGGAGAGGTTCCACTATCCGTAGCGATTCCTGTGGGGACAATAAATCCTGCGCGGCCATTTGGCGCAATTAAATTACGGATTAGCTCGGTAAAAGTAGCATAGGTATTTATTTTTCCTTTAGTAAATGGGTAATTCCCAGAAAATCTAACAAACTTGCTCTCATTCATGACAGCACGCGCAGCAAGTTTAAATTGCTTATATAGACGAGGGTTTGTAATGCTAAGTTCACGAATCATCCGTTTCCTGATATCTCCAGTGGCTGCCAAAGCTACATTAGGTTCGTGCTTTGTGAACCAAGGAACTTCTTCAACTTGGACCATATCCCAGGGCGGATTGCCCAATACCGCGTCGAACCCGCCGCCTATGCCCCAGGGATGCTCGCTTTCAAGCTTCAAGGAAAAGAAGACCTCCGGGAACTCCAGGTGCCAGTGAAAGAAACGGTAGGCATCCGACTGCGAAACGATCTCCGCGCGCAGTTCACCGGATACCTTCCCCGGCGCGCTTCGCACAGCATCAAAGCGGGACCCATCCAGTATCAGGTTTCTCTTGTCCGATACCTTCTCCTGCGTGAAGGCAGCGCACCAGGCATCCGCCACCAGCTTGGCATGGCACCATCCCTCGGTCCCGCGAAGAGAAAGGTAATCGCGCTCCATCGCGCGCACTTCCGCCAGGCTCATATCCTCGCCCGCGGCGACCAAACGAGCGTAATCCGCTATATCATCCCACTCCTCCTGCGGGATGCCCAGATTAAACGCGGTCAGGAAACCAATCTGCGCGCTTGCTGAAGCAGTTCGCCGCTGCCGGTTTGTCTTCTTGTATGTCTTGCACAGTTCCTTGTCATCCCCTGTGACCGCGTTGAACGCTTCATCCGGGATGCCTTCGCCTATCAGGGCAGGCACCGCGCCGATCAGAGAATTGCCGCACTTGATGTGATGATCCAGGAAGGACAGCGGCTTGCCCGGTTCCAGTGATTCCATCCACAGGGCCACTTTACACAGCTCTACCGACATGGGGTTCAGATCAACGCCATACACACAGCGCGCTATGACACGGCGCAGGGCTGAGCGAAGCGCTTCCGGCGACGGTTCCTCTTCTCCGGTTTCCAGCGCCGCCAGCCTGCGCGCGATGCGGTGCGCTGCGCCAACCAGGAAGTGCCCGCTGCCGCAGGAGGGGTCTATGTTCCTGCTGGTTTTGATATAAAATGAAGAAGCACTCTCCGGCACTGATAGGCCGGAAAGGGCTTGATATATAAGGATTTTGGGCTAGACGATCACATCGGAAAATGGCTGGTGTTACTTTTCAATACGTGAACGTGCCGTTAGCCTGTGTAGCTACTTACCCCCCAAGGGAGCCTTGAGAGCCACAATTAAATAGTATGGCAAAATTGAAAGGTTCTCATTATTTGTATATTTTAGATCAAAGCCTCCTCCCTCAAGCCTGGTGTAGCGTTCAGGTCACACATTAACAATGGGCGGGCTCGGCGCTTGCGTACAGTCAGCCAATATACTCAGCCCCTATTGCATCAAGGGGCACGAAACTGAGCCCATTAGCCTGATATACGCAAAAAACTATTTGTTGTACTGTGTCCCGGAGAACCTTTATCATGCTAAACCTGCCAATGACGCTTAGGCGCGTTGCGGCGTTGCTCTGCGGTAGGCACATCGGTTTTTTCGGTTCATCAGGCAAAAGTAGCCTACCAACAAAAATTGCTTGATAATGCAACATCATACAATATGCAACAAAGGCTCCTCACGAAAAAAGAGCCTTTGTTGATGGGCTGAAAGCCGCGTTAAAGCTACTCTTTAGTTAAGATGATTTTTTCTCACCCGCCAAAGGGCGCGCCGCATTCGGGGCAGAATCTGTGCGGAGTTTGTGTCTGTGGCTGATGGCCGCAGCTTGCGCAACGTGCGGGGCCTTCCGGCTTTTTGGTGCCACATTCTATGCAGAACTTGCCGGAATTGGTGGCGCCACAGGCGCATGCCCAAGTGTCAGTATTAGAAATGCTCGGGGGGGCTTGCTGAGCAGCGGGCGCACCGCCTGCAACAGATTTCAATGCGCGCCGCAATTCATCCGCCTGCCGCTCCAACTCCCGGTAGGCGTCGGTATAGGGGCTGTCGGGCCTTTCGTCGCTCAGTTCAAAAGTGATTTCGTCAAAATAGGGGGAGTTGATGGGGATGGTGATGTCGAACCGATATTCACACTCATACCGGGGCGGGTCGTAGCTGACTTTTTTGCCCTCGGCGTTTTCCTGATACAGTTCCGTCTTGTCTTCTTTCACCTCCAGCTGGCATTCAATTACCTGGCTGAGGGGTACAATGTCGGGATTGCCGTCGCGCCAGTCCTTCTGGCGGGTTACCAAGAAGCGCTGACTGTTTTCGTCCAGATACACCTTGGTGGTGTTGCCTAAAATGCGGGTGGGAGTGAAAGCCTCCACTTGCTTTTTGTTCTCTTCCCGGTAGTTTAAATGTTGGCGAATCTCCTCCACCGAGGATTGCCGCCTGTCCGTCACAAAAGGGGAAAGTAGCCGGGCGCAATCTTTGCATAGGTTGCCGTCGGCCAGCTTGCGATTGCCCAGTAGCCCGATTTTTCCGTTACAGATATTGCAAAATTTCTTGTCAAACAGTCCCATGGAGAACCCTCCTTGTGCTAATTGTCCTGCCTGAATTTTCGCATATTTTTTGGGGAATGTAAAGGGGACGGCGCGTAAGGCAAAGAATGGGCATTAGCACAGTTGGTAGGACGAGGTAAGCGTACTTTCGCCCCAGCAAGCCCCAACCACCTGCCAAATTTGGCAAAGAACCTTCGGCCTCGACCACGTCGAGTCCATGGTCGAAAAACTCTTCCTCACAGAGTAAAAACAGTGAGGAAAACCAACGCGGGGCATTAGCACAGTTGGTAGGACGAGGCAAGCGTACTTTCGCCCCCAACCAGGCCCCAAACCACCTGCTCAGGGAGCAAGAAATTTTCGGCTTCGCTCATCTGCTCTCCAGCAGATTAGCACAGCTGGTAGGACGAGGTAAGCGTACTTTCGCCCCAGCAAGCCCCAACCACCTGCCAAATTTGGCAAAGAACCTTCGGCCTCGACCACGTCGAGTCCATGGGTAAAACTACTAACATTATCCACGAGCATACCTGATGTTTGGCAAACCGACCGATTGAACGGATTTTCTCCTCACGCAATAGAATAACAAGGCACTTCTATCGACAGGACAGTGAAGAGCAGGCATGGCGATGAGTTTTCTATGCAAAACAAAACAGGCGGGGAGCAGACCCCGCCAAATTGCCGGACATCCCCTGCAATCAGGGGCTGCCGCGGCTTTATGGGAGGCGTCTGACCGGATGTCCGCAAAACAAAACTCATCGCTTTCATACGAAAGCAAATCACAGTCCTGTTATTTGCAGATGACGGTCATCAACGCCCCTCGCTTTCCTCTAAAATCATGCAGAGCATAGCACATGAAAATGGCCATGTCAATAAATTATTCTGCTGCTTATTTGATCCTGCAGATTGCAAGTTTAATTGCCCATCATTTTCACCAGTCATGTATGTGTGATCGAGATGCCATCTCTCCCCATATGGGGAGAGATGAAAAGGCCGCCGTTTTACGCCGCCATTTCATTTGCCG
>JAEWRJ010000044.1 GCA_023460055.1 Bacillota bacterium | reverse complement strand
AAATCCCGCATCGAACGCTTTGAAGCCCTGCAGGACGGCGTAACAGAATCATCGGCAACATTGGCAATGGATTCCGTCTCCACCCGGCTTGGCAAAAAGATCATCGAGATCAAAAACATCAGCAAATCCTTCGGCGATCGCTGCCTGGTGAAGGACTTTTCCCATCTGCTGGGCCGGGACGAGCGGATCGGCATCATCGGCCCCAACGGCAGCGGAAAATCCACCCTGATCAAGATGATCGCGGGGATCCTCAGCCCGGATTCGGGCAGCGTAGAGCATGGCGCGACGGTCAACATCGGCTATCTGTCGCAGACAGGGGACATACCGCGCGATGATGTGCGCGTCATTGATTACATCAAAGAGGTCGCCGGCGAAGTGGTTACGGGTGAAGGCACCCTCTCCGCCGCCAAGATGCTGGAGCAATTCCTGTTCCCCTCCAATGTCCAGTGGACCCCAGTCAACCGGCTCTCCGGCGGTGAAAAACGGCGGCTGTATATGCTGCGCGTCCTGATGGGCGCGCCCAATGTACTGCTTCTGGATGAGCCCACCAATGATCTGGATACAGATACCCTGACGGTACTGGAAGACTATCTGGAAGGATTTAACGGCGCGGTGGTCACCATCTCGCACGACCGCTACTTCCTGGACAAGATCGCGGGCACGATCCTGGAGTTCCGGGATGGCGGTGAGATCCGCCGCTACACGGGCAACTTTTCCGATTATCTGTCCAGGCGTGAACCGGAGACATCAGCGCCTGCCGCTGTTGCTGTATCGGGCAAATCAGCGCCCGAACCTTCCCGCACACCGCCAAGACCCGCCAAGCCTAAGCTTACCTTCTCGCAGCAGCGCGAGCTTGACACCATCGACGATGTTATCTCAGATCTGGAAGCTCAGCTGCGCCGCGCCGAAGAAGATATGCAGTCTAGCGCCAGCGATTATGAAAAGCTGATGATCCTCACAGCGGAAAAAGAAAGGCTTGAGTCAGCCCTGGCCGATAAAATGAACCGCTGGGTTTACCTCAATGAGATAGCGGAGCAGATCAGCAGCCAGAGGCAGGGGCCGGCCTAACCATATGCATTCCGTATTCCGGACGGTCTTCTAACCCCTTCCGTTCTGTGCATTCCGTGTTCCCGTTTTCCCCACCATTTTCCAGTCATTTCGAATTTAGCATTCAGAATTCAGCATTCAGAATACGCGCTTCAACATATTGAAGCGTGTATTCTCCCGTCACCGGATGCCTTCTATCCTTAATATAATCGCAAAAAACCACCCGGTCTTCATCGCCCGCGTACAGGAAGCCGATCACGCGGGTGACGCCCTCCGGGCGGGGGAAGCGGCTTTTCAGCGCGCGCTTCACTGCCTGCAGCCGGGGCTCATTTCGCTTGAGGCAGGCGGGGAACACGCTGGTGGGCGTAGTCGCCAGGCGGTCCTGCAGCATCAGGTCGCGAAGCAAGGGCAGATGCCCCGGCGTCAGATGACCAAGGCTTTGATATACGCAGTTGCTCAGCTCCTCCAGCGACAGCCTGCCCCCTATGGCAGCTGCCTCGGCCTGGGCGATCGATTCTCCAAGCGTTAAAAACAACTCGAAGGGTTCAAAGCCGCCTTCCTCCGTCAGCCAGCGCAAGGTACGGCGGAAGCGCCCGCTGTTATACAGCTTGCCGAGCGCGTGCTCGGCTGTTTTCAGCACAGACAGGTCCCCCTCGCTCAGCCAGGGTGTGGACCGAACCTGATAGGGCGGCAAGGGGTCATAATCGCAGGGGAAGGCATCCGCCTCCCTGCGCATGGCGCTGCCGTGGATCAGCTTTAAAAAGCCCAGCTGCAGCGCGTGGGGCCGCAGGGCGAAGGCCGCGTCAAAGCCGCGGGCGAACTCTTTGAGCCCTTCCCCCGGCAGCCCGGCAATCAGGTCCAGGTGCACATGCGCCTTTCCGCAGAGGATCAGCCGGCTGACCTGCCGGGTCAGATGGGCCATGTCCGTCCCCCGCCGCACCCGGCGCAGGGTCGCCTCATCCATCGATTGCAGCCCGATCTCAAACTGAAAAAGCCCCGCCGGGGCCGCCTCTATCAGCGCCAGTGTATCCTCATCCAGCAAGTCGCCCGCTATCTCAAAGTGGAAGGTGATGCCGGGCGGGATCTGCCGCCCGTGGTGATCGGCAATGAAGCGCAGGATATCCAGCGCGCGGGCCCTGCCGGCATTGAAGGTGCGGTCAACCAGCTTGATCGTCTTGGCGCCCGAGTTGGCCAGGAGCAGGATCTCCTCCTGCGCGCGCTCGGGCTGGACCGTCCGCAGACGCTCCTCCCCGCCTGATAGGCAAAAGGCACAGCGGTAGGGGCAGCCCCGACTGGTCTCCAGGTAGGCGATGCGCCCGCCCAGCGCCGAGAAGTAGGCCGGGCTGTAGGGCGAGGGCTGCATATCCGCGTGCGCGTAAGGCTCGCGAATCACAAGGCCTTCCCCGGAGCGATAACACAGGCCAGGCACCTCATCCAGGGACATCAGGCCCCGAAGCGCGTCCAGCAGCCAGGCAAAGGGCAGTTCTCCTTCTCCGGCGATCAGGCAATCCGCCTGCGGATAGCTGCCCAGCGCGTCCTCCGCCCGGTAGCTCACCTCCGGCCCGCCCAGCACAATGACACAGCGGGGAAGAGCCGCCCGGATCCCCGGCAGCAGCCCCGCGATGAATGTGATATTCCATATGGCGCAGCTGATACCCAGCAGCTGCGGCCGCGCCGCCTCTATCCGGGCTAAAACAGCGTCCGGTGTCTCATTCACCGTGTCCTCCAGCACCTGCGTCTCAAGCCCCGGCGCGGCATAGCGCTCAAGCCCCGCCGCCAGGCACCAGGGTGCCAGGGAGGAATGCACATACTGGCTGTTCAGGCTCAGCAGAACAACGCGCACGGGTTCGGATGCTTTGAGTGGCGCTTCCGCTATTAACAATCGATCACCGCCTTTTTTGGATGCCGTCGGTTAAGGCGGCTGAACTTATAGTAGCACATGGGCCAGCATGAGGAAAGCACCCTGCTTCTTCGCATTTAATATGCCAAGCAAGGGGTACAGGAAAGGTTTTTCCGCTGCTCACGCCTCACCGGAGCCTCTATTGTTTTTTTCTTGATTAAACCATGGGTATAAGGGTTATGATAGCTATAAGCAATCCGCGCGTCCGCGCGGCGAAGGAGGATTTTTCATGAAATCATTGACCGACCCCTATATCCTGTCCAACGGCGTAGCCATCCCCTGCGTTGGCTTTGGCACCTGGCAGGTGCAGGACGGCCCGGAGGCCAGAGACAGCACGGCAGAGGCGCTGCGCGCGGGCTATAGGCACATCGATACAGCGCAAGGCTACGGCAACGAGGAAAGCGTAGGCAGGGCTGTTAAAGAAAGCGGGCTGAGCCGCGCAGATGTCTTCCTGACCTCCAAGCTGGCAAACCCGGTGCGCGGCTATGACCAGACGATCAGCGCTGTCAATGAAAGCCTGCGCAAGCTGGGCACGGACTACCTTGACCTGTTTCTCATCCACTGGCCGCGCCCCGTCCTCTTCAAGGACGACTGGGAGGCGCAAAACGCACAGACTTGGCGGGCGATGGAACACCTGTACGGGGAAGGCAAGCTGCGGTCCATCGGCGTGAGCAACTTCCGCCCCCACCATATCAAGGCGCTGCTGAAGACGGCTTCCGTTAAACCGATGGTCAACCAGATCCGGCTGGCGCCCGGCGATACGCAGGATGAGGTGGTCAATTTCAGCCGTGACAACGGGATGCTGCTGGAGGCTTACAGCCCACTGGGTGTGGGCAAGGTGTTCGAGGTGCCCCAGATGAAGGATCTGGCCCGGAAGTACGGCAAATCCATCGCGCAGATCGCCATCCGCTGGAGCCTGCAGCGCGGCTACCTGCCGCTGCCCAAATCGGTCACCCCAGAGCGCATCCGGGAAAACACACAGATCTTTGATTTCCGGCTGGAAGACGCGGATGTGGAACTGATCGCCGGCCTGAAGGGCTGCGTAGGCTACTCCTCCGACCCGGACAGCATTACCTGGTAATACTGTATGTCATCATAACAGCGCCCCGCTTGACGGCGGGGCGCTGTTTTGTTTATTCGGATGCTATGAAGATCCGCGTCAGGGTTTGACAGCCTTCTTTCCCCCAAAGAAAAAGGCGGTCGCCAGGATGCCCAGCGACAGCAAGCCGATGTTCAGCGCGAAGGGCAGGGCTCTGTTGATATCGCTGAGCAGACCGCCGATGTAGCCAAAGGGCACGCTGACCAGCATCACCGTCGTCTGCAGCAGCGCCATGATGCGGGAGCGGTCCTCGGGGTTGACGTAGATGGCCACCAGGGATTCGCGCAGCGTGCCCAGGGCCGCGAAGCCAAGGGCCTCAAAAGCCAGCGACAGCGAGAGCAGCAGATATCCCAGCAGCCCGGTGCCCGGCACAAGGATCAAGAGCAAAGCGCTGACGATCGCGCACAGGAAGCCGCCGTACAGGGGCAATTTCAAATTGGACTGCTTGATGCGGGACAGCACGGTAAAAAACAGGATGATCGCCAGGACGCTTTTGGCCATGGGGAAGATGGGCAGCAGCGTATCGGGGATGCCGATGCGCCTGGAGGCAATGATCTGCCAGAATGTCATGCCGATCATGGCGGCGATCTCAACCAGCACGCTGATCACGATGGCAAACTTGGTGCCCGGAGAGGTCAGGATCCCCCTGGCGGCCCCTTTGTAATCGGCCAGCATCTGCGGCCAGGTCATCCCCCTGACCGCCTCCTTGCGGACGCGGCCTATGGCTGTTTCGGTGGAAAACTTATACAGCAGAAGGATCTTCAGGGTCATGATCACAAAGGCATTGATATACAGGATGCGGATAGCGGGGATCAGCGTCAGCCTGGATACCAGGATGGAAGAGATCGGGGCGAACAGCGCGGACATGTTGGCCGCGATGATCACCCAGGAATAGATGTGGGTGATCTTGTCCCTCGGTGCGTCTTCCACCAGGAGGCAGTCCCAGGCCACCGTGGTGATCTTCATCATGCCATTAAACAGCGCCGCCACGGCAAAAAACCAGAAGCCCTGGCTGGAGGCCCAGATCAGGCAGGGAACGCTCCAGGCCAGAAAATCAAAAAAGGCGGTGGAAAACCTGCGCCCGTAGCGGTCGACGATAGCGCCGGAGAGAAAGGCGAAGACCGTCTGCGAGAACATGTAGATGGACGCGATGATGCCCACCTGCACGTCGCTCATCCCGAAGGACAGCATGAAAACCGAGGCGTAGGGCAGGCACAGGTTCATGGACAGGCCCCACATCGGCTCGGTATAGACGCAGGCGCGGGTATTGCCGCGCAGTTCGGTCAGGGTGCGCACCAGCGGGTGCTTAAGCAGGAATCGGTTCAAGGGATCACGCTCTTTTCCGGTATATTATACTGATTCCAAACGTTAACGCATCGTTGCATCGGTTCTTTTGTCCCCGTGCCATGTCGCTGCTCAGTCAGCGTAGCTCTGCTACGCTTCCCTTCGTCTGCTCCTCGCCCAAAGACAAAATAACTCTCTGCTTTGGATGCGTTAACATTTTACATCAGTATTAGGCTTGTGGGAGACCGCGCGGCCAAAAAATCTTCCGATAGCCCGCCGCGGCATATCCCTGAACAAACGCCTAAAGCATCATACCACAAGACCGGGCTTTCGGCCATATCGCCATTGCTTTTCAAACTACCGCCTCAGTAAGGTTCCCACAAGCTGTCTCCCGTCCTGATCCCTGCCGCTCCCGCTGCTGTATCAAGGAAATATTTAATTTATGGGCACAGGATGATTTCGCTTCGCCATGGTGGTATGATGTTGTCCAACACCTTCCTTTTGCCTTGCCTTTGTTTCGGCCGCACCGGAAGAGATGATTTCGCTGTATGCGAATCCATAGGAAGGTCACTGTGCGCAACGTCATCATGCTGGGGCTTGTCAGCTTCTTTTCGGACATCAGCGCGGAAATGGTCTACCCTATCATTCCCCTCTACTTGAGCTCGGCGTTTGGCGCGACGCCTGTATTGATCGGGATCATCGAAGGCATTGCCGAAAGCCTGGCCAGCCTGCTCAAGGTATTCAGCGGCTATGTCGCCGACAAATGGGGGCGAAAAAAGCAGGTGGCTTTTGCAGGCTATGCCGCCGGGCTGGTGTACAAGGCCATGCTCATTCTTGCCGGGACCTGGGTAGGGGTCTTGGCGGCGCGTATCATCGACCGGATGGGCAAGGGCATCCGAACGGCGCCAAGGGATGTCATGGTGAGTGAAAGCGCGGATCAGAACCATATGGGCAAAGCCTTTGGCATTCACAAGGCGCTGGATATGGCCGGGTCCGCCGTCGGCATATTGGCAAGCTACCTGCTGCTGAAGAATGGCGGCAATGGTTTTCAGTACAAGGAACTGTTTGCGGTTTCGGCCATCCCGGCGCTGCTGGGCCTCCTGATGTTCTTTTTCATCAAAGAGAAGAAGCGGGAGCGCGCGGTGATCAAGCGCGAGTCTTTTTGGAAAGATTTAGGCAGGCTGGATGGTCAGCTGAAGCTCTACCTTGCGGCTGCTTTCGTATTTACCCTGGGGAACTCCTCCAACACCTTCCTCCTGCTGCGCGCCAGGAACGTCGGATTCAATGACGCCGATGTCATCCTGCTGTATTTCGCGTTCAACCTGACAGCCTCCGTCCTCTCCATCCCGCTGGGCAGGCTTTCAGACAAAATCGGACGAAAGTCGCTGCTTGTCGCGGGCTATCTGGTGTTTTCCGCCGTCTACTTCGGCTTTGCGCTGGGAGGGAGCAGGGCGTCGATCGCCGTCATATTTGTGCTGTATGGCGTATACTCGGCGATGATTTCCGGCGTTGAGCGGGCATTTATCGCGGAGATATCGCCCGCCGGGCTGAAAGGAACCATGCTCGGGCTGCATTCCACCGTTGTGGGGATCGCCCTGCTGCCCGCCAGCATGATCGCCGGGATATTATGGAGCTGGCTGGGCGCCCCCGCCCCCTTTATATTCGGCTCAGTAATGTCACTCACGGCAGCCATCGCTCTGCAGATCTTTATGAAAAGCGCAGGGCGGCAAACCCGCGTCTCACCGTGAACCCGCCGCGCTCCCTTGAGAGCCTCAGCGTCTTGTGTTAGTATGTGGGCAAGCCGTCAAATGAATGCCCCTGCCGATTCTTGTTGCCGTACTAAGGGATAAACATATAGGAGGATATGTATGAAGTTTACCGACGGGTTTTGGTCTCTCAAGCCGGGTGTGCAAATGTACAACTGCGCTCAGGTACAGGATGCGCGCTGGCAGGAAGACGCTTTCGTGGTCTACTGCTCGCACATACCGGTTTCCAACCGGGGCATGACACTGAACGCGCCTCTTCTCACGCTCACCTTCAGGGCACCCAGACCCGGGATCCTGTCAGTAAAGGTTGAGCACCATCAGGGCCGCGCTCAGATCGAACCGAAATTCCAGCTAAATGAAACCGGCATAAAGCCTGTTGTGACGGAAACGCAGGACCGGATCATCATCGCGTCAGGCCCGCTGACAGCCCATATCAGCAAGAACGCCTTCAGCCTCTCCTTTATTGAAGACGGCGTCCGGCTCACGGGGCTGGGTTCGCGCCATATGGGCTACGCAATGACCCCCGCCGGGCCTCATATACGCGTCAAGCTTGACATTGGCGTGGGCGAAAAGATCTACGGCTTGGGCGAGCGGTTTACGCCATTTGTCAGGAACGGCCAGTCCGTCGATATTTGGAATGAGGATGGCGGCACGGCCTCAGAGCTCTCCTACAAGAACATACCGTTTTACGTCACCAACCGCGGATATGGTGTGTTTGTCAACAGTTCCGGCAAGGTGAGCTATGAATTGTGTTCGGAGGCAGTGGAAAGCGCGCAGTTTTCATTGCCCGGCGAAAGCCTGGAGTTTATGGTGATCGGCGGCGGCTCCATGAAGAAAGTCATTGAAGGCTATACCGCGCTGACCGGCCGCGCGGCGCTTCCGCCCGCCTGGACCTTCGGCCTGTGGCTGACCACTTCCTTCACCACGAATTACAATGAATCAACGGTGATGGCGTTTGTTGACGGCATGGCCGATCACGGCATTCCCCTTCATGTCTTCCACTTTGACTGCTTCTGGATGAAGGCATATGAATGGTGCAATTACGATTGGGACAGGGAGGCTTTCTCCGATCCCGAGGGGATGATCAAGCGTTTACATGACAAGGGCATCAAGACCTGCGTATGGATCAATCCCTACATCGCGCAAAAATCGCCTCTCTTCCTCGAGGCAAAGAGATCAGGATATCTGCTCAGGCGGGAAAACGGAGATGTGTGGCAGTGGGATATGTGGCAGGCCGGGATGGGCCTGGTCGACTTCACCAACCCCGCCGCCTGTGACTGGTTCAAGGGAAAGCTGAAAGCGCTGCTGGATATGGGGATCGATTCCTTCAAAACCGATTTCGGCGAGCGTGTTCCGACAGATTGCGTTTACTTTGACGGCAGTGATCCGGTGCTGATGCACAACTACTACGCGCTTCTTTACAATCAAACGGTCTTCGAGCTGCTCGAAAAAGAGCGCGGCGTGGGTCAGGCCTGCGTGTTTGCGCGCAGCGCGACAGCCGGCGGGCAGAAATACCCCGTGCACTGGGGCGGCGACAGCACAAGCTCCTTTCCCTCCATGGCCGAGTCGCTCAGGGCCGGCCTTTCCCTGTGCCTGAGCGGTTTCGCCTTCTGGAGCCATGACATATCCGGCTTTGAAGACACGGCCTCCCCGGAAGTCTATATGCGGTGGGCTCAGTTTGGCCTCTTAAGCAGCCATTCCCGCCTTCATGGCTCAAGCAGCTACCGTGTGCCGTGGCTGTTTGGGGAGCAGGCACCCGGGGTCGTCAAAAAGTATACGAATCTCAAATGCCGGCTGATGCCCTATCTGTATGCCAAGGCCGTGGAAGCGAGTGACACCGGCATCCCCATGATG
>JAEWRJ010000043.1 GCA_023460055.1 Bacillota bacterium | reverse complement strand
CAATAAAGCTTTCAAAATCGTCAAACCAGGAGTTAGCGATGGCGGGGCGGTTGGTAACGATCAGCACCATTTTTGCCCCCATACGGCGGGCCAGATCGTAGCTGGCCAGGGTTTTGCCAAATCGCGGTTTCGCGTTCCACAGGAACTCGCCGCCTTGATGCGCGGCGGCATAATCAAACGCCTTGCTGACCGCTGCTTCCTGCTCGGCGCGCAGGCGGTATTCAAGCTGCTTGCCTGTCTGGCTCAGTTTTTTGCGGCGGAACTCGTCAAAATCAGCGTGTGCCTGGCCGGGGGTACCGTCATAGTAGAACCATTCGGTGTTCGGGCGCTGGTCAACCCGCTTGAACCTGCGCAGATAAGCGTGCAGATGTGTATCAATAAACCATTCATCCGAATTGTGGAACTTTGCGGGTTCGGACCACAGCTTTGAATATGTCAATCCCGCTGTATGCGTCTGCTGCCGAATGCGTTCATCAACATTTCTGCGTTCCGTATACCCTATTTTTATCCAGCCTTCATTGGGCTTGTACTCAGGGAGAACATAAGCGTAAATTTGAGGATAGATGGTCTTTGTAGTTTTGATGGTTGTGTTTTCACTCATTTTCGCTTCAACCCCTTATCGAAGTATTCCATTTTATTTGTATCCCAGTTCATCACTTTGACGCGTTTGCCGGGAATAATGATCCACTCATCCTGGGGAGGGTATACTTCAGGGAAAGCAATCTGTTGTACCTTAACCTGCTCTTTTTTTTGCGAAAGAGGGATCGTGTAGGTCAACCCGTCCATTTGAAAGATATTGTAGCTGATGATGATCGCTATCGACTCAATCAATCCGGGAATAGGGGCTTCTCCCCATTTTTCGACATGGTAATCCCGATAAGTGTAAAGAAGGTTTTCGCGAGCAAGCAGAAGCGAATCGCCGTTCCACTCAAAGCCATAGCTTGCCTTATAGGCGAGTTCAACCAGGCGCTGCCACTCGGCCTTATCAGTGACTTCCCGGCTGACGCGGGCGATTTTACGGTCAACGAATCCAACCCGGTCAGCAAGCGGTATCGGTTCACCGGTGCCCATATCGTAGCGGGTGGCCATATAAGGCGCTTCACCGCAGGTGATCTCCAGCCATTTTCGGCGTGCATATGTTTCCAGGTCATCGGCCATGTAATCAGCATCGACAGCGTCATTTTGCTTTTTTACGATCCACGCCGGGGTGAACACTTCGGCTTTTACTTTTGTACGCTTTTTTTGTACCGCCGCGGTTTTCAGTGCCCTGGGCATAATCAGCCCGCTTCTTTCGCCGGTGATCAGTTCAGGCGTAATTGGGGCTGTCGCGGCATATAACTCAGCGTCATGCTCTTTGTAGTTATCATTCGCCCAGATGATGTTGCGGGGCTTTCTGGCGGTTGAGGCTGACCTGTCTATCAGCAGAATATCAAGGATATGCGGCATCTGCGCGCGGATGGAATCCTCGCTAATATCCGGTTGTTCAAACCCGCTTTTTTCCGGCAAGTCTTGCAGTTGTCCATACCGCCTTTCTTTATGTACAAGGAGCCGCATGTCCGTATATCGTCATCTTTTGCCCCTGGCTCATACCTTAGGGTATATGTAGAATAATACCATACTTGGCACGGTCTTTAAAAGGCATAATCGCATATATCGCAACCACAATGAAATTATGGCGACATGTCTATATTCGCATAGCCCATCATCATGAGGATTGAACACTTTTTAAAGCTCGTGAAGTGTTAAAAACATGAAAGTTATGAGTTGTCTCAAAATTTGCGACTACTGAATCCCGGCACTGTTTTTGAACTGTCAAGTATTCCTTGACAGTTGCCGCCGGTGTTATTTCGCCATCTTTAAAACTATGATTCATATGATGACATCCAGGTTACAGTAGTTTATCTTATATTTTTTCCATCAGAAGCAGTTGTCAAGTATTCCTTGACAACTGAACCCGTCTTTCCTATCCTTTTTGCAGTTATCTCCGCATTATTCATATGAAAAATGCGCCCAAGTCGCGCGTTTTCCATACGAATGCTTTCCCTAAACCAAATATTCCCCTTTCTCCGCACAGAAAAAGACCCCCGAGCCATCACAGCCCGGAGGTCCTGCTTATCAGGAAGCATTGCAGCGATCACGCTTCAGCAATGATCAGCACCTTCCCTGTCATTCAGCATTTAGCATTCAGAATTCAGCATTTATTTTCCCGCTTCCCTATCGCTTCCCCGTCTCCCTCACTCTCTCCAGCGCCTCCGTCAGCGCCCCCGGCAGGGGCAGGCCTAAAAGTGCCGCGTTTTCCAGGATGCTCAGGCCCTCATTGGCCGCGTAGAACCCGATCACGGCCAGCCTCGCCACCCCGTCCGAGCCCATCATATTGTCCAGGGCCGCGGCCAGCATCACCAGGGCCAGCATCATCAGCTTTCGCGTGAGGCCCAGGAAGAAGCTGCGGGAGAGGAAGCCTCCCCCCTGTGTCTTATCGCTCTTCTGGTGAAAGGCGCAGAGGATACCCGTCAGCAGATCCAACCCCATCACCAGGAACAGCAGGCCCAGCGCCGCGTCCCAGCCGCCCAGGGCCTGGCACAGCCAGGCGATGATCACCGCCCCGGCCCTGGATGCCCATTTGATCACTTCATTCATCGTATCATCTCCTTCAATCTTTGCTCGATCTGTTCCATCCATGCCTCCAGCCTCCTTAGCCTTTCCTCCGGCCCAGGCCGCGCCGCATCCGCCTCTTCGGTCACTTCATCCTTTGTTTGCGGGGGCGCGGCCAGCGCCTTTAGGATCTGTTCATCCGCCTGGTCGCGGCGGGGCAGGCCGAGGGCATCCTGGGCCATGTGCAGGGCGGCCAGCGTTTCCAGCCCGAAGACACCATCCGCCCCGAAGCCAGGCAGGGGGAAGCCCCGCGCCATCAGCAGGGTCTGAAGCCCTCTCACCCGCTCCCCGCGCTCACCGGGGCTGATCAACTGGGGCCTTGGGAAGGGCGGCAGGGCGGCATAATGCGTCCAGGGGTAGGCGGTGATGTGGGAGAGCACCACGCCTTTCGCATGGTTTCTGGCGTCGATCACCCGGCCGTCTCCCAGCGACAGGCCCACATGCTTCATGGGCTTGTCCTTGTCGCCGCTCTCGCAAAACACCAGGCACAGCATGCTGCCCGCCTCCGGCCCGATGAGCCCCTTGTCCTCCCAGAGGCTTGAGCGCCACTGGCTGCTGGCCCCGCTGGGCGGCTTGAACCCCGCCCGCTCCAGGGCCCTGCGGGTAAACTGCGCGCAGTCAAAGCAGGGCTTGCCCAGGTACGCGCAGCCGGCGCAATCCGCCTTCTTCCCATTCAGCACCTGGCAGCCCGCAGCGATATTCCCCGCCTGATCCGGGTACTGAAGAATCAACTCCCGCCGGTACCTGGGCGAGCAGGCCGCGCCCGTCGCACCGTACACATAAGGGCACCCGATCTTATCCACAGCCCAGGAAATCACCGCTTGGGTTTTTTCATCCCTTGTTTGAGTCATCCGTTCCTCCGTTTCGTTTTTTAGTTAAAGGCAAAGAGCGGCTTGCAGCCGCGCGAAGCGGTGGCAAAGAGTCGGCCGGGCCGACGCAAAAAGGTTATTGGTCCGGAGCCTCTTGAACCCCCGAAGGGCTTCGCGGCTGCGAAGCAGCCTCTTTGCCATAGCTTTGCGCTTGCGCAGCAAGCTCTTCGCCTGCTTCTCACCCGATTTCTTCCACCGCGATTTCCAGCCTGTACATCCCGCCTCCCATCGCTTTCGCTTCGCAGGCGGTCAGTTTGGCCGTGAAGCCGCGCTCCGCCCCGGTTCTTGGGTCCGGGCAGGCCAGCGTGAAGCTCTGGGCTGTATCCTTGAGTACATCTTTCATCCCGCTCAGGCTCAGCCCCGGCCAGGCGGCGCGCAGCCGGATCAGGCTGAGGTAGGGGGCATCCGGCACCGCGATCAGGCCGATCTCCATCTCCCCCGGAGTGGGCAGCGCCTTGTTGTTGATGCTCAGCATCTCATCCCTCCTCCCCCTTCAGGCAGACATCCAATTTGATGCCGCCCGCGTCCAGCTCATAGCCCTCGATCAGGGCCGGCTCATTGCCAACTGTCACCGTTTCCCCGGCGCGGAAGGCGGCGGTCACCGCACCCTGTGCCCCCGTTGGGAGCCTCAGGCTCAGCCGCTCCGCTTCCGCGGGGCCGGGATGGGGGCGGGCATGGGCATCCGCCAGCGTGCGCAGGTCCAGCATCGCCCGCTTTGCCCGGCGCAGGGTGGGGATGGCCGTATAGGTCTGCCCGCCGATCACAAGTTCCAGCGTCTCCCCGGTACCGGGGCCTTCGCGCATCTCATAGCGCAGGGTCTTTGTAAAGGTGTCGCTGTCCTTCTCCGCGCCATCCTTCATGGATGTTCTGCGCAGGCCTAAGGATGTCAGGATGCCGTCAGCGCCTGCCGCCAGCGCGTCCGCCCCCTCGGGGGAGGCGGCGCGCGCCTTCAGCTCCACCTGAAAGCGGCG
>JAEWRJ010000042.1 GCA_023460055.1 Bacillota bacterium | reverse complement strand
GAAGCGTATATCAAAAGCTGCGGAGGAGAGATCCGCGTATCAACGGAGATACGTTCTGTCAGCCCCGCTGAAAATACCGTGGAGGACGCGCAGGGGAATAGCTATGGGTACCGCCGGCTGGTCTGGTGCGCGGACCAGAAGGCGCTGTATGCCTCGCTCAAAGGGCTGGAACTGCTGCCCGTGGGGACGCGGAAAACCCTGCTTGACCGACGCGAGTTCCTGCGGGACAAGGAGGGCGGCGACTCCGTTCTGACGCTTTATCTGGAGACGGATCTGGATCCGGGATATTTTGCCCGCCGCCACAGCCCGCACTTTTTCTATACCCCAAGCAAGCTGGGCCTGGGGGCCGTTCAGACGCGGATCGGTGACGCGAAGGGCGGGTACAGTACGGACCGCGAGACGGTCTTCTCCTGGCTGCGGGAATACCTGAAGCTCACCACCTATGAGATTTCCATCCCCGCGCTGCGCGACGCAAGCCTCGCCCCCGCGGGAAAAACCGGGCTGATCATCAGCACCCTGATGGACTACCCACTGGTCAGCCACATCCGGGAGATGGGCTGGTACGACGTGTTCAAAGCGCTGTGCCAAGAGGAGATCAGCGCTGTGCTCACGGCCGGCGCGTACCCGGAACTGAGCAAAAAAACAGAGGATGGATTTGTATCCACCCCCCTGACCCTGATGCGGCGCACCGGAAATACCGGCGGCGCTATCACCGGGTGGGCCTTCACCAACAGCCGGATGCCCGCGGTATCCAGCATGCCCGCCATCGCCAAATCTGTCCGCACGCCCATCCCCGGCGTATTGCAGGCGGGTCAATGGTCATTCAGCCCCTCCGGCCTGCCCGTCTCCATCCTCACCGGCAAGCTGGTTGCCGACCGCGTCTTGAAGGAACTGGGGCGATAGGCCGCACAGCAGCAGGGTCCGCTCCCATACAGCCGCGCGCAGTTCCTGATCCAGCGCCCGCTGCAGCGGTTTCGCCTCCAGCGTCAGGTGGAAGTACTCTCCGCTGGTACCTGAAAGCTCGGGCGCCGCGCTCAGGTAATACAGCGCGTCGCCGGAGATGGCCGGGTCCTTGAGGAAATGCCGGATGACCAGGCGCATCCAGGCCCTGTAGAGCAGCCCGTTGTTGCTGCCGATGCCGGTCCTGACCCCGCCCGGGTGCATCGCGTTGGCCGTGATGCCTTTGCCCTTCAGCCGCTCAGCCAGTTCCTTCACGGCGGCGATCTGCGCGATTTTGGACGCCCCATAGGCCCGCAGGCCGATGTAGGGGCGTCTTTTCCAATCCAGATCCCCCAGGTTGAGCCCGCCGAAGCGGTGGCCCTCCGAGTTGACCTGGATCACGCGCGCCTGTGGGGCGCGGCTGAGCGGGCCCAGCAGCAGCGCAGTCAGCAGAAAGGGCGCCAGGTGGTTGACCTGGAACACCAGCTCATTCCCGTCCGCCGTCTCCTGCCGCCTGGTGCAGTGCAGCCCCGCGCTGTTGATCAGCACATCCAGCCTGTCCCATCTTGCGCAGATCAGCGTCGCCGCCTTCCTGACATCCTCAAGCCTGGCAAAATCGGCGGATACTAGATGTACCTTTGCTCCATAGGTTTCTTGCAGCATCGCCTGCACTGCCTGCGCCTTTTGCGCGTTGCGGCTAACCAGCACCAGCTCGGCCCGGCCCTTTGCCAGGCGCTTGGCCGCTTCCAGCCCCACGCCTGAGGTCGCGCCCGAAATCACGCAGACTTTGCCTGTCATGGGCTCATTGCTGCTGCGCTGCTTGGCGTGCCTGAATTTCAAGAAAGCCAGATCGTCCTTTGAGTACTTCATCCCAATGCCCTCACCCAAATTTTTTTCGCATGAATGTACGGTAGCGACTGACAAACCAGGGGATGCCGTTGAATATATCGCCCCACAGATCATAGTAGTCGCGCTGGCTGATGATGCGGCCGTCCTCATGCAGTGTCAGCTTGGTACAGCCGAAGATGGGGGTGCTGGGGAACTTGTTGAACATCATGGTCATTTTCCAGTCAAACATGAGCATATTGCCATCCTGGAGGACGGAGGAGATGTCCATTTGCAGCTGCTTGCAGCGGCCCGTGAGGCGGCCGCACAGTGCGATAAATTCCTCCTTGCCGCTGACCCGCTGAATGGAATCCTGGAACACGATGTCTTCATGGTAGTAAGGAAAAATATGCGACCAATCGGGCTTGCCCTGTGTGTTATAGGTCTTTGACCACAGCAGCCGCAGGGTATCCGCGGTCAGTTCCAGCCGGTCTTCTCCTGCCGGTATATCGGTCTCCGGGGCGATCGCTTCCCTTGCCTGCATGGTGTATTCCCCTGTCTGTTTATGATGCCCTGTTTGTTGACGGGATGCCCTATGTACCGGCTGATACGCTGAATGAACAAGCCGAGAATAGCACGCGCGGGCGCGGGGCGTCAATAAGCAGGCGGGCGCGGGCATTCATCATCAACAGACTCCTCATGGTATCCGGAAAGCATCAGCATCCTGCGCCGCAGTCAGCGAACGTTTTAATATGGATATATCTTTACAAGCAGTCCGTGCGTAATGAATAAGCGGCGCGAAGGGAAATGAGCGAAACATCAGCTTGCGTGAAATACCCTTTTTGCTTCCGGTGATGTCAAAATATGCATTTTTCAGATCCGTATCCTGCATATTATGCACTATTTTGACGGAATTTATGATATTTGGATCAAAATTTCTCTGTTGGCTTGCATGATTTGATCCTTATCTGTATAATGTCCCCAATCGCGGGGGAAGCCGCGCAAAACTACATTGTGAATGGAAATGAAGGAGGGCCTTAATGAAAAAGCTACTTTCCCTGGTTCTGACCGCAGCGCTCCTGCTAAGTATGACGTCTGCTCTTGCGGCTGAACAGAGCACCTACCGGATGCTCTATTCCGGCGAGGCGACCACCCTGAACTATCTGATTACTACCAGTACCAATGAGTTTGCGATCGCGGCCAACGTCATCGATACCCTGGTCGAGTACGATTACCTGGGGCAGATACAGCCTTCTCTGGCCGAGAGCTGGGAAGTGTCTGAGGACGGCCTGACATGGACCTTCCACCTGCGCAAGGGCGTGCAGTGGGTCAACGGCAAGGCCGAGCCCGTGGCCGAGCTGAAGGCGCAGGACTTTGTGGACGCGGCGGCCTATATACTGGACGCGCAGAACGCATCCGCCACCGCGAACATCCTGTACTCCGTCATCGCCGGAGCCAAAGAATACTTTGACGGCACGGCGACCCCCGAGGCGGGCAAAGAAGCCGCCCCCAAGACGGAGTGGGATACCGTCGGCGTGAAGGCAGTGGACGACTACACCCTGCAGTATCAGCTAACCAGCCCCGTGCCCTACTTCCTGTCCATGACCACCTATGTCTGCTTTATGCCTGTCAACGGTGATTTCCTGCGTGAAAAGGGCGCGGATTTCGGCCTGGCGACTGGCAATGACACCATTCTCTACAACGGCGCTTACTACATCAGCGAGTTCAAGCCCCAGGAAAAGCGCGTCTACAGCAAGAACCCCCTCAACTGGGATGCTGAGCATGTTTACCTGGAGACCATTGAAAGCACCTTCAACAAGGAAGCCACCACCCTGTCCCCCGAGATGTACAAGCGCGGGGAAGTTGACACGGCGAGCATTGATACCGCCATTGCCAGGCAGTGGCTGCAGGATCCCGCCCTGGCGGATCTGATCCGTCCCGTGCGTCAGAGCGGCTTCTACAGTTATTTCTACGCGCTGAACTTCAACCCGCTGTTTGACGCGGCCTATGAGCCGGAAAACTGGAAGCTGGCCGTGAATAACGTGAACTTCCGCAAGGCTATCTATCACGGGCTTGACCGCGTGAAAGCCATGCTGCCCATCGAGCCGGATAATCCCCAGGCCATCATCTTCAACACCGTCACCCCGCCCCAGTTTGTTGACGTGAGCGGCTTTGACTATGTGCAGATGGGCGAACTGGCCGCCATCACAGCGCTGGGCCTTGATACCTTCAACGAGGCAGGGGCCAAGGAGTACGCGGCCAAG
>JAEWRJ010000041.1 GCA_023460055.1 Bacillota bacterium | reverse complement strand
CCCGCTGCTGATGACCTACATGCTGCTGTATGTATCCGGCGTTCCGCTGCTTGAAAAGAAGTACAAAGGCCGCGCGGACTGGGAAGCCTATACCCGGCGCACAAGCAAGTTCTTCCCCCGGCCCCCGCGCGGGGGATCAGGCAGCAAGCGGCCATGAGCATCGGCTATGCCTGCCTGGCGCAGGCCGTCCCGGGAACGGACATCAAAAAGTGCCTGATCAAAAACGCGAGCCCGGGGCGGCTGCGCGAGCTGATCGGGATCAACCTGGACGCTCTGGCGAACATGGTGGAATACAACATATCAAACGGTATCCGCCTGTACCGCGTCAGCTCCGATATCATCCCCTTTGCCTCCAGCCCCGTCAACACCATCCTCTGGGCAGAGGAATTCAAAGACCGCCTGGCCCTGATCGGCGGGAGGATCAAGGGGAGCGGCATGCGGGTATCGATGCACCCGGGCCAGTACACGGTGCTCAACTCGCCCGATGAAAAGATAGCGGTCGCGGCAGCCGCGGAACTCGATTATCACGCCCTGTTTCTGGACAGCCTGGGCGTGGACGCGACGAACAAGATCATCCTGCACATCGGCGGCGTGTATGGGGACAAGGCCGCGGCCTCAGCGCGTTTTGTTGAACGCTTCCAGGCGCTGCCAGAAAACGTCCGCAGGCGGCTGGTCATTGAAAACGATGACAGGAGCTACAATGTGGGCGATGTGCTGGAGATCAGCAGGCGCTCAGGCATTCCGGTGGTATTTGACAACCTCCACCACCTGGCCAATCCTCCCGCCCAAGTGACCCCGCAGGCGGAGTGGATCAGGGCCTGCGCCGCCACATGGACACCGCGGGATGGCCGGCAGAAGATCCACTATTCCCAAAGCGACCCGGACAGGAAACCCGGCGCGCATTCCGCCTCCATCAATATCGATGAGTTTATGGATTTCTACCATAGCCTGGCCGGTGAAAAGCCTGACATCATGCTGGAGGTCAAAGACAAGAATGTCTCCGCCCGCAAATGCTTGCTTTGTGTTGAGAATTTTTATAAATTAAGCGAATTGGAAAAGGAGTGGGGCAGGTACAAGTATCTTGTTCTGGAACATTCCCAGTCCCATTATCAGCAGATCCGCGAGCTGCTCAAGGATAAGTCAGCCTTCCCCGCGCTCGCCTTTTTCCGCCTGGCGCAAAGCGCGCTGGACCTGCCCCTCGACAGGGGCAGCGCCATCAATGCCGCCAGCCATGTCTGGGGATACTTCAAAGAAACGGCCGATCCCGCGCAAAAGCGCCGGTACATGAAGGCCCTTGACGCGTACGCGTCAGGAGAGGGCAGCCTGGCCGCCGTGAAGCGCGGGCTCTATTCACTGGCAGAGCAGCATGGGCAAGACTACCTGCTCTCATCCTACTATTTCTTAGATCCGCGCGCGGCGCGGACAGATCAGGCCTGAAGGCCGCATGACCATAACGATTCAATCAAAGCATAACTGAGGAGGACAGAATGACTGACAAACGAAAACAGCAGCTGGACGCTTTCATCGCCCTGCTGGAGGGGAACGACCGCGAAGGCGCGGTCGCTTTCGCGCTGGGGCTTCTGGAGCGGGGGGAGGCGACGCTTCCCGAGCTCTATGAAGAGATCCTGGCCCCTGCCCTCAACCGGATCGAAGTACCCCGGAGCACGGAAGACGAGCTCATCTGGCGCGAGCATCTGCAATCCGCCATCGTGCAGGCCGTGATGGGCGCCTGCTGGCCTTTCGTGCTATCACAGCGGCAAACATACGGCCTTCCGGGCAAAAACACCCGGGTGCTGCTGGTTGCCCCAGAGGAAGAGTATCACGAGATCGGCATCCGCATGGGCATGGATTTTTATGCCCTGCTGGGCTATGAGGTGGTTTACATCGGCTGCAACACGCCCAGGGATACGCTGCTCAACGCCGTGAAAACGCTCCGTCCTGATCTGGTCAGCATCAGTGTGACCAACTACCTCAACCTGGCGCAGCTCCCCGCCATCATCGCAGCGCTCAAGGCCCTGAAGCCCGCGCCCCGGGTATATATCGCGGGCAGCGCGCTGGCGCGCACGGGCAAAAGCGCCCATGACTTCGGCGCGGACGGCGCGCTCACAAGCTTCGCGGCCATCCGCGAAATCACGGAGGCCAAACAATGAAAACAGCGGCAAAAATAGCCTGGCGCTTCCTCACCCACGCCAAAGGGCAGTCCATCCTGATCGCGGTCGGCATCGCGGTGGGCGTATCGGTGCAGGTGTTTATCGGTTCCCTCATCAGCGGCCTGCAGATCGAACTGGTCGATACCGCGATCGGCCGCAACACCCAGGTCACGGTCAGCGCCTTAAAGCGCGGCGAGACGGTCGAAAATTATCAGGCCGTGGTGGATCAGATCATGAAGACCCGCTCCGATGTCGAAGATGTTTCCCCTGTTGTGGATGCCAGCGGCTTCCTCAGAAACAGCCAGGGGGATGATTTCCCGATCCTGCTGCGCGGTTTTGTGCTTGATAAAGCCGATGGGATCTACCGCCTGAGCGAATCGCTGGTTTCCGGCGCGCTGCCCGGGGATGGCGAAGTTTTGATCGGCAAAAACTTGGCCCAGGAAGCCGGTATCGTGGATACCGTCACCCTGGCTACACCCAGGGGCAGCACGCGGGAAGCGACGGTCAGCGGCATCTTTGACCTGGGCACAGCCGCTCTCAACGAACGCTGGGTCATATCCGGCCTGAAGCTGGCGCAGGAAGTGTACGGCTACGGCAGCGGCACCGCGTCGTCTATCGAAATGCAGGCGCAGGACCCCTTCCTGGCCGACACCATCGCATCAGAGCTTGACGCGGCATTGCCGGACACCCTGAAGGTGACCGACTGGAAAACCCAAAACGAGCAGCTATTAAGCGGCCTCAACGGCCAAAGCATCTCCAGCCTGATGATCCAGATTTTTGTGCTGTTCTCCGTGGTATTGGGGATCGCGAGCGTGCTGGCCATCTCCGTGCTGCAAAAATCAAAGCAGCTGGGCATCCTCAAGGCGATGGGTATCCGCAACCGGGACGCCAGCCTGGTCTTTCTCATCGAGGGCTTCCTGCTGGGCATCGCAGGCGCGGTGCTGGGCGTTGCGCTGGGCCTGTGCCTGGCCTTCTCCTTCACCAAGTTCGCGCTCAACCCGGATGGCACACCGGTCATCGCCCTATTTATCGACCCGGCATTCATCTCTCTGTCGGGCATCATCGCGGTGCTTTCCGCCACCCTCGCTTCCCTCATCCCCGCCAGGCGCTCAGCCCGCTTAGATCCGATGGAGGTCATCAGGAATGGATAATGTCATCAGCCTATCAGGCATCAATAAAATCTACGGCAGCGAGATCAAGACGCAGGTCCTTTATGATATCAACCTGGATATCCGGGCGCAGTCCTTCTCCTCCATCATCGGCGCGTCAGGCTCCGGCAAGAGCACGCTGCTGAACATCATCAGCACCCTGGACCGCCCGACAAGCGGCAGCGTTGTCATCAACGGCATCCAGACGACAAAGATGACAAAGGCCGATCTGGCAAAGCTGCGCAACGAGACCATCGGTTTCGTGTTCCAGTTCCATTACCTGCTGCCGGAATTCACCGCGCTTGAAAACGTGCTGATGCCCGCGCGCATCAGGGACGGCAAAGTCACCAAGGATACCCTCGACCGGGCGCGCGAGCTGCTCAAACTGATGGGCATCGAGAAGGTGGCCAACAACAACGCCGGCAAGATGTCCGGCGGCCAGCAGCAGCGCACCTCCATCGCCCGCTCGCTGATCAACAACCCCCGCATCATACTGGCCGATGAGCCCACCGGCAACCTGGACAGCGAATCCACCGAGGTGGTGTACGACATCATGCGCGACATCAACGAGCGCTATAAAACCACCTTCCTGATCATCACCCACGACCGGCGCATCGCCCAGAAAGCAGACCGCGTGATCGAGATCAAGGACGGCAGGATCCACCTCGACCTGCCCAACAATCTCGCGGCGAAGAACGCGGCTCAGACAGCATAAATCAATTATCAAGGGGTGAACGCGCATGGATCAGGTGAAACAATATGACGCGGTGGTGATCGGCGCCGGCCTTTCCGGGCTGACAGCCGCAAGCCTCCTTGGCAAGCGGGGGCTGCGGGTGGCTGTCGTGGAACACCACCGCAGCCCCGGCGGCTCCTGCGGCGCTTTCAAGCGCGGTGACGCGCTGTTTGACCAGGGCTCCGCCATGCTGTTTGGCTTTGGGGAGGAGGGGTTCAACGCCCACCGCTTCGTGTTCAACTGCCTGGAAGAGCCGTTCACCGTTCTCAAGCATGAGCTGCTGTACTGTGTCAACTTCAGGGGGCACCGCATCCGCTTTTACCCTGATATCGAGCGGTTTTCGCAGGAGCTGGGGCGCGTGTTCCCAAATGAGCGGGATAACATCCGCCGTTTTTACCGCGACATGGAAGTGATGTACCGCCATGTGATGGTCGACAACCCGGCCTACACCACCCCCGACGAAACGGACAAGCGCAATTCCCTCAAGGGCATGCGCAAGCACCCTTTGTCCTACGCGCGCTTTTTAAGCTACCTCAACCTCAGCGCCGGCACCCTGCTCAAGCGCTACTTCAAAGACCCCGATATCTTCAATTTTTTTGACAAGCTCACAAGCACCTACTGCTATACAACCCTGGAGGAGTCTCCGGCCATCTTGGCCGCGGTCATGTTTGTAGACAACCATGTCGGCGGCAGCTGGTATCCGGCCGGGTCCACCCTCTTTTTGCCTGGCGCGCTCGAAAAGGTGATCGAGCAGCATGGCGGGGAGATGTTCTACGGCCGCAGGGCCGAGAAGATACTCACCCGCGAAGGACGGGCTTCAGGCGTCCTTCTGGCGGACGGCAGCACACTGACGGCGAAGCATGTCATCTATTCCGGTACCGTCTGGAACCTCTACGAACAGCTTTTACCCGGGGAATTGCTGCGCAAAGGCGAGCTTGAGCGGGTCAAAAGCCTTGTCCCGACCTACCCCAGCGTTATGCTCTACGCGCTGGTGGACAAGAGCGCCATCCCGGAAGGCACCGCGGCCGTCGAGATGCTGGCCAACCCCGACAGTCTGGATGAGCGCGAGGTCACCGTCTACATCCCCAGCGTGGATGACAGAACGCTGTGCGATGATGACAGCCACGTCATCATGGCCATCGGCCCCAGCTTTGATACCTGGAACCGCGCTGGCAGGAAGGAGTATCTCAAAAAGAAGGAACATGAAAAGGCACGTCTGCTCAGCGTGCTGGAAGGTCGCTTTCCCGGTATCAGCCGGGCCGTTCGGCTGACTGAGATCGCGACGCCCGCGACCATTGAGCGCTACACCCTTAAAAACGGCGGCGCCGTCGCGGGGCCCAAGCAGATGCTGGGCCAGCACCTGCTAAAGCGGCCCCATACCCGCGGCGTTTTGAGGGGACTGTATCTGTGCGGAGAGTCCACCGTCATGGGCACAGGCACCCCCACCGTCACCACCTCAGGCATCAGCGCGGCCAACGCCGTGCTTGCAAAAGAGGGTCTGGCCCCCTTCCGCTACCAGAAGGATATGACCAACTTTGTCACCACCGCGCAAAGCCCCATGACCAAAGACAAGCTATACAGCTCATTCCCCCTGGAGCAGCGCGAGGTGATGACGCAGGCCATGACATGCCGATTTTGCGAACATCCCTCCTGCTCAAAAACACTGGATGTGCCCGGCATGATGAGGCGCGCGGCTGTCGGCAACATCCGCGGCGCAGCGATGCTGCTGAAAAAGTACGCCAAGACCGGGCCGCTTGACGGGGATTTTCTGGACAGCGCCCAGCGCCGCTGCGTCCGCTGCGCGCAGGGCCTTCCCCCCGCTCCCATCGCGGCCGTTTGTCATTATCTGCAAAACCTGGAGAGCGCGGAACCCGTCAGGCCCTGAACCGCAATGTCTTTTTAGCAAGCCGCCTTCATTCGCGGCTTGTTTTCTTTTCAGGATATTGGCGCACATGTAATCCTCGCTGTTTTTTCTGCCGGTATTCGTGTATCATCATGGCACAAGGGTAAAGGAGAAATGATCACCGCGCGCCCGCGATAGTACCAGAAAGGAAACATCTATATGAGCGGCAACCCCATGATCAAACTATATTCATTCACGATGGACTGCAGGGAACCGGATAAGCTGGCCGGTTTTTACGCGGCGCTCTTGGATTGGGATATGGCGTCCTTCGATGAGAAATATGCCTGCGCTTATCCCAAGGGAAGCCAGCAGGGCACTTATCCCGGCCTGCTGTTCCAGCGGAACACTGCCTATGAGCCGCCGGTATGGCCACAGGAAACGAAGGCCCAGCAGCAGATGGCTCACCTGGACTTTGCTGTCATGGACATTGATCAGGCAGCCGAACACGCTGTTCATTGCGGCGCGAAACAGGCAAGCCAGCAATTCTCAGAAAACTGGCGGGTGATGATCGACCCTGAAGGGCACCCCTTCTGCCTGTGCGATATGAAGCAGGTGATCGAAAGCCCTCACTTCTGCTTGCTGTAACATCCGTACATGCATTCAACCCTTGCGCATACCCCGATAAGGAGAACACATGGACTGGCTGATCGACGTACAGCAGCGAATGAAGAGAAAGAACTCGATCCTCTTTGCCAAGGACAGCCCTTTTCTGGCTGACTTGTCAGACCTGATCAGCCAAATAGATCACCACGCATTGGTCCTGTGGGCTTTGGAGCTGGCAGAAGAAGCCGCGGCGGTTTTGCTCCTGCGGTATCCGGATGAGACGAGGCCTATGGCTGCTGTTCTCACATCCGGCGATTGGGCGGCAGGCAGGGTGAAGATGCGCGCGCGGCGAGACGGGCCATCCTTGATGTCCATGCCTTCGCCAGGGACATCAAAAGCCCTGAAGATATTGCCCTGTGCCACGCAATCGGCCAGGCCTGCGGGGTGGTCCATACGGCAGGCCACGCGATGGGCTTTCCGATCTACGAGCTGACATCCATCATCCGGCGCTATGGGATAGCGGCATGCAGGGACCCGGCGGATGCGCGGCTGCGGCATTATACAAACCGGCTTCTCTATTGGAAAGAACATACCGAGGATCTGCCGCGTCAGTGGGCGGAGTTCATGCTGAAAGGATGATCATCCGGGCCACATTAGCTATCAATATACAGGGAGGTACGACCCCATGACCATTTCAAGCCTTACAGAACAGATGATCCGGTACTGCAAAGGCAGCCTGCACGATATCGAGCACTTTCTGAAGGTCTGGGCCTACGCCAGGACCATCGGGGAATGCGAAGGGCTTGACAGCCAAACGCAGGAAATCCTGGAGGTGGCCGCGATCCTTCACGATATCGCCTGTCCTTTGTGCCGTGAGAAATACGGCAGCACGGCAAAAGAGTACCAGGAACCGGAAGGCGCTATCCTGGCAAGAGAGTTTCTGGGTGAAAGCGGCTATCCGCAAGCCCTGATCGACCGTGTTGTCTACCTGGTCGGGCACCATCACACCCTGGATCAGATCAACGGCATGGATTACCAGATATTGGTGGAAGCAGATTACCTCGTCAACGCGGGCAAAGGCTATGAGCCGGATAAGATCCGCTATGCTATGGAGCATGTTTTTAAGACGAAAACGGGTATCGGCCTGCTCAGATCCATATATGGCGTGCATAACCGGGAATATGTTAAGGAGTAAAAACAAAAAAAGAAAAATTTTATCAATACCGTTGACAAAGTATTACTTTTCTGTTATGGTGCTTCTCGATGAAGTGAAATGAACTGATATGATAAGGATGTTGTGTGTAACGCAAGTCACTCATAACTCCGCACATGTCATCTCCTCTTCACTCACAAGGACATAAATCCGGAAGTATACTCTATATCATCATCTTGTGAAGGAAGGAACGGCAATACAGCATTGACCTCCGGTCCCGGGCGTTGTATTATCTAACAACGCAGGCTTTTTCCTGCCTTTTGTCTCTCATCCCAATAGGTCTGTTTTCGAAACAGGCTCTCGGGAATCGGAGTGATCGGGCGCTTTCATCGAGCCGTCAGTATATTTGTCGGTTCATATGTTATATTTGCCGGGAAGGGCGGTCGGATCATGAATGATCAAAGCAATAACACGAAGGGCATGCTTCAGCCAAAGGATCACATTCTCAGCACTTTACCTGACATTTGCGTCCCCTTAAGCCGCGCTCGAACCGCGATCAACGCGGCGACCCTCAGGTGATCATGCAAATCATTGTCATTGTATCCTTTCTATTGATGGCAGTCTCTGACGTGCTTAAGATGCGCGGCCGGGATAAGGCTGGCAAAGGCTTGTTTGCCGCAGGTGTTCTCATTCTGGCCACGGGTATGGTCCTGTCTGCGGTGACCGGGAACCGCTTTCATGTCTCTCCGCTGCTGCGGGCGCTGTTGCTGACGCTGGCCGCCCTAGGCGCCTGGGGAGAATACTCCGCTCTTTTCGGCGCCCTGCCGGTCAAGGAAACTTACATCGGCGCGGATCCCGTTCTAAAACTGGTGGACAGCGGCCTCTACGCCATGTGCAGGCATCCGGGTGTTATATTTTTTACTTTAATGAGCGTTTGCGCAGCGCTGGGTCTTGGCAGTGTCAGCCTGCTGATCAATGGCCTGCTTGCCTCATTGCTGAACTTGTTGTATGTGGTGTTTCAGGATCAAGTGATCTTTCCCTCAACCATCCCAGGATACGGCAGCTACCGGCAAAGGGTGCCATTCCTTCTCCCGACCGCGCAGAGCATAGCCCGCGCGCTTGGAAGATCGACCGACAAGCAGGATGATGTATGAGATTTAGCGAGAAACTCAGCAAGGACTCTCCCCGGGAGATTTGGCAGGAATACTGCGGTTTTCTTGACCTCAGCATGGAAGAGTACATGCAGATACAGAAAAGCCTGCTGATCGAGCAGATCAAGCTGTTATCCGGCTCAAAACTGGGCAAGAGGCTCCTGAAAAACACCATTCCCCAATCGGTGGATGAGTTCCGGCGCACGGTTCCGCTGACAAGATATGAAGACTATGCTGATACCCTGCTGCTCAAGCGGGAGGATGATCTGCCCGCGAAACCTGTCGTGTGGCTGGAAACCACCTGGGAGGGCGGTGAGTTTCCCCGCAAATGCGCTCCTTACTCCAAGAGCATGCTGGATACCTATACGCGCAATATGCTGTCGATCATTGTGCTGTCCGGCGCGACGCGCAGGGAGCATTACCGTGTGCGGGAGCGGGGGAAGATCCTCTATACCCTGGCCCCTATGCCTTATCCCACAGGCTTGTTTCCGCACCTGGCTAAGGGTGAGATCGACTTTCGCTTTATGCCGCCGGTAAAGGAAGCAGTCAGCCTGTCCTTTTCCAAGCAAATGGCCAAGGGCTTTGAGATGGCTGTGAAGAAAGGGATGAACCAGTTCTTCGGCATGAGCAGCATCCTGTACTACATTAGCGAAAACCTCTTGAATTCTTCCTCCGGTTCAGGCTTCAGCCTCAAAAAAATGGCGGGCATGTCGCCCGTGATGCTTTATAGGTTCATGAAAGCCCGCTACCGCAGCCGCAGGGACAAGGTGCCCATGCTGCCCCGCGACATCTTCAAGCTGGATGCTTTTGTCTGCGTCGGCAACGATTCCACCCTATACAAGAATGATCTTGAAAAATTCTGGGGCAAGCGGCCCATGGAGATCGCCGGCGGCACCGAGCC
The DNA here is from genome assembly GCA_023460055.1 of Bacillota bacterium. Taxonomy (GTDB): domain Bacteria; phylum Bacillota; class Clostridia; order Christensenellales; family Aristaeellaceae; genus UBA1038. Next base: position 5,777 of record JAEWRJ010000041.1, on the reverse strand, counting down.
TACCCTGATCGGCACCGAAACCTGGAGCCACAACGGCCTGGTATTGTTTCCCGATGTCTGTTTTTATGAGTTCATCCCTGAAAAGGAAATGCAGCGCAGTCTGGATGATCCAAGCTATACCCCCCGTACCTACCTGATGGACGAACTGAGCGCCAATCAGCTGTATGAGCTGGTCATCACCGTGCTGAAGGGAGGCATCTTCACGCGATACCGCGTGGGCGACGTTTACCGCTGCCTGCGGCTGCACAACCCGGCGGACGGCCTCTCGATTCCCCAGTTTGAGTTCATTGACCGCACGCCCAACGTGATTGATATCGGCGGCTTTACCCGCATCACCGCCAGGGAAATCGAAAAGGTCATCGGCCTGTCCCGCCTGCCAATCAGGCATTGGGCCGCGCTCAAGGAATATGACAGCGAAAAGCATGCCTTCCTGCAAATGTTCATCGAACTGGATGAGGAAGGGGGCAGCCAGATAGCAGCCGCCGATATCGTCAAACAGCATCTGAGCCTCTATTTCCAGTATTATGACGACGATTATATCGACCTGAAAAAGCTGATCAACATGGACCCGCTGCGGGTCAACGTCGTGCCAAAGGGCTCATTCAGCGCTTTTGAAAACGCACGGGGGCATCAGATCCGCAGCATCAACCCGCCAACAAGCGATGTTGTCGACTTCCGTTCCATCTGCGGGCTGAACAGAAACGGGGGTGTGAACGCATGGCAGTAAATCAAACGCTCTTTGTTGCCATCCCCGCCGTAGCGCTGCTGTTCAACCTGTTCTTGATGCTCATCTGCCTGTCAGCCAAAAAGAACAGGCTGATCAACGCCTTCATGCTGCAGGTAGTCTCCTTCATCCTGTGGACCGGGGGGTCGCTGGCCATGCGCTCCATGATGTATCCCGGTCCGGCGTTCTGGTTTGGCGTCTCCATCACGGGCATCTTCCTGGTGCCATATACCGTATACAATTTCATCTACCAATATACCGAAACCAGGGGAACCTTCACCTACTCGTTGATCACCATCAGCTGGATCGCGCTGGCCGTGCTGGGCAATACGGATTTTCTCTTCACTTCCCCCACGGTCGTTTCGGAAGAAGGCGTGCGCAGCTTCGCGTACGGCGTCAGCAACTGGATCATCCTTCCTCTGGTACTGGCTGTTGTGACGATCGCGCTGTCCTTCCGCATGGTCTATCAGGGCATCAAATACAGGGGCCAGTCCCTCAATGCGTTCATGCCGTTTTTTATCGGCATGTTTGTGCTGTTTTTCGGCGTCGCTTCTTCAGTCATTATCCCGGGTGCTGATTCCTTCCCTGTCGATCCTCTGGCCGCAGGTATCAATGCCGTTTTATTATTCTACATCCTTTACAAGAAGCGCCTGATCACGTTCAAGATGATGACCTCGCGCGGACCCTTGTACCTGTTCTCCTCTGTCATCATGACGATCATATTGACCTTGTTGTACGGCCCCTTTGAGCAGGCGTTTGACCGCTATTTCCCTGATTTCATCAAGGCCAAGCCTATGGTCTATGCCGTGCTTCTGTCTTTAACGACCATTCTTGTCTACATCCTGATCAAGTATTTACTGTATTCAGTGTTTAACAAAACCATTGCGTCCAGGGAAGAGGAACTGCGCAAGTTCAGCCGGGAGATCAATGAGTCACTGGATGACAAGCAGATCTTTAAAACCTTCTGCGACCTGATCGAGCGTACGACAGATTGTGATATGGCCTACGTGCAGGTCCGTAATGATGTGGGCAGCTATGTAACCAAGGCCATCACCAAGTCCGTCGCCTCCCCCGGCCTCATCATCAGGGGCGACAGCCCCATCGTCGATTGGCTCAAAGAGCATAACCTGTCCATCAGCTACAAGGACTTTATGCGCACCAAGAACTTCCGCGCGATGTGGGAAAGTGATAAAGATCTGTTCGCCGCCAACCACATCAAGCTGATGCTTCCCCTTTCAGAAGGCGGCAACCTGCTGGGCTTTGCCCTGCTGGCTGACCGCGAAAGCCGCAAAAACTATTCAACAGCGGAGATCACCTTCCTGGAGTCGGCCTGCGCCGTCATGTCCATCGCCGCGAAAAACGCCATCATGTACGCGGAGATGCAGCGGGAGGCCTATATCGATTCGCTGACCGGCCTGTATAACCGCCGTTACTTTATCGACCACGCGGGCAAGCAGTTTGAGCAGGCGAAGATGCACACCTACTCGATCGCCATGATCAGTCTGGATGATTTCAATCTTTTCAAGGAACTGTACGGCACCCAGCAGATCGAAAAGGTACTGTGCGACCTGGCAGCCATCCTGAAATCCACCGTAGGCGACCGCGGCTGCCTGGCCCGCTATGAGAGCAGAGAGTTCTCCGTATCCTTGCCATTCATGGATACGCAGACAGCCAGCCAGCTGGTCGATGTGGCGCGCGCCACCTTCAAAACCCATATTGATCATAACAGGGAGAGCGGCTACCCCTTCTTCACCTTCTCGGCGGGCATCTGCAGCTATCCTTTGTCTTCCTCCACCTTTGACGAGACGCTGCAGTATGCAGGCATCGCCCTCTATGCCGCGAAAAAGAACGGGAAGAACCGCACGCAGATCTACAGAGCGGATACCGTCAGCCTCACATCGACACCCGAGGCCATCAAGTTTGACGAACAGTGCGCCCGCACCATCTACGCTTTGACCGCGGCGATCGACGTGAAGGATCATTACACCTACCAGCATTCGCAAAACGTCGCGGTCTACGCTGCCCGTCTGGCCCGGGCCATCGGCCTGGATCCGGAGCATGTGGAGATTATCCGGCAGGCGGGTCTGCTGCACGATATCGGCAAGATCGGCATCCCCGAAAGCATTCTGGGCAAGGAAGGCAGCCTGAGCAATGAGGAATACGCCATCATGAAGCAGCATCCTGAAGCTTCTGTCGCCATGATCAAGTACCTCCCCAGCCTGGATTACGTCGTGCCCGCTGCCTTCAGCCACCACGAGCGATGGGACGGCAAGGGCTATCCCCGCGGCTTATCCGGGGAGGATATCCCCATGGGCGCGCGCTGCCTGTGCCTGGCCGACTCTTTTGACGCGATGACCACTGCCCGCAGCTACAAGACTGCCATGAGCGTCAGCGCGGCGCTTGATGAGATCCGCCGAAACCTCGGCACGCAGTTCGACCCCAAGATCGGCCTGGCCTTTATTAAAATGATCGAGGAAGAGGACCTGGCGCCAAGGGAAGGATAATATGTCAAATCATGGTACTATCATAGCGGTTTTCCGGCAGCCCGATCCGGAATCCGCTTTTTTGTTGGCATCTATGCTGATGCAAACACTGTCAGAGAGTATATTTTGCAGTATAAATGCCCGCTTCCCGATGACACTTTATTAGGTTTCATTATTTGCTGAAACGCTGTGAAACAATCGACAAAAACAAGTCAGTCATGTAGAATCAAGCGGACATTCACATCATGAAAAGGAAGATACAACATGAAGGCAGCGGTTTATTATGGCAAAGGTGATATCAGGGTCGAAAGCAGCTTCCCAATCCCTTCGATCGGGCCTTCCGAGGTTCTCGTTAAAGTCATGGCCTGCGGTGTCTGCGGCACTGACCTGCACATTTTTTCCGGCGCGAAGGGCGCCACAGACTGCAATCCTCCTGTCATCCTGGGGCACGAGTTCAGCGGGATCGTAGAAAAGGTTGGAAGTCAGGTAACGCGTGTTCAGCCGGGGCAGCGCGTGACGATCGACCCCAACATCTCCTGCGGGGCATGCGATCATTGCCGAAACGGCCAACCGCATTTTTGCGACGCGATGGCAGCTACCGGGGTGAACTATAACGGTGGTTTCGCGGAGTACTGCAAAGTGCTGGAACGCCAGCTGTTTGTTATACCGGATCACGTGCCGTTTGAAGTTGCCGCCATGTGCGAACCTGTCGCTTGCTGTCTGCATGGCATTGACTTATGCGGCATACAAGCCGGTGATATCGTGATGATTATCGGCGGCGGAACCATTGGCATGATCATGCTGCAGCTCGCTCAGATGTCCGGCGCAAGCAGAACTATCCTGCTCGAGCCAAATAAAAACAAATTTGATCTGGCTAAAAAGCTTGGGGCTGATTTGGTTTTAGATCCTTTTCATGATGATGTAAGCGCCGCGCTCCGTGAACACGGGATGAATAACATCCGCGTGGTCATCGAATGCGTGGGCGCTTCCGGATCGGTCAAGAATGCGATCGATTATGCCGGAAAAGCCGCGACCGTCATGATCTTTGGCTTGACCGGGCCTGATGACAGCGTAGCTTTTAAGCCATTTGAAGCATTCAAGAAGGAGCTGACCATTAAGACATCCTTTGTTAACCCGAATACCCAAGGGCGGGCAAGGGATATTATCACCTCAGGAAAGCTGAACCTCAAAGATCTGATAGCAGACCACGTGAAACTTGACAATATCGAGGATGCGTTCAATCCGGGCTTTAGCAAGGGCAAAATTGTTATCCGCCCCTGGCAGGATGATCAGGACAGCAGTTCTGATAAATAGTTTTTAGTCATTGATTGAGGCCGCTCTTTATACTGATGTAAAACGTTGATGCATACAAAGCAGAGGGTTATTTTATCTCTGCGCGCGTGGCAGACGGAGGGAAGCGTGGCATTGGACTCACGATTCGCTCACTCCCTCCGCCGTCGGCGCTCATCTCCGCCCCGAACAGCGGCCAAGCATTGAGGCAAAAGAATCGATGCATCGACGCGCCAACGCTTGGAAACAGTTTAAAACCCTCCCTGATCCGTTCGCTCCGGGGAGGGATTTTTCTATGGATCAATATCATGGCTCTTCGCTTTGTTGTCAAACCTCCTTGCCTGCTGTGTATACTAATCTCATCCGGCTCCTCAGCGGGGCCCGCTCCCCATCACATCATCCCGGAAGATTGTGTTATACTATGTATGACCAAACGACACGAGGTGCAATTTGATCCTGCTATCATTGGATAAAATCAGCAAGAGCTTTCCGGGCAAGGTCCTCCTTGATAAGGTATCCCTGTATATCAACGACAGCGACAAGATCGGCATCATCGGCATTAACGGCACCGGTAAGACGACCCTGCTGAATATTATCGCAGGGCAGACCGCGCCGGATGAGGGGACGATCACCATGTCCTCCGGCATGCGCATCGCCTGCCTTGAGCAAAACCCGGTGCTTGACAAGAACCTGTCCCTGCTTGACATTGTACTGCAAAAAACTGACCCGCACGCGCGCGACGCCTTGGCCTTTGAGGCAAAAACCATCCTGACGAAGCTTGGCCTTTTCGATTTTGACATGAACACCTCCGCGATGTCCGAGGGTGAGAAAAAGCGCGTGGCGATCGCCAGGGCCTTGATGAGTCCCTGTGAGCTGCTGATTCTGGATGAGCCCACCAACCATCTGGACAGCGACATGGTGCAGTGGCTGGAGACCTATTTGCAGCGATATCGCGGCGCCATCGTCATGGTGACCCATGACCGCTACTTTCTGGAACGCGTGACCAACCGCATCGCGGAGATCGACGGGGGCGCGCTGTATGCCTATGAAGGCCATTATTCGCAGTTTCTCGAACGAAAGGCGCAGCGAGAAATCGATGAACAGGCCGCGCAGCGAAAAAACCGCAGCCTGTACAAGCGTGAGCTGGAGTGGATGCAGCGGGGTGCCAGGGCGCGCAGCACCAAGAGCAAATCCCGCATCGAACGCTTTGAAGCCTTGCAGGATGGCGTAACAGAAGCGTCGGCAACGCTGGCAATGGATTCCGTCTCCACCCGGCTTGG
>JAEWRJ010000040.1 GCA_023460055.1 Bacillota bacterium | reverse complement strand
AAATGGCCAATCAGAAAATCAGGATCAAGCTCAAAGCGTATGAACACAACTTGATCGATCAGTCAGCCGAGCGGATCGTGGAAACCGCTAAGCGCACAGGCGCGCGGGTATCCGGCCCCATCCCGCTGCCCACCGAGAAGGAGATCATCACCATTCTCCGTTCTCCGCACAAGTACAAGGACAGCCGCGAACAGTTCGAACGCCGCACGCACAAGCGCCTGATCGATATTCATAACCCCAACGCACGGACTGTGGACGCCATGATGAAGCTGGATCTTCCCGCCGGCGTCGAAATTGAAATCAAACTGTAAGGCAGGAGGAACCATCATGAAAAAAGCAATTTTAGGCAAAAAGTTGGGCATGACGCAGAAATTCCTGCCCGACGGCCGCCTGGTGCCGGTCACTGTGATCCTCGCAGGCCCCTGCACCGTGGTGCAAAAGAAAACAATTGAAAAGGATGGCTATGAGTCCATCCAAGTCGGCTTTGACGCGATGAACGAAAAGCGCGCGCAGAAGCTGGTGAACAAGCCCGACGCGGGCCACTTCAAAAAGGCAGGCATCTCTCCCGTCCGTCACCTGCGTGAGTTCAGGCTGGAGAATGCCGCCGAGTACCAGGTCGGTCAGACCATCGGGGTTTCTGTTTTTGAAGCCGGCGATAAGATCGACGTGACCGGCACCAGCAAGGGCCACGGCTTCACCGGCGTTATTTACCGCTGGAACCAGACCAGAGGCCCGATGACTCACGGTTCGAAGTATCACCGCGGCGTCGGCTCCATGGGCGCCAACTCCGATCCCAGCCGCGTGTTCAAGAACAAGCGCATGTCCGGCCATTACGGCGTCGAGCGCGTGACCGTGCAGAACCTCGAAGTGGTGGAAGTGGATGCCGAGCGCAACCTGCTTCTTGTCAAGGGCGCTGTGCCCGGCCCGGTCAACAGCCTGCTGTTTGTCCGCAACACCTGCAAAGCCTAAGAAGGAGGATAGAGTTTATGCCAAGCATTCAAGTTCTTAACATGCAGGGTAAAGCAGCGGGCGAGCTGAATCTCTCTGATGAGATTTTTGCCGTTACGCCCAACGTGGCCGCCATGCATTTGGTTGTCCGTTCCATTCTGGCCAATAAGCGCCAGGGAACGCAAAGCGCCCTGACCCGCGGCAAAGTCCGCGGCGGCGGCCGTAAGATCTACCGCCAGAAAGGCACCGGCAACGCGCGTCACCATTCAAACCGCGCGCCCCAGTTCCGCCACGGCGGCGTCGTATTTGCCCCCCAGCCCAGGGATTATGTGGTCAACGTGCCCAAGAAGGTCCGCCGCCTGGCGATGAAGAGCGCGCTGTCCAGCAAGTTGTCCGCGGGCGATATCATCGTGGTGGACAAGATCGCTCTGAGCGAAGCGAAGACCAGGCTGGTTGCCAGGATGCTCAAGGATCTGGGTGTCGAAAAGAAAGCCCTGCTGGTGATGGCCGGCCCCGATGAGACCCTGATCCGCGCCGCGCGCAACATCGAGAGCTTGTCGGGCACCAACGTCAACACCCTGAACGTATATGACATCCTGCGCGCTAACAAGCTGATCATTCTGCAGGATGCGGTCAAAGGCATTGAGGAGGTGTACGCCTGATGAAAAATCCTCATGATATCATCCTGCGCCCGGTCCTGACTGAAAAGGGCTACAACGGTATCGCCGATAAGCAGTATGTGTTTGAAGTCGCCATCGACGCCAACAAGGTAGAGATTAAAAAGGCGCTTGAGAAGGTGTTTAAGGACATCAAAGTGCAGCGGGTCAATACCCTGCGTCAGATCGGCAAGATCAAGACCCAGGGCCGTACCAGCGGCCGCACCCCCGAAGTCAAGAAGGCCTACGTGAAGCTGACCGAAGACTCCAAGCCCATTGAGTTCTTCGAAGGCATGGTCTAAGGGAGGAGTAAGAAATGCCAATTCGTGTCTATAAACCAACTTCCCCGGCGCGCCGCTTTATGTCGGTGCTGACTTACGAAGAGATTACAAAGAAAACGCCGGAGAAATCACTCCTGCAGCCCAAGAAAAAGAACGCGGGCCGGAATAATCAGGGCAAGATCAGCGTCCGCCATCAGGGCGGCGGTGAAAAGCAGAAGTACCGCCTGATTGACTTCAAGCGCAACAAGCTGGAAGTGCCTGCCAAGGTGGCCGGTATCGAGTACGACCCCAACCGTTCGGCCTTCATCGCGCTGCTGCACTACCTGGACGGCGAGAAGCGCTACATCCTGGCTCCTTTGGGCCTGCATGTGGGCGATACGATCGTCTCCAGCGAGGCGGCTGACATCAAGCCCGGCAACTCCCTGCAGCTGGCGAACATCCCCACGGGCACCCTGGTGCACAACATCGAGCTTCGGCCCGGTGCCGGCGGCCAGATCGCCCGCTCGGCCGGCACCTATGCCCAGCTGATGGCCAAGGAAGGCACCTTCGCCACGCTGCGCATGCCCTCCGGCGAAATGCGCAAGGTACCGATTATCGCCCGCGCGACCATCGGCACCGTCGGCAATACCGACCACGAGAACGTGCGCATCGGCAAAGCCGGCCGCAAGCGTCACATGGGCATCAGGCCCACTGTCCGCGGTGTCGTGATGAACCCCGTTGATCACCCGCACGGCGGCGGCGAGGGCAAGTCGCCCATCGGCCTCCCCTCACCTGTTACTCCTTGGGGCAAGCCGGCTCTTGGATACAAGACCCGCAAGCACAAGAAGTATTCCAACCGCTTGATCATCAAGCGCATCAACTCGAAGTAAGTACGAATGAAGGGAGGCATCTAAATCAATGAGCCGTTCAATTAAGAAAGGGCCCTATGTGCAGGAAACGCTGCTCAAGCGCGTTGAAGATATGAACAAGGCGGGCAAAAAAGCCGTTTTAAGGACTTGGTCCCGCGCATCGACCATCTTCCCGGATTTTGTCGGGCATACCATTGCCGTGCATGACGGCAGGAAGCATGTGCCGGTTTACGTTACTGAAGACATGGTCGGCCACAAGCTGGGTGAGTTTGCCCCCACCCGCACCTTCCGCGGACACGCCGGTGAAAAAGCAAGCGGCCGCAAGTAAGAGGAAAGGAGTACCCAAACATGGCATCCAATACCCGCAATAAAGGGGAAAAGCGCGCTCAGGAACGGGATAAGCGTCCTCAGGCGCACGTTAAGCATGTGCGCGTCTCCTCCCGCAAAGCCAAGCAGGTCATCGACCTGGTTCGCGGCAAGAATGTGGACGAAGCGCTGGCAATTCTCCAGTTTACACCCAAGGCTACTTCTCCTGTTGTCATCAAGCTCCTTAACAGCGCGATCGCGAACGCTGTCAACAATCAGGATCTCGATCGCAACTCGCTCTACATCGCTGAGATCTACGCCAACCCGGGCCCCACGCTGAAGCGTTTTGTTGCCCGCAGCCGCGGAAGCGCCTCACCGATGCTCAGACGCACCAGCCACATCAGTGTCGTGCTGGATCAACGATAAGAGGGAGGAATACCAATGGGTCAGAAAATTAACCCGCACGGCGCGCGCGTAGGCGTGATTTTCGATTGGAGCACGCGCTGGTACGCGGATAAGAAGACCTTCGCTGACAATCTGATTGAAGATTACAAGATCCGCGAAGACCTGAAAGAAAAGTATTATTCGACCGGCGTCAGCCGTATCGATATCGAGCGCAGCGCCGCGAAGATGACGATCAACATCTTTACCGGCCGTCCCGGCATGATCATCGGCCGCGGCGGCAAGGGCATTGAGGACCTGAAGGCCTATGCCGAGAAGAAGCTGGGTCACCCGGTCAACATCAATGTGCTTGAGGTCAAGACCCCCGACAGTGACGCGCAGCTGGTAGCCGAGAACGTTGCCCAGCAGCTTGAAAAGCGCATTTCCTTCCGCCGGGCCATGAAACAGTCCATCCAGCGCGCGATGCGCGCCGGCGCCAAGGGAATGAAGATCAAGGTGTCCGGCCGTCTCAATGGCTCCGACATCGCCCGCAATGAGCACTATCACGAAGGCTCCATCCCCCTGCAGACCCTGCGTGCCAACATCGACTACGGCTTCGCGGAAGCGAAGACCACCTACGGCCGTTTGGGCGTGAAGGTGTGGATCTATAAGGGCCAGGTTATGCCGAAGGCAAAGAAGACCGCCGCCCGAGTCAGCGAAGGAGGCAAATAACCATGTTAATGCCTAAGAGAGTGAAGCGCCGCAAGGTATTTCGCGGCCGCATGAAGGGAGAAGCCCATCGCGGCAACACGATCAGCTATGGCGACATCGGCCTCGTGGCCACGTCTCCCAGCTGGGTTACCAGCCAGCAGATCGAAGCCGCCCGTATTGCGCTGACCCGCCATACCAAGCGCGGCGGCCAGGTGTGGATCAAGATCTTCCCCGACAAGCCCGTGACGAAGAAGCCCGCCGAGACCCGCATGGGCTCCGGCAAAGGCAGCCCTGAGTTCTGGGTGGCAGTCGTCAAACCCGGCCGCGTGATGTTTGAAATCGGCGGCGTAGATGAAGCAACGGCCCGTCAGGCGCTTAAGCTGGCGGCCAGCAAGCTTCCCCTTCGCACCAAGATCTACACCCGCGATCAACTTATTGAGAAAAATGGTGGTGAGAAGCAATGAAGGTGAGCGAATTTGCAGCCATGAAGCCCGAGGAACTGACCGCAGCGATCGCCGATCTCAAGAGCGAGCTTTTCAACCTGCGATTCAAGCTGGCGACCGGTCAGCTGGAGAACACAATGCAAATATCCTCCGTCAAGCGTGACATAGCGCGCGCCCTGACGGTTCAGACCCAAGCCGGCAAGAAGGCCGCGCAGAAGTAAGCCGTGAAAGGAGGCAATTCTATGTCAGAGCAAAGAGGACTTCGCAAAACCAGGCAAGGCGTGGTTGTCAGCGACAAGATGGACAAGACCATCGTCGTTGCCATCACCACCAGGGTTCGTCACCCGCTCTACGGCAAGATCGTGAAGCGCACAACCAAGCTGAAGGCGCATGATGAAGAGAATGCCTGCGGTATCGGCGATACCGTGCGCGTGATGGAAACCCGTCCGCTCAGCCGTGATAAGCGCTGGCGCTTGGTCGAGATCGTCGAAAAGGCGAAGTAATGTATGCGACCTCTCATGGGCAACAATGCACCATGACGAGGAATCTATAAAGGAGGAACCACTATGATTCAGCCGCAAACGCGACTCAAGGTCGCTGATAACTCCGGCGCTAAGGAAATCATGTGCATCCGTGTTCTGGGCGGCTCGTTCCGCCGCAGCGGGTCTATCGGCGATGTGATCGTCGCCAGCGTGAAGTCCGCGGCTCCCGGCGGCACCGTAAAGAAGGGCGATGTCATTAAGGCAGTCATTGTGCGCGTGCACAAGTCCATGCGCCGCCCCGAAGGCAGCTATATCCGCTTTGATGATAACGCAGCCGTTATCATCAAGGATGATCACCAGCCTGTCGGCACCCGTATCTTTGGGCCGGTGGCCCGTGAACTGCGCGAGAAGGACTTCATGAAGATCGTTTCCCTCGCGCCGGAAGTACTGTAAAGGAGCATGGCGATGAAAGTACATGTAAAGACCAAGGATGAAGTCATTGTCATCTCCGGCAAGGACAAGGGTACCAAGGGCAAAGTGCTCGCCGTCAACCCCAAGAGCGGCCGTGTAACGGTCGAAGGCGTGGCGATGGTGACCAAGCATCAGAAGTCCCGTGCTCAGGGTCAGCCCGGCGGCATCATTCATAAAGAAGCCGCCATTGATGCCAGCAACGTGATGCTTGTCTGCCAGAAGTGCGGCAAGCCCTCCCGCGCCGGCGCGAAGGTGGATGACGGCAAGAAGACCCGCATTTGCAAAAAATGCGGCCAGCAGATTGACTAAGGAGGAGGAATAGCATATGGCAACGCGTTTGAAAGAAAAATACCTCGCCGAAGCTGTCCCTGCTCTTCAGCAGAAATTCGGCTATAAGAACCCCATGGAGATCCCGCGCTTGGAAAAGGTGATCATTAACATGGGTCTGGGCGATACCAAGGACAATGCCAAGGCGCTGGAAGTCGCCGTGGATGAGCTCTCACAGATCGCCGGTCAGAAACCCCTGATCACCAAGGCCAAAAAGTCGATCGCGAACTTCAAGCTGCGTGAGGGCATGAACGTTGGCGCGAAGGTCACCCTTCGCGGCATCCGGATGGAGGAGTTTGTTGATAAGCTGATCTCAATCGCCCTGCCCCGCGTGCGTGACTTCCGCGGCGTGAGCGCCAAGGCTTTTGATGGCCGCGGCAACTATGCCCTGGGCGTTCGCGAGCAGCTGATCTTCCCCGAGATCAATTATGATAAGGTAGACAAGATCCGCGGCATGGAAATGATTTTTGTTACGACCGCTAAAACGGATGAGGAAGCGAAGGAACTCCTGAGCCTCCTGGGCATGCCGTTTGCGCAGCAGTAAGGGAAGGGAGTAATATATGGCAAAGACAAGTATGAAGATCCGGCAGAGCCGTCCTGCCAAGTTTACCACCCGCGCTTATACGCGCTGCCGTCTGTGCGGACGTCCGCACTCCGTGCTGCGCCGCTACGGCGTGTGCCGTATCTGTTTTAGAGAATTAGCCCACAAAGGCGAGATCCCCGGCGTCCGCAAGGCCAGCTGGTGATGGAATGACGAGAAGGAGGTTCCAACATGATCGTAAATGATCCCATTGCCGATATGCTGACACGTATCAGAAATGCGCAGGTTGCCAAGCATGATTCGGTCGTCATGCCGGCCAGCAATGCCAAGAAGGCAATCGCGAAGATTCTGCTTGACGAAGGATATATCAAAACCTATGAGAAAATTGATGATGGCGTACAAGGCCAGATCAAGCTCACACTGAAGTATGTCAACGGCAAGCAGCAGCCTGTTATCGCAGGCCTCAAGCGCATCTCCAAGCCCGGTCTGCGTGTTTACGCTAAGTGCGAGGAGCTGCCGAAGGTGTTGGGCGGTCTGGGCGTGGCCATCGTGTCCACATCCCGCGGCTTGATGACTGATAAAAACGCTCGCAGCAACAATCTGGGCGGCGAAGTGCTTGCCTATATCTGGTAACCGACTGACGCATTGGAGGTAGAAGTATGTCTCGTATCGGAAAACTTCCGATTCCGGTTCCTGCCGGCGTGTCGGTAACGGTCGATGAACACAACATGGTTGTTGTCAAAGGCCCTAAAGGCACGCTGTCCCAGCAGGTTAACCCGGATATCAAAGTAATTCAAAACGATGGAGAGCTCTTGCTTGAGCGCCCCACCGATAATAAGCCCCACAAGGCCATGCACGGCCTGTACCGCTCCTTGCTCAACAATATGGTTGTGGGCGTGACCGCCGGCTTTGAAAAGGCTCTTGAGCTTGTCGGCACCGGTTACCGCGCCAGCGTTGACGGCAAGAAGCTGACCATGAATGTCGGTTATTCGCACCCCGTTGTGTTTGAAGCACCCGCCGACATCACCTTTGAAACACCTGCTCCCACCCAGATCGTGGTGAAGGGCATCGACAAGCAGGTCGTCGGCAGCCTGGCCGCGGATATTCGCGGAACCCGTCCGCCGGAGCCCTACCTTGGCAAGGGTGTCAAGTACAAGGGTGAGCGCATCCGCCGCAAGGAAGGCAAGGCCGGTAAGTAATCGAAAGGGAGTGAACGCATATGTTCAAAAAGCGTGACAGGAACGAAGTACGCGTAATCAGGCATGCACGTGTCCGCAAAAAGATCAGCGGCACACCCGATATGCCGCGCCTGTGTGTCTATCGCAGCAACGCGAATATCTATGCCCAGATCATTGATGATACCAAGGGCGTGACATTGGTGCAGGCCTCCACAATGGACGCCTCTGTGAAGGGCACATTTGAAGAGGCGAACAAGACTGCCGCCGCCAAGGCCATCGGCAAGCTCATCGGTGAGCGCGCTGTGGCTGCCGGTGTAGAAAAAGTAGTCTTCGACCGCAGCGGCTATCTGTACACAGGCCGCGTCGCTTCTCTGGCAGAGGGTGCCCGTGAAGCCGGGCTCAAGTTCTAAGTGAAGGAGAAGTAAGGCATGCAACGCAGAGAAGAACAGTCTGAGTTCAAAGAAAAATTGGTTGCTGTTAACCGTGTCGTAAAGACGGTTAAGGGCGGCCGTAACTTCCGCTTTTCCGCACTGATGGTCGTTGGTGACGGAGCAGGCCGTGTCGGTGCCGGTATGGGCAAAGCGGCGGAAATTCCCGAGGCGATCCGCAAGGGTGTGGAAGACGCCAAGAAAAACATGATCAGCGTTCCGATCGTCGGAACCACCATTCCTCACCAATCCACAGGATACTTCGGGACCAGCAAGGTGGTTATGCTGCCTGCTGAGGAAGGCGCCGGCGTCATCGCCGGAGGCGCCGCCCGCGCGGTTCTCGACATGGCAGGGGTGAAGGATATCCGCGCCAAATCCTTTGGCACATCCAACCCCATCAACACCGTAAAGGCAACCATTGAAGGCCTCAAGCAGCTGCGTTCAGCAGAGCAGGTGGCCAAGATGCGCGGCAAAACGGTCGAAGAGATTCTGGGCTGAGGAGGACAATATGAAGTTACAAATCACGCTGACGAAGTCTCCGATCGCCTGCCTGCAAAAGCAAATCGGCACGGTGAAGGCACTGGGCCTTCGTAAGATCGGCCAGACTGTGGTCAAAGAAGACAATGCTGCGGTTCGGGGACAGATCTTCCGCGTTCAGCACATGGTCAAAGTGGAAGAAATCAAGGAATAAGGAGGACGTCCTCATGAAACTGCACGAGTTGAAACCGGCAATCGGTTCCACGACTGCTCCGAAGCGCCTTGGCCGAGGCGTAGGTTCCGGACTTGGCAAGACCTCAGGCAAGGGTCACAAAGGTGCCAAGGCCCGCTCCGGCGGCGGAAAAGCCCCCGGATTTGAAGGCGGCCAGATGCCCTTGTATCGCCGTATCCCCAAGAGCGGCTTCACCAACATCTTTGCCAAAGAGTTCGCGACGATTAACCTGTCTGAGCTTGAGCGCTTTGAAGACGGCACGACTGTTACCGTGGCGCTCCTCAAGCAGCATGGTCTGGTGAAACAGATCAAAGATGGCGTCAAAGTACTTGGCGGCGGCGAACTGACCAAAAAGCTGACAGTGCAAGTTGATCGCTTCACCGCCTCTGCGAAAGAGAAGATTGAGGCGCTCGGCGGGAAAGCCGAGGTGATCTGACATGTGGGAGACGCTGCGCAACGCATGGAAGGTTCCGGAGCTGCGAAAGAAGCTGCTGTATACCTTGATGATGCTGGTTATTTACCGTCTGGTCAGCGTCGTGCCGGTCCCCGGCATCAATGCCGCGGTGGTACAAGAGGTTTCCAAGCAGTTTGATATGCTTGGGCTGGTCAACATGATGACCGGCAACGCGTTTAACCAAATGACCATCATGGCCATGGGTATTACCCCCTACATCAACGCAAGCATCATTATCCAGCTGCTGCAGATCGCCATTCCGGCGCTGGAGAGGATGGCCAAAGAGGGCGGTGAAGAGGGGAAAGCCAAGCTTAACCGAATCACCCGTTACTCCACCATTTTCCTGGCAGCTCTGCAGGCCATCGGTATCATTGCCGGCCTGAACAGCGCGACCACCCAAGGCGGCGCGCGCGTGCTGATGGAAACCTACAACAACTTCTGGGGTCTGCTCTCCATCGGCATCATCATGGCCGGCGGCACGGCCCTCGCGATGTGGATCGGTGAACGCGTTACGGCCAACGGGATCGGGAACGGTATCTCGCTGCTGATTTTCGCGGGTATCATCTCCAACCTCTTCAACGGCATTCTGCTCGCCTTCACCGACGCTCTGGGCCTCACAGCCTACACCGGCGCGGGCAGCCCGGTGGTCAACTTCCTGATCCTGATCGTCACGGCGCTTGTGATCATTACGGTTGTCACCTTCGTTGATTTGGGCGAGCGCAGGATCCCTGTTCAGTACGCCAAGCGCGTTGTCGGCCGC
The DNA here is from genome assembly GCA_023460055.1 of Bacillota bacterium. GTDB lineage: Bacteria > Bacillota > Clostridia > Christensenellales > Aristaeellaceae > UBA1038. The sequence continues at coordinate 16,809 of JAEWRJ010000040.1, read as the reverse complement.
AAGATGTACGGCGGACAGAGCACGCACATTCCGCTGAAGGTCGTTTCCGTCGGCGTGCTGCCTCTGATCTTTGCCTACAGCTTCATGGCCTTCCCCGGCACGATCATCTCGATGTTCGGTACCAGCTCCGGCGCGTATCGCTGGTGGAATGCCTACATGCATCCGCAGGCGCCGCTGTACCTGGTCGTGACTGCGCTGCTCATCGTTGCGTTCAGCTACTTCTACTCATCCATCAGCTTTAACCCGCAGGATATCGCCAAGAATATCCAGCAGCAGGGTGGCAATATCCCCGGTATCCGTTCGGGCAAGAACACCGTGGAATACCTGGCGCGTACAACAAACAGGCTGACCCTGTTCGCGGCGCTGTTCCTGGCTGTTCTGGCGACCATTCCCTCGCTGCTTTATATGTGGCAGAGCGTGCAGATTCCCTTTGCCGCCTCTTCCATGCTGATCGCGGTATCTGTCGCGCTTGAAACGGTCCGCCAGATTGAGGCGAACCTGGTCATGCGCAACTACAAGGGATTCCTATAAGCAAGACAGGCTCTTGCGACGAATGAACAATTTCCCCCTCTGCCCTTCGGGGCAGGGGGCGGAAATTTGAGGTAAAAGCATGAATTTGATCTTTCTAGGACCTCCCGGAGCCGGAAAGGGCACCCACGCGATCAGGCTGTCCCAGCAGATGAACATCCCCCAGATCTCCACAGGCGATATGCTGCGCAGCCATGTGAAGGAACAGACTCCTCTTGGCCTGGAGGCTAAGAAATACATGGATGCCGGCGAGCTTGTTCCCGACGATGTCATCATCGGCATGGTTAAGGTGCGCCTGCAGGAGCCTGATTGTAAAAACGGCTACATCTTTGACGGCTTCCCGCGCACAGCGGCACAAGCCGAAGCGCTCGGCCAGTTTGCCCGCATCGACGCGGTTCTCAATCTGATCGTTTCTGATCAGGTGATCATTGACAGGCTGAGCGGACGGCGTGTATGCCCCGATTGCAACGGCACATTCCACACCAAGTACCTTGAAGACAAGAATGTATGCCCTGCTTGCGGCGGCAAATTGATACAGCGCAAGGACGATGAGGCACAGACTGTGCTGAACCGTCTGGAAGTGTACCGCCGCCAGACAGAGCCGCTGATCAGCTACTACGCAAAGAAGGGCCTGCTGCGCGACGCGAACGGCGAAGGCGGCCTGGATGAAAACTACGCGGAAGTTCTGGAGGCTCTGGGTATTCAATGATCACCCTGAAAAATCCGGCACAGATCGCGAAGATGCGTTCGGCAGGTCATCTGCTTTACGACATTCTTCAAAGCATCCGTGAAGTGATCAAGGCGGGGGAAAGCACCGCCGCAATTGACGCCTATGCCGAGGAAAAGATCAGGCGGGCCGGGGCGGTTCCCTCCTTTCTGAATTACCAGGGCTATCCCAAGTCCATCTGCGCGTCCATTGACGATGAGGTGGTACATGGCATCCCCTCTGATGAGGTGGCCCTTATGGAAGGAAGCATTCTGTCGATTGACTGCGGGCTCATTCTGGATGGCTGGCAGGCAGACAGTGCCTTTACCATCGCTATCGGCGAAGTCACTCCCCAGAAAGCAGAACTAATCCGCGTGACGGAGGAATGCTTCTTCAAAGGCGCCGCGATGGCGATCGACGGCAACCGTATCGGCGATATCGGCAGCGCAGTCCAGAAACTGGCGGAATCCCATCGTTTCGGCGTCGTGAGGGAACTGACCGGCCATGGTATCGGCCGCAACATGCATGAGGATCCTTCGGTACCCAACTACGGTCTGCCGGGTCACGGTGCCAGGCTGAAAAACGGCATGGTGATCGCGATTGAGCCGATGATCACGCTGGGCAGCTACCGGGTGATGGAGATGGAAGACGGCTGGACCATTAAAACGATTGACGGATCCGCCTGCGCCCATTACGAGCACACGGTTGCGGTCACCCCCCAAGGGCCTGAGCTGCTCACTTTCCCCGGATATCGTTTTCCGGGTTAAGGGAGGAAGATATTGAAGGCACCTTTACGCGAAGGAATTGTTGCTGTTTCACAAAAAGGGCGTGACAAAGGCCGTTCCTTTATGATATTATATCAGTTGGACGCTGATTTCGTGCTGATTGCCGACGGAAGCACCCGGAAGCTTCAAAAACCTAAGAAAAAGCGCCGCAGGCACCTTATTTCTACCAGTAATGAGTTTCCTCAGCTGGCAGAGAAGTACACAGAGGGAATACTGACGGACAGCGACCTGCGCAAGGCGCTGGATGGATTGTCCGCGATAGATCCCGACGCAGCCGATAAGGAGGATTCAGTGTTTGGCCAAAAGTGATGTCATTGAAATCGAAGGAAAGGTTGTCGACGCGTTACCCAACGCTATGTTCCTGGTCGAACTGCCCAACGGGCACCAGATCATGGCACATATCTCCGGAAAGATGCGCATGAACTTTATCCGCATTTATCCGGGCGACAAAGTCACCATCGAACTGTCACCTTATGACCTGACCCGCGGCAGAATCACCTGGCGCAGCAAATCTTGATGCTCGCTGCCTAAAGGCAGCTGATTTGAGGAGGTATGTCCCATGAAAGTTCGTCCTTCAGTAAAGCCCATATGCGAAAAGTGCAAGATCATCAAACGCAAAGGCAATGTGATGATCATCTGTGAGAATCCCAAGCACAAGCAGAAGCAGGGCTGATTATTCTTAAATGATAAGCCGTGCGGGCGGCTGCCTCCTGCCATGCGGGGGGACTGCGCGGTCAATCATATAGACCGTCCCATCAGGGATCGGTCAAAATTCATTCTTACCTGAGAAATATGTGGAGGTGTATCCAACAGATGGCACGTATATCCGGCGTTGATCTGCCAAATGAAAAGCGCGTTGAAATCGGGCTTACTTACATCTTTGGTATCGGCCTTAAGACTTCACAGACGATTCTGGCCGATACTGAGATTGATCCGAACACCCGAGTGAGGGATCTTTCCGAAAACGACATCAGCAAACTGCGTGATTATATCGAACATCATGTCAAGGTCGAGGGCGACCTGCGCCGTGAGATTTCGCTTAACATCAAGCGCTTGGTTGAGATTGGCTGCTACCGCGGTGTCCGTCACCGTCGCGGGCTGCCTGTGCGCGGGCAGAATACCAAGCAGAATGCCCGTACCCGCAAAGGCCCCAAGAAGCAAGTAGCCGGCAAGAAGAAAGCAGCTAAGTAAGCGTTTTGATGTTGTAGGCGTTATCGCCTACGGAAGGAGAATCTATGGCACCCAAAGCATCGCTTAAAAAAGTATCGCGCAAGCGCCGCGAAAAAAAGCTCGTAGAACGGGGCGTAGTGCATATCCGTTCTTCATTCAATAACACAATCGTCACGATCACCGATGTGGCCGGCAACGCGCTCAGCTGGGCATCCGCCGGCGGCATGGGTTTCCGCGGCAATAAGAAATCCACACCCTTTGCAGCCCAGATGGCTGCTGAGACAGCAGCCAGAGCTGCGGCCGAGTTCGGCCTCCGCACGGTGGATGTGCTGGTGAAGGGCCCCGGTTCGGGCCGTGAAGCCGCCATCCGCTCCCTGCAGACCGCCGGGCTTGAAGTCAGCATGATCAAGGACGTTACGCCGATTCCGCATAATGGCTGCCGTCCGCCAAAACGCAGAAGGGTGTAAGGAGGGAAAGTAAATGGCAAGAAATACTTCGCCGATTGCGAAGAAATGCAAAGCACTGGACATCTCTCCCGCAGTGCTCGGCTACAGCAATAAGAAAACAACCCGTAATCCCGGCGGTGATCGCCGCAAGAAGGTCAGCGAGTACGGCTCGCAGATGAAAGAAAAGCAGAAGGTCAAGTTTGTCTATGGCGTGCTTGAGCGCCAGTTCCGCCGTTATTATGAGCGTGCTGTTGGCATGCGCGGCGTTACCGGCGATAACCTCATGCAGCTGCTCGAATGCAGGCTTGACAACGTGATCTATAGACTCGGTTTCGGCAAATCACGCCGTCACGCCCGCCAGCTGGTTAACCATGGTCATTTCCTTGTGAATGGCAAAAAGGTTGATATTCCTTCCTACACGGTTGAAGTGGACGATGTCATCACTGTCCGTCAGAAGAGCCGCGAGATGGAGCACTTTAAGGCGCTGCGTGAGGGCGGTTTCAACATTGTGCCCAAGTGGCTGACCTTGAGCGCGGATGAGCTAAAGGCGACTGTCGCCGCTCTGCCGGCGCGCGAAGATATCGACTTCCCGCTGCAGGAGAACATGATCGTTGAGTTCTACTCCCGCTAATCCATGACGTCAGAGTCAACTACTACGGACAGCAGATTAGCAAGAGGAGGAAGAGAAGCTGTGATGGTAGATATTGAGAATCCCCGTATCGAACGCAGCGGCAGCCAGGATGAGTTCTATGGCCGGTTTACGGTAGAGCCGCTTGAGCGCGGCTACGGCCATACGCTCGGCAATGCTCTTCGCCGTGTGCTGCTCAGCTCCCTGCAGGGAGCCGCCGTTACCAGCATTCAGATCGAAGGCATTCAGCACGAGTTTTCCACGATTCCCGGGGTGAAGGAGGATGTGACGGAGATCATTCTGAACATCAAGGAGCTGACGCTCCGCTCCTATTCGGATGAACCCAAGGTCGTTGAGATCAATGTGACCGGGCCCAAGGCCGTGACCGCGGCAGATATTCGCGTAGACAGCGATGTTGAGGTGGTCAACCCTGAGCTTCACATTGCAAGCCTTGGCAAGGATGCCAGCCTGCGCATGTGGCTGACGGTTCAGCGCGGCAGCGGTTATGTGCCTGCTGAAAAGAACAAGCAGACCCCGGCAGTCATCGGTCTCATTCCGATCGATTCGATTTATACCCCGATCCGCAAAGTCAACTACACGGTTGAAAACACCCGCGTAGGCCAGATTACTGACTATGACAAGCTGATTCTGGAAATCTGGACTAACGGAAGCCTCTATCCTGAGGAAGCCGTGGGCATGGCGGCCAAGCAGCTGACTGAGCAGCTGGCTCTGTTCACCCGCTTGACGGATCACCCGGTCCTGCCGGCCGCCAGCGAGAGCGAAGCGGGAATCTCGGGCAAATCGGTCGATATGACGATTGAGGAGCTTGATCTCTCCGTCCGCGCCTTCAACTGCTTAAAGCGGGCCGGTATCAATACGGTCAGCGAGCTGGTTCAGAAGGATCAGGAAGAGATGATGAAGGTCCGCAACCTGGGCAAGAAGAGCCTTGAAGAGGTCGAGCAGAAGCTCGAGTTGCTGGGCTTGTCTCTGCGCCAATCTGAAGAATAAAGAGCACTGCCCACCCGGGCAAAGGAGGAATATCCCCATGGCTGTACAACGTAAACTTGGCATGAGAAGCGATCAGCGTCAAGCCTTGCTGCGCAACCAAGTGACCAACCTCTTATGGTATGGCCGCATTGAAACGACCTTGGCGCGCGCCAAGGAAGTGCGCAGCATAGCGGAACGTCTGGTTACTTTGGCCATTCGTGAGCACGGCAACACTGTCGCCGCTACGAAAGAGTATCACAACGATAAGGGACAGATCGTTAGCCTTGATGTGGTGAACGATGCCCCCAGCAAGCTTCATGTCCGCAGGCTGATGATGGCTTATCTCTATGAGATGCCCCATGCCCGCCTGGATGATGAGACCAAGAAAGAGTACCGCGAGCGTACGAAAGAGAACAATCATCCTCTTATCGAGAAGATGTTCCGTGAGTACGGACCCAAGTACGCCAAACGCAACGCGGAAAAGAACTCTGCCGGCGGCTATACCCGCATCTACAAGCTTGGGCCCCGCCGCGGCGACGCAGCTGAGCGCGTGCTGATCGAAATGGTTTGATCCGCTCAAGGTTCATTCAATTAGCAAAAAGTGCCGGGTACGGCACTTTTTGCTATTCTCGCATCCATAAATAGGGTATACTGTTTCTAACAGGCGGAAAGGATGAGCGTGTGCGGAGGGTAGCGGTTTTTGCGGGAGCTTTCGATCCGATTCATGAGGGACATATCAGCGTCTTGAACGCTGTTATGTCTTTGGGGAAAGCTGATGAGATCATTCTGCTTCCCAGTACAGCGCCGCCCTACAGAAAACCTGTCATCCAGGCCAAACCGCTCCGTGAGCTGTGCAAGACAGCGATCCGCGATTTGAAGGGTGTCCGCCTGGCGGATGAAAAGCCGCTTAAATCAGGGCAAAGCATCATTGAAGCCATCAAGGCGATCAAGGCAAAGTCCGCAGAAGCTGAGTACCTGTATATTGTCGGGGCTGATAAACTGGCCGGTCTTTTGCACTGGTCCAAAGTGCCTAAGCTTTTTCGGCTCTGCCGCTTCCTCGTTTACCCAAGGGCAGGATATGAGGCTGGCGAAATTATCCGTTTTGCCTCTGCTCATGGATTGAAGGCTGAGCTGCTGGATATGCCGGAGGTCAATATATCCTCCGCGATGGTGCGGGAGGAGCTCAATAAGCTCAGTGACGCGGCGGGCATGCTTGACAGGGAAACAGCCCGTCTGATCGCGCTGCAAGGCTTGTACCAGATACCTTATGCTGTTATGATGAAACCCTATGTGAGCCAGAAGCGATACGCTCATATCCTTGGGGTTCGTGATCTGGCGGTTGAGCTGGCCTATGAGCATGGTCTCCAGATGCAGGCCGCGGCCGCGGCCGCTCTGCTGCATGATTGCGCCAAGGAAATGAAGCTTGGCATGATGCAAGCTATGGCGGACCACTATCAGCTGTGCGAGTATCCGGGAGAGATGAAGAGCAACGCTTTGCTGCACGGCAAGATCGCCGCGGTCTTTGCGGAGCGAAAGTACAATGTACACGATCCTGATGTACTCAATGCCATCCGCTATCACACAACCGGCAGGCCGGGCATGTCGAAGCTTGAATTATGTGTCTTTGTGGCTGATAAGGCCGAGAAGGGTCGAAAGTCTTATCCGGGCCTTGACGAAATCAGGCTTTTGATGCATCGTGATTTGAAGGCGGCCGCATTGTTCTGCATGCGGAGCACCAGAAAGTATGTGGCCATGATGGGTCAGGAATACAGCGAAGAAACCGACGCGGCAATCGATTATTTGGAACATGACCGCGTATTAAGCCGATAAATGAGGAGGACAGGAATGCAGGGAGCAGATTTAGCCAGGAAAATTGCGCAGCTTTTATATGACAGGAAGGCGAGGGATATTATCGCGCTCAAAGTAGACCATCTGATGGTGATCACAGACTATCTGGTTCTGGCCACCGGCTCCAGCGCGTTGCAGACCCACGCGCTGATGGATCATCTGGATCAGGAGCTGAGCGCTTTGGGCATCCAGCCCCGCCGCGTTGAAGGCCAGCAGGCCGCCCGCTGGATCGTGATGGACTATGGAACTATCATTGTTCATATTTTTCACCCGGAGGATCGGGAGTTTTACAGGCTGGAGCGGCTGTGGTCAGATGGCAGCAACCGCCTTGCCCTGCCGTATGAAGAAGATGGGAAAGACGATCAAGCCTGATGAGCATCCAGTTGTATGTGTACAAGCGTAATTTCGATGTGCAAAAAGCGGAACGCTATTTCAAGGAGCGGAAGATACCATACCAGGCCGTTGATTTGAAAAAGCACCGCCTTGGCCGCCGTGAACTGGAGCTGTTTGCCCGTGGCAGGGGCGTAAAGGCCATCATCAACCTGGAGGATGAAGGGGTCAGATCCCATCTCATTGCCTATGCGCCAAATGAGCAGGTGATGATCGATTACCTGATGGAGAACCCGCAGTTTTTGATCAGTCCTATTATCCGCAGCGGGCAGAAGATTGTTGTAGGCTTTGAAGAAGCAGCCGTCCAAGGCTTGGCCGCGGACTGATTCTGTCTGAAAAACTGAACCTGGCACGCTGTGCGTGTTTAAAATAATCACAATGGAAAGGAAAGTCACTATGAAGAAACTTGTCATCGGGTTTGTTGTGGTTGCTCTTGCGCTGGCTGTGGTTCTGGGGGTTCAGGTCGGCCAGGGGAACAAGCTGAGGGCTGAAATCGAGGATCAGCGCGCGAAGGTCGCGGCGCTTGAGCCCGTCTCCGCTGAAGCTGAAGAACTTAAAAAACAGGTCACGGCTCTGACGGAGGAAAAGGAAAAATCTCTTCAGGAAGCCGAAGCCGCCGCAAAGGCGCTGACTGATGAACGCGACGCGCTTGCCGCAGAGGCAGAAACCGCCAAAGGCAAAGTGGTTGAGCTTGAACAGCAGATAAAGGCTGCACAGGAACAAGCTTTGACCGTCAGCGGGGAGCGCGATGCTCTGGCAGTAGAAGCTGAAGCCGCCAAAGGCAAAGTGACTGAGCTTGAAAAGCAGCTGATGGCTGCCCAGGACGAGCGTCTTGCCCTCAGAGGTGAGCGTGATACGCTGAGCGTAGAGTCTGAGGCCGCCAAGGGCATGGTCACAGAGCTTGAAAAGCAGCTGAAAGACGCCAAAGATCAATTCGCTGCACTCACCGGGGAACGTGACGCCCTGACCGCGGAACTCGCGTCCGCCCAGAAAAATCAAGAAGATCTGACGGCCCAGATCGCTGCTCTCAACGATCCCAAGATCGCGGAAAATAGAAGCAAGCTGGAAGCCGATTATCCAGCCCTGCTCTCTCAGGTCAACGATCTGACACAAAAAGATCAGGAAAACGCCAAGAAACTGGCAGAGCTTGAAACGGCAGTGAAAACCGCGCAGGATGAAGCAATGGCGCTGCAGGAGACCCTTAAGTCAGCTGAGGCAGCCAGGGATGAGGCACTTTCGAAGCTTGCAGCGGCAGAAACCGCCGCCATGGTGATGAAGGCACAGACAGAAGGACTGACGCTGGAAGAACTGGCCAAGTTCAACGGCAAGGACGGCCAGCGCGCCTTTATCGCCGTGGACGGCATCATTTATGACGTAACTGACAGCCGCGCCTGGAAGGACGGTATGCATAATGGCTTTGAAGCAGGCAAAGATCTGACGGAAGAGATCAAAACAGTTTCTCCTCACGGGATCGGCAAGCTTGAAGGCATCACGCAGGTCGGCAAACTGAAAGCGGAATAATACTGACTCAAATCAAATAAGGAAATGCCGGGCAAACTGCTCCGGCATTTCTTTTTTGATCGCTGATTTCGCTTATCCCTTGATGCCGCCCCTGGCCACGCCGTTAATGATCTGTTTTCTGGCAAAGAGGAAAAGGATGATCATCGGCAGTACGACCACGGTAGAGGCGGCCAGCATCTGCTCGTTGTTGGAACCTACCTCCGTGGTAAAGGTATACAGCCCGAAGGGGAGGGTGCGGTTTGCATCCGTCTTGATCACCAGAAGCGGCCACATGAAGCTGTTCCATGAGGCCAGGCCGTTCAATAGGATGATCGTCACTAGGGAGGGGCGGGCGATGGGGACCATCACCTTCCACAGATAGCGCCAGTTGGTGCAACCGTCTACGCGCGCTGACCAATAAAGCCCATCCGGAATGGTCTGGAAGAAATTACGCAGGATATAGGTGTAAAAGATACTGCTTGTAAAGGGAATGACCAGCGCGAAGCGCGTGTCATTGAGCCCGACCTTCACAATGGTCTGGTAGTTGGTGATCACCAGCATTTCAAAGGGTACCATCATCATGCTCAGCAGCAGGGAAAAGATGACTTCCCGCCCGGGGAAATTCAGCCGGGAGAAGGCGAATGCAGCCAGAATGGTGGTGATGGCAGTAGCCGTGACGCTGGACGCCGTGACGACGACCGAGTTGAGAAAATACTTTTCAAAGGGCGCTGTCTTAAAGGCGATACGGAAATTGTCAAAGTTCAGCCAGTTGCGGGGCGACCAGGTAGGCGGATAGATGCTCATTTCCGCGGAGGTCTTAAACGAAGATGATATCATCCAGTAAAACGGGAACATCATGATCAGCGCGCCGATCACCAGCAGCGCGTACAAGACTGTACGCGCAGTCCCCTGGCGGGTACGGTAGGAATGGTTGATATAAAGCCCGGCTCCCGCCGTGATCAGGCCTACGCCAAAGAGGGTGATGGCCTGCGCGAAGTTTGAGAGCGCCAGCCAGGATAGCATGCCTGCCAGGGCCAGCAGAATACCGGAAGCGTACAGCCCTGTGCCCAGGCGTTTTTTGACTGCCTTATCCAATTCTATACGCCTCCTCAATCATACTTCCACTTGCGCTGTATATAGCGCTGCAGCGCGGTGAAAACCAATATAAACAAAAACAGGATGATGGCGGCCGCTGCCGCGCGCCCCAGCTCATTTTGCTGGCGCAGCATGTCAAAGATGTAATAGACAACCGTGTATAGATTGCTTACGGGGCCCGGCGTACCGTTAAACAGCACGTTCACCTCTGTAAACACCTTGAAGGCGGAGATCGAGTTGATGATCAGCACCAGGCCGATGGTGGGGGAGAGCAGCGGCAGCGTGATCCTGCGGAAGATCCGCATCTGCCTGGCCCCGTCCACCTTGGCGACGGTATAGAAAGTATCGTCAATATTCTGCAGGCCGCTGAGCAGCAGGATGATCGTAAAGGGCAGCGCTGACCAGATGCCGAAAACCACCAGCACGGTCATTGAATGGGATGCCTGCTGCAACCAGTTGATCTTTTCCACCCCAAACAGGCCGAGCAGCGCGTTGAGCACGCCGAACTCGCGGTTGAATATCCACCGCCAGACCAGGCCGACTGCCGTGACGGAAGTGACCATCGGCAGGAAGTAAGAGGTCTGGAACAGAGAGGAAAGGCGCAGTTTCTGGTTTAGCAAATAGGCGATGATGATGGCCAGCGCCGTTGAGATCGGTACCGTGTACAGCACATACAGGAAGGTGTTGCGCAGGCCCTGCAGGAAGTAGTTGGTTGTGCCGGGGATTCCCTTGATCACGTACTCATAGTTGCCAAGGCCCCATCCGGTGAAGCTCCCCTCCAGCTTGTACCGCTCCTGGAAGCTCATGATGATCACGCGCACCATGGGATAAAGCGTAAAGAGCGCTACGCCGATAAAGAAGGGCAGCAGGTAATCCACCGGCTCAAGCAGTTCGCCGACGCGCGCGCGTTTGCGCTCGTCATAGCGCAGCCACAGGGACAGCAGCGCTGCTGAGAACAGCAGGCAGAAGCTGCCGGCGGCGATCAGCGGCATGTAGAAATACATTAGCGCGTAGTCAGGCTCGGTCACCATCAAAGAAAGGCGCGCGCTGGCGATGCCCATCGCGTTTTCCGCCGCATCCACCTGAGAGACGACGCGGTTGGCCAGCTCATCGCGGCTCTGCGTAAAAGCAGCGGTGATCGCCGCCTTTTTATCGTCGTCTCCGACACGGTTGATTATCCCGCCAAGCAGCGTATCGATAGAAGTGAGCGCGATAACCTGGTCCTCAAGGCCGCTTGTGACGGAGGCGGTGATATCTTCTTTCAGCCTGCGCTTGCGCGAATCGATGCCGATCTTAACGTCAGAACCGCTGTCCAAGGCGGCGCTGCGCGCCAGGTCCTGCGCTTCTTTGATACTTGCGTTCAAATGTGCCTCTATCCGCGCTGTCTGCTTTTGATCGAGCGTTCGGCGCTCCAGCGTCTGATAGCCGTACAGGCCAAGCCCAAGCAATACGGACCCCAGCAGCGCGAAAATGATGATATGCGTCATCATGCGCCGTATGCCGGGCCGCCTCTTCTTGACGGCGGGTCGCATGGTCTGCTGCATCAGTAGCGTGCCCCCGTTTTTAAGTCAAACACGAAGGTGCCGCGGCCGCGCAGGCTCAGATGGACGGTGTCGCCTCTCTTAAGCCCGTAATCCGATGAGATATAGGCCCTGAAGCTGTGGCCGCCAAAGTTAAGCTGGGCCATTTCTTCCTTGCCCATTTGATATACATTCTCCACCCGGCATGTCATGCGCTCAGGCGACGGGCCTTCCTCCATGATAAAGCTTTCGGCGCGGATGGCCAGATTGACCGCCGTTTCATCGGGCACCTGCTTAAACTCAGGCAGGGAAAGCGCGGCGCCCTGTTCTGTCCTGAATACACCTTTTGAGATCAGGCCCGGTATGTTGTTGATCGGCGGATTGCCCAAGAAGTCCGCCACAAACTGATTGGATGGCTCGGTATACAGCGCCTGGGGCTGTGCATGCTGCTGCAGGAGGCCGTCTTTCATCAGGACGATGTGGTCTGAGATGGACATGGCTTCTTCCTGATCGTGGGTTACAAAAATGGTTGTTACCCTGGTCTCCTGCTGGATGCGCCGGATCTCTTCACGCATCTCAAGGCGCAGGCGCGCGTCCAGGTTGGAAAGCGGCTCGTCCAGCAGCAGGAGGCGGGGGTTCTTCACCAGGGCTCTGGCAATCGCGACGCGCTGCTGCTGGCCTCCCGACAGTTGCTTGGGCTTGCGGCCCAGCATGTCCTGCATGTGGACAAGCCTGGCCATTTCCATAGCCCTTGCCTCCCGCTGTGCCTTGGGGACCTTCTGGATCTCCAAGGGAAAGCAGATATTGCCCAGCACCGTCATGTGCGGGTAAAGCGCGTAGTTTTGAAATACCAGGCCAATGCCGCGCTGTTCGGGGGCGATGTCCGTAACATCCTCATCATCAAACAGGATCTTGCCCTTTGTAACGGGCAGGATGCCCGCGAGCATGTTGAGCACCGTGCTTTTGCCGCAGCCCGAAGGGCCCAGCAAGCATACAAGCTCGCCATCCTCCAGCGTGACGCTGAAGTTGTCCACCGCTGTAAAGTGGCCGAATTTCTTGGTAAGGTTCTCCATCACAACGCGCATAGCCGAACTCTCCGATCCATAAAATGAAAAGAGGGGGCTGCTGGCGCGCAGCAGCCCCCGGAGATTGATTACTTTCCTTGCAGGGCGGCGTTGGATACGGTGACAGCCTCGGTCCAGGCCTCATCAACCGTCATATCGCCAAGCGCGGCTTTCTCGATCGCGGCTTTCAGCGCGTTGCGGACTACGTTTGCGCCTTCAACAGCGGGCAGCGAGCCGGCAACATCCAGATTCTCGGCCACGGCGTTCAGCGCCTGGGCAGCCAGGGTATCCTGGGCGACATAGGCCTTGTAAGCATCGGTCTCCTTGGTCCAGGAGTAGGGGGCCAGAGCCGTCACGGCCTCAACCCAGCCGGCGTTCACATCGGCGGAGATGAAGTACTTCACGAACTCATAGGCAGCCTGGGCCCTCGCGTCATCCTTGTAGTAGAACACGATGGGGCCGCGGTTCCAAGAAGGATACCAGGTAGCGGCGGGAACCGGCGCCATGGCGAACTCAAACTTGCCGTCGGCGGGGGTGATGTAGGGATAGCCGGCGGAGGAGCCGATGTAGCTGGCCACGATGCCCGCGTTGAAGTCTTCGGAGAAGTAGTTGCCGGTGGACTTCACGAGGAAGTAGCCTTCCTTCACCATGTCGACCAGCCACTGGATCTTCGCGCGCACTTCGGGCGTATCAAACAGGACTACCTTGTTCGCCACGTCGATATAGCCCGCGCCGGGGGTCTCCATGATGAACATCTGGACCAGGTCGGTCAGGCTGTCGCAGCCAAGCGCGGCGATGCCCTTCTGCTCCTTGATGGTCTTGGCGGCCGCTTCCATCTCTTCCCAGGTGGTGGGGACGGCGATCTTCAGCTCATCAAACAGGGTCTTGTTGTAGAAAAGGATCGGGCCGGTCGTGTAGGCGGGCAGATAATGGATGACGCCGTCTTCAAAGGCTTTGACTTCGCCGTTCATGACGCCATCAACGAGGGAGCCCTCAAAGCCTTCAATACCGATCTCTTCATCGTAAATATACTGGGAAAGGTCTGCCAGGTAGCCGCCCTTGACATAGCTGGCGGCTTCGGAGGCATAGTTGAAAATGATGTCGGGGCCGACGCCCGCGATCACGGAGTTCTTCACGCTGTCCAGGAAGCCGTCATAGGGCTGGCTGAGCAGTTCGATCTCATACTTGTCCTGTGAGGCGTTAAAGCCGGCAACGGCCTTGGCAAGGTATTCTTCCTGGCCTTTTGTGAAGGTGTGCCAGATGGCAGCCTTGGCTTTATCGGCGGCGGGCATCACCTGCGCGACAGCTTCCTCAACCTTTGCTTCGGCTGCGGCGGCCGCGGTCTCAACGGTCTCCTTGACCTCTTCAACAGCGGCGGCCACAGCGGCGGCAACTACCGGCGCTTCGCTTGCCTCGGCAGCGGGGGCGGCGGTGACGGGCACCTCAGTGGGGGCCTTCGTGGGCGCTTCCGTCGCGGGCACTTCGGTCGGCGTCTCAGTGGGGGCTTCGGTGGGCACCTCAGTGGCGGGAACATCCGTAACCACAACTGCCTCAGGAGTCGGCGATGCTTCCACAGGCGCCGCAGGCGCCGGTTTAGTGGCGAAATAGATGCCGACCGCGGCGGCAACGACCAGAACGACCACTAATATGGTGGACCATGTTTTCTTGGACATAATATCCTCCCTGATGTTGTTTTGAGGGAACCCGCCTCATAATAGCATGAAAGCGCGTCACTCAAGGCCTTCAGTATTATACCCGCTCATAAAGGGGTTTACAAGCGCAATAAATTGTCAATGGCTCGCAAGCCCTTGGTTTTACGCAGAATTTACGCGGATGGGGGGTGATCATGCCGCCTCAAACTGGGCCGCGTACAGCGCGGCGTAGAAACCCTTCTTTTTCATCAAATCTTCATGCCTTCCCTGCTCTACGATGTTGCCGTCACGGATCACCAGAATGTTGTCAGCGTTTTCGATGGTCGAGAGCCTGTGGGCGATCACAAAGGCTGTTCTGCCTGCCATCAGCTGCCGCATGGCGGCTTGTATCTGCCGTTCTGTTTGCGTATCCACGTTGGAGGTCGCCTCGTCCAGTATCAGCATCGGCGAGTCTGACAGCATCGCGCGCGCGATGGTCAGCAGCTGCTTTTGCCCTTTGGAGATATTCACCCCGTCGTCACCGATCACGGTATCATAGCCCTGCGGCAGCTTTTTTATGAAGTTATGCACCTTGGCCGCGCGGGCAGCGGCCTCCACCTCTTCCCGGGTGGCATCCGGCCTGGCGTAGGCAATGTTATCAAGGATGGTGCCGTGAAACAACCAGGAATCCTGCAGCACCATTGAATAGGCCCGGCGCAGGCTGCCGCGCGTCAGGCCGTAGATATCCCGCCCGTCCACCCGGATGCTGCCCTTATCTGCGTCGTAAAAACGCATCAGCAGATTGATCAGCGTGGTTTTGCCGGCGCCTGTCGGGCCGACGATAGCGGTCAGAGAACCGGCCGGAGCTTCCATGCTGAAGTTTTCGATCACCGGCTTTTGCGGAACATACCTGAAGCTGACCTCGCTTGCGGATATATGCCCTGAGACTTCTTCCAGCGTGTCGGCGTCAGGCATATCCGCCTTTTCCGCCGGCTCGTCGATCATGCGGAAAACGCGCTCGGCCGCCGCGAAAGCGCTTTGCAGCTCACCCAATATATTAGCTGTTTCGTTGATCGGGCCGGAGAACTTGCGCGAATACTGGATGAAGGAGGAGATATCGCCCAGGCCGACCCGCCCCGCCAGATAGAGAAGGGAACCGAATACACTGATCAGGGCCAGGGAAATATTGTTAATGAAGTTGACCGAGGGGCCGGACAGTGTGCCGTAGTACTCGCTGGTGGTGTAGGCATCCACGGCTTCCCGGTTGATCCGGTCAAACTGGCCGATCACCTGATCTTCCCGGCCATATGCTTTGGTCGTCATCTGCCCGGCCATCATTTCTTCCATATAGCCGTTGAGCTCGCCAAGCTTGGCCGATCTTTTTCTGAAAAAGGGTCTGGTCCGCTTTGTGATCCACCGGATATAGACCACGGTCAGCGGCACGGTTACGGCAAATATTAGCACCAGAACCGGTTGGATGGTCAGCATCAGCACGAAGGATACGCTGACGGTGATCACGCTGTTTAAAATCTGAAGGAAATCCGTGGACAGGCTTTCGTTCACCGTATCCACATCGTAGGACAGCACGCTGATCAGATCGCCCGCCTGGTGCCTGTCAAAGAAGCCGACCGGCAGGCTGACCAGCTTGTCAAATACGTCCTTGCGCATGCGGTAGGTGGTGTTTCTGGTCAGGCGGATGGTGATCCGGTTGAGCAGATAGCCTGTCAGCGCGGAAGCAAGATAGCAAAGCGCCATCAGGCCGGTATACAGCAGCAGCTTGTCAAAATCCGCCTGGCCCTGCCCGATGCCGATCGCGTCAATGGCCAGGCCTGAGAGCTTTGGACCGGCCAGGGAAAGGGCGTTGGTCAGGATCACCAGGATCATCGCCAGCACCAGCAGCAGGCGGTAGCGGCCCAGATACTGCCACAGGCGTTTCAGCAGCTTGCCGCGCGGTATTTTCGGCGCCTGTCGTATGGAGGATACCTGCTGTTCACTCATACAGCTCACCGCCTTGCGCGCCCATCTGCGTGGCCGCGATCTCTTTGTACATTTTGCAGTTTTCCATCAGCTCCCTGTGCGTCCCGAAGCCGATCTCGCGCCCCTCGTCCAGCACCAGTGTGCGGTCGGCGTTCATGATGGAGGAAACCCGCTGGGCGATGATGACGGCCGTCGTGTTTTTGTAGCCGCGGGCCAGCGCCTTGCGCAGCGCGGCGTCGGTGCGGTAGTCAAGGGCGGAAGAACTGTCATCCAGTATCAGCAGCTCCGGCTGACCAGCCAGCGCCCGCGCGATCAGCAGCCTTTGCCGCTGGCCGCCGGAGAGGTTATTGCCCTTTTGAGCAACCCGGTAATCGAGCCCGCCTTCGAAGGAACGGATAAAACCGGCGGCCTGCGCGTCCTCCGCCGCCTGCCACAGGCGTTTCAGCAGCTTGCCGCGCGGTATTTTCGGCGCCTGTCGTATGGAGGATACCTGCTGTTCACTCATACAGCTCACCGCCTTGCGCGCCCATCTGC